>JARKOK010000231.1 GCA_029975765.1 Aggregatilineales bacterium
CTGCACGATGTAAAACGAGTGGATGATGTCACCCTGATGCAGAATCACTTCCTGCGGTTTGAGGTAATACACCCGGGCGATGCTGCTGAGCGCTTCCAGTATGGACAGTTCCAGATGTTGCAGCGCCGGCACGGTCTGGAGGTTGGCGGAGTGGTTCTGGCGAATCATGCGGCCTTTTCCTATCGGACATTTAACCGCTATTCTACCATGTGACCCGCCCCGCAACATGAGAAATTGTGCAGGTTTTCACAAAAAGGAGGTTTAAAACGGACGATTCACGCAGGCCGGAAAAAATCGGGGCGCACCGCCGCGCCCCGACCAAAATCCTGTGGAACGTGAAAGACCAACCGGCTCACTTACCCCTTCAGCGGCAGCACCTCACGTGGTTTGCTGCCGCTTTCGGCGGGGCCGACCACGCCGCGCTCTTCCATGATGTCAATCAGCCGCGCGGCGCGGGTGTAACCGATGCGCAGCCGCCGCTGCAACAGCGACACCGACGCTTTGTTCAGGCGGCGCACCATTTCAACGGCCTCGTCGTACAGTTCGTCCTCACCATCGCTGGCGGCTTCGTCGTCGTCAGCCTCCGCGCCCAGCCCCATAAAACCGCGCTGGCCGGGTTTCCGCTCGTCGTCGTCACGATCCCAGAACGCCTGTTGCATCTGCTGGCGTTCGTTGCTGGGCATGACCGGGCGCGGCGGCTCGGCAATCGTATGATCCAGCACCAACTGGGTGATCGGCTTGGCCGCGATTTCGTCCTCCGCCACCTGCGATTTCCAGAAGCGGTTGATGTTGTTGATCTCGCTGTCGCCGACGAACACCCCCTGCAAACGCAGCGGCGCGGGTGAGTCGCCGCTCATGTACAGCATGTCACCGCGCCCCAGCAGGCGGTCAGCGCCGGGCTGGTCAATGATCACGCGGCTGTCCACACTGGACGCTACGGCGAAGGCGATACGCGCCGGGAAGTTGGCTTTAATCAGGCCGGTCACCACGTCTACCGACGGGCGCTGCGTGGCGATCACCAGATGGATGCCGGTGGCGCGCGCCAGCGCCGCGATACGGGTGATGACCCGCTCGGTTTCGTCCGGCGCGAGCATCATCAGGTCGGCCAGCTCGTCAATGATGACGACGATGTACGGCATGATCTCTTCATTGGCCGGCAGATGGTTGTTGAAATCCTCGATGTTACGCGCCCCGGCGTTGCTGAAGCGTTTGTAACGTTCGTCCATTTCCCGCGTGACCCACTTCAGCACGCCGACGATGCGCTCCAGTTCGACCACGACCGGCGCGACCAGATGCGGGATGCCGTTGTAACCGGTGAGTTCAACCCGCTTGGGGTCAACCATGATGAACTTCAGGCGGTCGGGCTGGTTGAGCAGCAGCAGGCTGGCGATGATGGCGTTGACACACACCGATTTACCGGAGCCGGTCGTACCGGCGATCAGCAGGTGCGGCATGGTACCCAGATCGGCGGCCACCGGCGTGCCGTCCACGCTCTGCCCCAGCGCAATCGCCAGCGGCGACTTGATCTTGCGGAACTCCTCGGAGTCCATCACGTCGCGCAGGCTGACCAGCGCGGGCTGTTCGTTCGGCACTTCGATACCGACGTAGCCCTTGCCGGGGACGGGCGCTTCGATACGGATGGATTTAGCGCCCAGCGCGAGCTGCAAGTCCTTGTCCAACTGGGCGATGGCGCTCACCTTAACGCGGCTGTTCTTGCCGCCGCGTGACATCAGATAACCCGGCTCGACCGCGAACTGGGTAATCACCGGGCCGGTATTCACCTCGACGACCTTACCGGGCGCGCCGAAGCTGTTGAGCGTATCCTCGATCACCCGCGCGCGCGCCAGCAGGCTGTCACGGTCAAAATCCTGCTCCGAGCCGGGGCGCAGCAGCGCGGCCATATCCGGCAGGCGGTAATCCTTACGCCGTTTCGTGCTGCTGACGGTTGGCATAGGGGCGGGCTGGGCGGCCTGCGGCACACTCTGCGCGCCCGCGTGCTGGATGACCGGCGTGACCGCGCCGGGCGGCGTAGTGGGCGGCGTGAACACGCTGCGGCGTTCCGGCTCCTGCCGGGATGGACTGCTGCCCGCCGGCTTAAGCCCACCGGCAGGGGCGGCTTTCGACTGGTCATCGGCAGGTTTACCAAACGGCGACGTTACCGGCGGGCGGCTGAACGGCTGCGCGCCGGTCGGGCGCGGCACGTCCGCTTTCACCGCTTCACTTTCAGAACGCGGCGGCGGGGTGGTGTGACCGTCCGGTTTGAGGCTGGCCGCCGGTTTCACGCCTGTGTCCCAGGGCGGCGTGGTGGTATCACCAGATTTCAGGCCATCACCTGCCGGGGGGACGGTCTTCGCCCCCTGTCCGTCCACTGGCGCAGCAGGCCGGGGGGCCGGCGCGGCGGGTTTCTCATCCGGTTTTGCGCCGAAGGGGCGCGGCGCGGCAGCGGCGGTGACTTTATCGCCGTCCTCCGCCGGTGACAGCGTGCCGGAACGAATCGCGTTCAGGCGTTCCATGCGCTCCTGCAAGGAGGGTTTTTCTTCCTCGTCCGGCTCAGGTTTCGGCGGGCTGGCCGGCGCCGCACCGGGGCGTGGCGAGCCAAACACACTTACACCGAAGCGCGACTTCGACTCGTCGGCTTTCGGCGGCGGTTCGACATACCCTTTCGGTTTAGCCGGGGGCAGGCGGCGCAGTTCTTCCGATTCGGTCAGTTCGTCCTCATCGTCCTCAATGAAATCGTCATCCGGCGGTCGGGCGGCAGGTATGGCTCCGGCCAGGGGTGTAGCCGGTTCGCCGCCCAACGGACGGCTGTCCGCCGGTTTCGCCGCGCCAAACGTGCCGGTCTGCCGGGTGGGTGTCGTCGGGGATGGCCGCACCAGATCACCCAACCGCGCCGCCGGCTGGTCGGCAGGTCTGGCCGGTTCGGACGGTTTCGCGGCAGGCCGCACCAGATCACCCAGCCGCGCCGCCGGTTCGGCAGCTTCCCGACCGGGAACGGCAGGCGTGGGGGTTGAGGGCGTGGTTTCACTGCCGGGACGCTTCCAGCGATCCGGGTTAACCGGCGCAGCGGCACTGGACGCTGCCGCCGGCGGCTGGCTGCTGGCCGCCAGTGGGGCGGCTGCCGGTTTCGGCGTATCGTTCGCAGCCGCGACCGGCGGTTCGGCTTTCGCCTCTGCCAGCGGCGCGGCGGGTTTGCCACCAAACAGCCGCGACCGGATGCCGGCGGCTTCCGCCGGTTTTGACGCGGCGGGCGTTTCCGCCGGTTTGGCCGGTTCGGTGGCTTTACTGCTGCCCGGCAGCGCAAACGACGGCACCGCGCCGCGCAGCCGCGCGCCCAGACCGCCGCGCGCGGCGGTGTCTTCGGGCTGGCTGTCAGCAACCGGAGACCGCGCTGCAGCGGGCGTACCCGCCGCCGGACGCAGTTCGACCGGCGACAGTTCGCTGTTGGCGGCGGTGATCGTGCGCCCGCCGATGGTGATCGGAATATCACGCGGGGGTTCTGGCAGGGCTGGCGCGGCAGCGGCGGGCGGCGTGGGCAGCGCGGCCTGCGCCCCGGCGGGAAGCTGTTCCGGCGGCGGCGCTGTCACGCTGATCTGCGGCGTGGGCGGCGCGGCGGCCAGCGCCTTCGCGGCCTGTTCGGCGGTTCGGGCCTGAGCGCGGCGGGCGCGCGCATCGTTAAAGCTGCGCCCCGCGCTGATGATGAACACCGCCAGTTGGTAGAAGCTGACGTCCGCCGTCAGCATGATGCCAACCAGCACCCAGCCGATAGTGACGAAGAACGCGCCGAGTTCGGTCACATTCGATACCAGCAGGAAATACAACTGCGCGCCCAGCCAGCCGCCGCCCTGCCCGAACGTCCACGACAGTTCCAGCAGGACACGAAGCTGCGCCAGATTGGTAACACCCACATAGCTGAACGAGTCAATGTACTGGAGGATGATAAGTATCCCCAGGAACAGCACGATGATGCCGATCACCCGCATCCGTTCGATAACCGGCGCATCCTCGCCGAAGTGCCGCGCGATCAGCCACACCCCGACGGCCAGCATCGCCAGAGGAATGGCAATCGCGCCCCAGCCGAAGGCATTACCGAGGAAGGTATTGATCGCTTCCGTCAGCGCGCCTTTGGTGGTGGACAGCGAACTGAAAAACAGCGCCAGTGAGCCTAACACCAGCCCCACGCCCAGGATGTCCAGCTTGTTATCCAGCGATAATCCCTGACCCTGTTCGATCTTGGGGGCTTTGCTGGTGCGGGGTTTGGCCGCTTTTTTATCTTCTTTTGGCCCACGCTGAAGGAAGGAAAACAGCCCTTTTTTCGCGGGTTTGGCCGGAGCCGCGCCCGGTCGCGCCGGGGTGGCCGCGCCGCCTGCCGCGCCAAAGGGCCGGCTGCCGCTGCCAAAGGCGCTGCTGCTGCCGGGTTTCGCGCCGGAAGCCGACGAGGGCGGCGTGGAGGGTTTGCTAAAGGGTGAACTGCCGGTTGGCGTGCCGGGTCGGCTGGGTGGTGGGCTGTCTTTTTTGCCGCCGAAGAGGCCGCCGAGCCGACCGCCCAGCCCGCCGGATTTATCCGCCGGACGGCTGGCCGGTTTCGCGTCCTGGCCGCGATTGAACATGCCGCCTAAGCCGCCGGGTTTGTTGTCTTTCTTGGGGGTGGCGGGTTTGTCATCCTTCTTGTCACCGCCGAAGCGCGAGGTCAGGCCGCCGGTTAAGCCGCCAATTTTGCCGCCCAGCCCACCGCCCGCCTTGTCATCCTTTTTGGGTGGCGTGCCGCCGCTGGCGGGTGGTGATCCCGCGCCGAACGGCCGCGCGCCGCCGGGGGTACTGCCGGACGAACCGCTGCCGGACGTAGGCGTACTGCCGCCGCCAAATGGGCGTGACCCGGATTGACTGCCCGATGAACCGCTGCCGGAGGTGGGCGTACTGCCGCCGCCGAATGGCCGCGCGCCGGATTGACCACCGGACGAGCCGCTGCCGGACGCAGGCGACCCCGCGCCGAATGGCCGTGCGCCGGACGGACTGCCCGATGAACCGCTGCCGGCGCTGGGTGTACCGCCGCCGCCGAATGGCCGCGCGCCGGATTGACTGCCGGACGAGCCGCTGCCGGAGGCAGGCGCCCCCGCGCCGAATGGCCGTGCGCCGGACGGACTGGTGCTGCCCGGCGTGGTGGGACGCGCCCCGCCGCCAAAGGTGCTGGGACGCGAACCCGGTAAACCGGAGGTTGTGCCGCCGGGTTTGCTGGCAAACGGATTCACGCGCGAAGGCGCGGGGCCATCATCGTCGTCTTCGTCGTCCTCGAATTCTTCGTCCGGGTCGTCGTATTCGTCGAGATATTCGTCGTCGTCGCGCAGATCGTCGTATTCGTTCGGTTCACGCATGTTACTTACCTGTTCATCTCAGCGGCGCGGCGGGCGCGCCGTTCGTTTGCACCTACCCTGAAGTTCCAGATAAACCTGTCTGCCGGTATCATAACATAATTTTACCATAGTTGTATCAGAATAGCACGTCTGTTCTGATAAACTGAGAAGGTGCTGCATCATTAAAAAACATGGTACAATACGGGCAAATCAGGGTCTTTGCCGCCGGAGAGATGTATGCGCGCTGCCGCTCATGTTTTGTGGCGCATCAATAATGAGTACCGCAAACGGCTGTCACAGGCGCAAACGCTGCTCAATTTGCTGGAGCAGGTGCTGCTCATGCAGCGCGACTCGCGGCAGGAACACACGCTGGCGGCGCTGGCCTACCTGCGAGAACAGGTGGACATCATCACGGAAGAACACCGCCGCTGGCGCCACCACTACTACTACGAATCGTTGGACACCAAACGCATGGTGCAGGATACCGCCGCCGTTGATCAGGCGCTGCTGCGCTTCAACCGGATGCGCGCCCACCAGGAGCGCCGCCTGCAGGATATGTATGTCTTAATGGACGGCTTGCCCCGCCCGGAGTCCAACCTCACCAGTATTCCCAACGGCGACCTGTGGACGATGACCCAGTACGCCATTGAAGACCTGGTTACGTTTGACAATTTCTTCAACGAAATCCACGAAGCCAGCTGAAGCGCGACCCAGCGGTCGCCAATCGTTATACCCGTTCGTACCCTACCACCACCGGCTGGATAACTCGTTTGGCTTCGGCATCGCCGGTGCTTTCCAGCACCATCACCGGCGTACCCTGCACGGTGACGGTATAGGCCGCGTCATGCGCCGCCAATTGCACCGTCCACCGGTCGCCGGCCTGCTCGACCGCCAGCACCCGCAGCGCGTCCAGCCCACGCAGGCCAAGCTGCTGCCGCAGGTAGATTTCCGCCGACTGGGCGGCCGGCGCTTCGGTGCAGCGTCCCCGGCAGTTGGCCGGTTCAAACTCGCCCCGGTTATAGGCCCTGATGATCGCCGCGCCATCGGCCACGCGCCCGTAATACAGGCCGTGCGGCAGGCATACCAGCGTCCCGGCGAAGCGGTGGCCGCCGATGTGGCTGCTCTGCCACACCGCGTCGCCGCCCACCGCGCGCATCTGCTGGTACAGCGGCAGGCCGTGTACGGCGCAGCAGACATCACGTTTGCCGTTAGTGCAGACGAGGTACAGCTTTTCATCCGTGCGGTGCGCCGCGAACGCTGCCGCGCCGCCCACCAGGGCCGGGATGTCCAGCGTCAGCAGGCTGTCGTAGCCCGCCAGATCGAAACGGTAGAGCGCGCCCTGCCGCGCCAGCGCCACATACAGCACCCGGCTGTCACCAGCCTTATCACGTTTGATGAACTGCAACCGCGCGCCGGGAATGACGCTCAGCCAGTTCGACAGCCGCTCTTTTACCGGGTCAGGCAGGGCGCTGTCCTCGAAGGCTTTCACGCCCCAGGGCGCGGGATATTCCAGCAGCAGCCACACGTCGCTGCGCGGCGCGGTGCCGGGCAGCGCCTCGCCAGCGCGGGTTGAGTCGTCGCAGCATAATACGGTTGTCGTCATGATCTTCTCCCTGTGTGCCAGCATCAGATTGTAGCAAGAATCGTGGTGATGTGAGAAGATTAGCCCAGCGAAGGGGTGGGCCGGCTCTCGTATCCGAGGAACCCGTGTGTGGGATACGAGAACCGGCCCGCCCTGGAGTAAAGCTGCGAAGGCTGCCTACCTTCACCTGATTCTACGGCTGACTCCGGTGTTTTGTTCAAAATGTAACCCACCTGTAAGGTAACCCGCTGCGGTTTGTCACAGCCTGCAACGCGCCGCTGAGTTGTATGCCAGATATGCACAATATTTAGCATATCCTGACAACTGCGGCGGTGATCTGCCGTTACAATAGAGGCAGCAGGGGGAACACCTAAAGACTGCCACGACGTTGTTAGCCAGATATTTATTGCCAGCCTGTAGTGTAAAACGGGGTAACACCCATGAACAGACCACCCGACAACCTCCAGAGCCAGCCCCTACACCGCACCGGTGAATGTCCCACCTGCGGCCAGTTCACGCAGTTCACCTTCATCGGTCAGCAGCAGTGGCCGCCGCATATTGCTGCCGCTGCCGGAATCGAACCGGTCGTTTATTTATGGATGTGCGGCCACTGCCAGACCACGCTGACCGAAACAGCCCTTAAAGCGGCCAGTTGAGCTACGGCCCGGCCAGCAGCGTTTCCGCCGCCGCAGCGTCCGGGTCGCGCCCGGCGCGCAGGTCGTCCAGCGTCCAGGTGACAGACACATCCGGCTGAATACCGGCCCCTTCCAGCCGTTCGCCGCTGCGGCGGCGGAGATCCCCTGATGAAAACTGTGCTTCGCCACCACCCGTCAGCGGAAAACGCAGCGGATTGCCGCTGCTGCCGGCGGTCGGGCGGCCTGCTGTTCGCGCGCGCCCACTGTCCGCCAGCATCAGGACAAATTCTTCGGCGCTGCTGGCGACCCGTACATCCGTCAGGATGACCAGCGGGCGCGCATCATGCGGCGCGCGGGGATAGACAACCCGCGTGCCGCAGCCCAGCCACATCCGAACCGGCAGCCGCTGGCGGTAACATTCCCGCCCGTACTCAAACGTTTCCGTCAAAAAGCGTCCGGCCATCGCTGCCGCCGTCAGGCTGCTGCCGCCGC
>JARKOK010000234.1 GCA_029975765.1 Aggregatilineales bacterium
GAGCTGCGCCGCCGGCTGAATCCGGGGGACATGGCACGCCACGCGCCAGGACTGCCCGCCGCTGGCTTCTTTGGCCCGAATCTGCTGTGGCTGGCACAGCACGAACCGGTTACACTGCGCCGCACGCACGTCCTGCTGCTGCCGAAAGATTACGTGCGGCTGCGATTGACCGGCCTCCCGGCCACCGACCCCAGTGATGCCGCCGCGACCTGGCTGTTTGATGTCGCGTCCGGCGATTGGTCAGACTGGCTGCTCGAACAGTGCCAGGCCGACCGGCGTTACATGCCAGCCGTCCAGCCATCGGCCCAGCTTGCGGGAGAACTGATCCCTTCGGCGGCAGAGACCCTCGGCCTGCGTGCCGGCATCCCGGTCGTCACCGGCAGCGCCGATCTACCGGCGCAGGGCATCGGGCATGGACTGTACGCGCCCGGTCATGCCATTGCCGCCATTGGCACTGGCGGCCAGGTGTTCGCGCTACTTGACCAACCCCGCACCGACCCGCGCCTGCGGTATTATGTTTTTAACTACCCTGTCCCCGGTTTCTGGTACGCGCAAACGGCCATCCTGACCGCCGGGCTGTCGCTGCGCTGGCTGCGCGACACGCTCGGCCTGACTCAACGTGCAGATGCTTACGATTACCTCTCGCATCTGGCGGCAGACGTGCCGCCGGGCGCGGACGGACTCGTGTTTCTTCCCTATCTCGCCGGGGAACGCACGCCGCACATGGACGCAGCCGCATCCGGTGTGTTTCTGGGGCTGCGGCTGCATCATACGGCCGGCCATCTGGCCCGCGCCGTGATGGAAGGTGTGACCTTTGCGATGGAAGAATGTCTTTCATTGGTCATTGAAGCCACCGGCGACCCACATCTGGCCGTCACCATTACCGGTGGCGCGGCGACCTCCCCTGTCTGGCGGCAGATTCAGGCCGATATTTTTGGCAGGCCGCTGACCCTGGCGGCGGGCGCGAATCATGGCGCGGTTGGTACGGCGCTCATCGCGGGCGTCGGCTGTGGTTTATACCCTTCGTTCGCGGAAGCGTGCGCCCGGCTGCCCCGCGCCGGAACGCAGGTCATACCAGACCCGGCGAATGTCGAGCGGTATGCCACTCGACGCGATCTTTACCGGGGTTTATACAACCGGTTGCAGGAGGACATGCACCGTTTGAACGCAGGGTAAGGGCAGGTTGCAATCGGGGAGCAAGTTCGCTAATCTCTATGGTTGTCTAAAATTGATGTACCTCTTTATATTTACCACCATACAGAAAGACTTATCCCATGTTGGACATAAAGAACCTGACGCGCGACGAACTTGAGCGCCACAGCGTGGATATGCGGCAGTTTATCCACTTCCAGCGGTCAACGCTGCCCAGTGGAATGCGGATTGTTGAGGCTTATAACAGCAGCGGCCTGACGTTTACCGTCATGCTGGATCGCGGGTTGGACATCTGGACCGCTCATTACAAAGGCATCCCGCTGACCTGGATCAGCCAGGGATCGCCGCACCTGCCGGACTTCGGCCTCAACTTCCTGCAGCAGTTCAACGGCGGGCTGCTGACCACCTGCGGCCTGACGCATATGGGGCCGCCGGAACGCGACGACCAGACCGGCGAAGTGCGCGATCTGCATGGGCGTTTCAGCCGCCTGCGGGCCGACAACGTGCAGATTTTACCCATCTGGATGAAAGATAAAGTCAACGATAAAGAGTATTACACGCTTGAACTTAGCGGCTTTGTGTCCGAGGGCGGGCTGTTTAAGGAACAGCTCCGGCTGGAACGCACCTACTTTATGACATTGGGCCGAGCGGAATTTGACATCTTTGACAAAGTGACCAACGTCGGGGATGTCCCCGCCCCGCTGATGCTGCTGTATCACTTCAACGTGGGTTTCCCACTGGTGTCAAAAGGCGCGAAGTTCTACAGCGCGCATGAGGCCGTTTACCCGCGTGAAGACATCGCCCGCGCCGGGCTGGCAAACTGGATGGATTACGACGAGGCCACGCCGGCCTATGCCGAACAGGTCTTCTTCCACCATGTCAAAACCGCCACCAGCGGCAGCACCACCGAAGCGGCGCTGCTGCATGACGATTTTGGCCTCTCAATCTCGTGGGACACGCATAATCTGCCGTATCTGACCCAGTGGAAAAACACTCGTCAGGGCGTATATGTATCCGGCATTGAACCGGGCAGCGGTATTCCCGAAGGCCAGAACGCCGCGCGTGCCAGTGGTCGGCTGGTGATGATCGAACCGGGGCGTGAGCACGCCAAACGTTTCCACTGCCGTGTCAGCGTGCTCGACGGCGCGGAAGCCGTTCATGAATGTAAGCAGCGGATCGAGACTTTACAGCAGACCGGCACGCCAGTCGCGGGGGTGAACTTCACCGGTTACAACCGATAGTTCGAGAGGTTGAAAGATGGCTGAAGAAAAACGAACGCGCCGCCCTCAGTCAAAAGGAAAATGTACCTACTGTGGCGCTGCTTATGCCCGATCAGGGATGAGCAAACATCTGCTCGCCTGCAAGCACCGCCAGGCCGCTAACCAGCAGGCCGATCAACAAAAACTGACAAAACCGAAAAAGTGGTTTCATCTCCTGATTAGTTGCGACTATGCTTCTGATTACTGGCTGCATCTGGAACTGAACGCAGCCAAGACACTGCGCGATCTCGATCAGTTTTTGCGAGATATCTGGCTGGAATGCTGCGGCCATCTCAGTGCTTTTCGGATTCAGGGCAAAACGTATTCCGTCTCTCCAATGGGCGGCTACGGTGAGCGCAGTATGGTGATTGCGCTTGATAAAATCCTCAAACGAGACATGGTGTTTCACCATGAATATGACTTTGGCACGACTACCGAATTAGTCCTGAAAGTGCTGGATGAACGGGATGGCGCAGCCACCGGCAAGAAACACTGGCTAACCATCATGGCACGAAATGATGCGCCGCAAATCACCTGCCAGCACTGTAACAAGAAACCGGCGACTCAGGTTTGTACGTTCTGTATCTGGTCAGAGGATAGCGCCTGGGTATGTGATGAGTGTAAATACCTTCATCCATGTTACCTTCGGGAACAGGACGATTATATGTTTCTGCCGGTTGTGAATTCTCCGCGTGTCGGGATGTGCGGGTATACGGGTTCGGAGCTGTATCCATGAGTCCGTCGCCTCAAACAGTCTGCCATATCATCACCCTCAGAGGCCATTTGAGAAGTCTTTTTGCCTTCATCCCCCGGCACCTTTTCTCTCATGAAGAAGGGGAGAAAAGACCGCTTAAGCCCCTCTCTCTGAGGGAGAGGGGTTCGGGGTGAGGACTTTTCAAACAGTTTCTCAACCCGATGGAAAGCCGGCGGTGGATGCAATAGATGTGGTCGTCAGCGGCCACCTGTGCCTGGATATTATCCCGCGTATGGCGCACGTCCCGGCGTCCCATCTGAGTCTGCCAGGGCAGTTGTCTGAAGTTGGCCCGCTGGACTTCGCCACTGGCGGCGTGGTGTCCAAT
>JARKOK010000240.1 GCA_029975765.1 Aggregatilineales bacterium
TGCGAATCGTCACCACTTGAGTCTCATTCTAGTCGAATCAAAGAAAAACCAACCCCTGTAATTGAGGGGGAGTTCCACCGGCCTTTCGTAGTGTATAACGAAACCGGCGCCGGTGCAGGTTAAGGTTGGGGGAGAAGGCTAACCGGTACGGCGCTGGTACAGGGTAATGATCCAGTTCCGGCGCGTGTAGCGCGGAATAAGCCGCGCCAGACGTTTCGCTGACGAAGCCGGCGGCGGTGTCACCGCCGGTGCTGCGCTGTCCGCCTGGGTATAACCACACTGCGGGCAAATCGCGCTGGATGGATATACACGGCGGCGCAGCAGCCCACGCGCCGCCCGTACCACCGGCATAACGACATATTCCTCAACGCCAACTTCCAGCCGGCGTACCAGCTCAAAAGTTTCGAACAGGCGCGGCATAACGGCATCGTCAAACCGACGCATGTGATAATACGGATGGAACTGGCAGCCGCAGTAGGGGCAGATCACCCGGCGACGTGGTTCGCGGTAGGGCACGGAGATCAGGATATAATGCCCGGCGACTCGTTCCAGTTCGCGCAGCGACTGTTCATACACCCCATACGGCAGATGTTCGATCACTTCCAGCGCCGACACGATATCAAAGGCGCGGTCGTTAAACGGCAGCGCGTCCGCCGAACCGGCCTGCATGTCCGCGTGGCACACTTTCATATCAATCGCGGTGCGGGCGCGTTCCAGCCCCAGCAGGTGCAGGGCTTTCCCCTCATCTTCCAGATACCGTAAAAACGCGCCGTTGCCCGCGCCGACATCCAGCAGGTTAGTCACACTGACGGGCAGGAGACTGGCGGCGGCAGCAAAGCGGCGGCGTTCCTGATCAAGCTGAAAGCGCGATTCTGACCACAAATCCCGCGTTTCGTAGTATTGGGCTTCACTCATGGCTGGGCTGTCTTTCTATAGCGAACTGTCCAAGCGCGTGCCATTGTAACCCCAACAGGACCAGATAAGCGATGGTCATGCCGGCGGAATACAGCAGCACCGCCAGCGTGCTGTCGTACCGGGAGGCAAGCCACAGCAGTCCCACCGTCAGCACCAGGCGAGCGAAATCCCAGACCAGTTGGACGCTCTGCCGTTCCAGCACGATCATGATTTGTGACAGTGACGACACGACGAACTGCACCAGAAACATCGGCGCGAGAATCTGCGCGTACAGCCCGGCGGTTTCCCATTCCGGGCCAAAGACCCAGGCGAACAGCGGCGCGCCGGTGAGCATGAGAAATGCCGACGGCACGAGGCCGAGCAGCAGCAGGCGGCGGGCGGTTTTCAGGTAGAACGGCTTTAAGCGTTCCGGCGCGTCGTTTTTGAGTTGCGCAATCGTACCGAGGAACACCTGCCCGACCGACGCGCCCACCAGTGCCATTGGCAGGGCGATGATGCGCTGCCCGAACAGAAACCAGCCGGTAACGCTGGTGCCATAAAACAGTGACAGCAGCAGGCGGGGCAGGTTCAACCCCAGACTGTTCAGCAGGCTGGACCCGGTGCTGAGCAGCGGAAAGCGGTAATAGCGCCGCGCCATGCGCCCCATGCCGCGCAGTGTTACCCGCCGCAGCGCGGTGCGGTCGTCGCGCCAGGCGTGCCGCGCCAGCGTGCTGCTGCCGACCCCCTGGCTGATGACGTGGCCGATGAGCAGCCCGCCCGCGCCCGGCCTGAGCAGCCCCAGCAGCACCGGCGTGAGGCTGCCGGCGATACTCTGGGTGAAGCGCGTGCGGGCGATGCGCGGGTACTGCTGCCGCCGGATCGTCCAGTAGTTCAGCGCCTCGTAGAAGCCCGCGCCCAGCAGTCCCAGCGGCAGCAGCCACAGGTACGGGCGCAGCGCCGGGGCGTTCGTCCAGCTCACGATCTGGTCGGCCAGCAGCCCCAGCGCGATGGCAAACACGATGGTCGTGCCGGCGACCAGCGCCAGCGTCAGCGCCAGCAGATTGACGGCATCCTCGTCATCTTTCGGCAGGCTGATGGCAAATTCGTACCGCAGCGAATTGACCGCCAGCAGGATGCTGAACAGCGAGGTATACACGCCCAGCACGCCAAAATCATCCGGCGTATACAGGCGGGACAGAACCGGCGCGGACAGCACCCCGATGGCCTGCGCCAGCGCCGTGCCGCCCGCCAGCACGCCGACGTTGTAAGCGAAGCCGCGCGCGTGGATGATCTGTTTGATTTTGTTCGGGATTAAGGACGTGATTTGTAACCTGCCTTGTCATGAATTGGCTAACGGTTAATTATAACGGTATTCCGGCGGATCAAACCATGCCGTTGGTTGACAAGTCTCTCAAGTTATTTTTTAATAACCGTATTGCCGTAATTAAGTTCTTTATTTCATGCGAGTGCCATCATGCCGGAACTGCCACAAACACCTTTCACCGATGCCGCTTATCCCACCGCTGCCCCCTCGGCTGATACCCTGGGGTTAGGCCGCACCTCCGGCCAGCGCGGCGCCGAATTAATTGCCGGGTTTCGGGCGGAGCAGTATCCCTCGCCCGATACGCTGGCGCTCAGTCGTTGGGGCGGGCGGATTGCCGCGCGCTGGCTGATGCGGCTGCCCGGCAGCCCGGCGTCCATGAATTATCTGACGGCGCGGCTTGCCAGCCTGTCACACCTGGTTGAAACCGCCCTGCCGCCGGCGGAAGATAACCTGACGGTGATTGATCTGGCCTGCGGCTTATCCCCGCGCGGCCTGACCCTGGCGCGCGCGCTGCCACAGGTCGAAGTGATCGAGATTGATCTGCCGGATGTCGTGCGCGATAAGGAGCAGCGGCTGAAGCAGGCGCCGAACGTGACTATTCCACCCAATATACAATGGCTGGCGGCTGATCTGGGAGTGGTGTCGCTGGAAGAACTGCTGGATGGCCGCCTGGTTGATGCCGTGTGTGCTGAGGGGTTGAACCCCTATTTTTCGAATGATAAAGTCATCTCCATCGCGCGGCACATTTATCGTTCGCTGAAACCCGGCGGCGTCTACGTGTGCGATCTGCCCTGGCGCGAAGGCGACCAGGCACAGGGGCGGCTGATTGCCAGCACCTTCAGCCGACAGGCCGGCACTTATAAAAGCTCGGTTAAGGATGAGGCCGAGGCGCGGCAGTTCATGCATGAGGCGGGGTTCGACAGCGTGGAAATCTACCATACGACCCATTTTGCGGAAAGCCTGAATCTGCCGCAGCCGATAATGGAATACAGCCTGTTTGTACGGGCGCGGAAAGCCACGACCGATAGCATTAACGCCTGACGGAGGGGTGTGAAACCAACCCCGAAGGCCGGCGGGTGAGGCGCTGCTCTTCGACCGGACGGCGCTTTACTTCAGGAGTAAGCCCGTTGTTACCAGCGTGCGCGCTTCCAGCAGCAGCGCCGGGTGCGCTTTCAATAACTGCGTGATAAGTTCAGCGTGGCTCATCGTGTCCAGCGGCAGCCGCGCCCCCAGCGCGACCAGC
>JARKOK010000267.1 GCA_029975765.1 Aggregatilineales bacterium
TACATCCGCAAGCCGATTGATGTGGATAAACTGCCGGACGAAATTCTGTATTATCTGAGGAGCCGTCGTTGATGAGCGAGGCGCAGAACCAGACCACCCGCGTCCCGGTCGAACCGGGCGAAGCACACGTCCTTGTGGTTGAGGATAACGTGCCCAACTTTGTTTTGATTGCCCGTATGCTGGCCTTTATGGGCGTGCAGCGCTGTGAATGGAAAACATCCGGCTGGCAGGTGGTGCAGTTTGCCGACACGCTGCCCCGCGTGGACCTGATCCTGATGGACATCCGCCTGCCGTATGAAGACGGCTATCAGGCGCTGCAGAAAGTCCGCGCGCACCCCCGTCTGCGAGATACGATTGTGTGCGCCGTGACGGCTGAAGCCAGCGAAGACCAGATGCGCCGGGCCAAGAAAGCCGGATTCAACGGCTTCCTGGGCAAACCGCTCGATGCCGACCGCTTCCCGAACCAGATACGCCGCCTGCTCACCGGAGAAGAAGTCTGGGAGTGGAAGTAACGACACCCGACTGACAGCAGGCTGACGAGGGGCATAGGCCCCTTGTTTAACCATATACCGACAATCAACGATTGAATTTGAGGGACGGGATGAGCACACCTCCGAAGCCGGTCAGCGGTCTGCCCGGAACGACCCGTGATTTCGCCAGCAACCTCGTGCTGGCGAGCCGCATGATTACCGCTTCCCGCGATTTTACTGACATGGCGCTGGGTGTCATCTACACGCTGGCGCAGTCGCTGACTGCCGTTGGCATCTCGCTGTTTGATGCGGACGCGGTAGGCGAACGCCGGTCGCGGCAGGTGGTGGCGCTGGTGACGGTGGAGGGCGCGGCGGCGTTCGAATCACTGCCCCGCACCGACCTGCTGCCGTCGCCCGCGCAGACCGAAATTCTGCGGCGCGGCCTGCCGATTTTGCCGGAACTGGCGCAGGCGGGCGAAACGACCCGCAGCGAGCTGGCCGCACTGGGCGTGACGTGGGCGGCGTCGTTCGCGCTGCGAACCGGCGACGAGGTGCTGGGGACGCTGGACATCTTTCACACCCAGCCCTGTACGCTGACGACCGAGGAGATTGACGCCTACACCGTTCTGGCCGACCAGATTGGTGTGGCGGCGCGCAACCGTGCCCTGTTCGGTCAGATGCAGGCCGCGCTGGATGAAACCCGCGCGCTGTACGAGATCAACCGGGCTATTCTCAGCGCGCAGGATACGCAGGATATCCTCCATACGCTGCGCCAGCATTTCGCGCCGGACGCGGTGATGATCAGCCATCTGACCGCCGGTTACGACGGCCATGACCGGATGCAGCGCCTGACGATTGATTTCGTCAGCCTGCCGGCTGAAGAACAGGCGGTGATCATCGCGCTCGATGATCTGCTGGGAGCGGAGCAGATGGCGCGGCTGCAAACCCTGTGGAGCACCTATACCGGCAGCGTGACCCTGGTTGAAGACCTGGACGCGCCGGGGATAACCGACCCGCTGGCCGACGTTATGCGCCAGCGGGGCGTCCGCAGTTATGCCGCGATTATGCTGCGTGAGCGCGATCTGGTACGCGAGGCGATCAGTGTGGGATTTGACCGGGCGCAGGTGTTCGATGACCGCCAGCGCCGCCTGTATGCCGCGCTGGCCGACCAGATTTCCATCGTGCTGCAAAATCACCGCCTGCTGCGCGAATCCCAGATCAGCGCCAGAGAATTAAGCAAGCAGGTGCGCCTGCTGCAAATCATCAATCAACTGGCGCTTACCATCAGCAGCACGCAGGATGAAAAGACCCTGCTGGATACAAGCTGTCGGGCGCTGGTTGAGGCGACCGGCATTGACCACTGCTCGATTGCGCTGATTACCCCTTCGGCTACCGCATCACAGGTCGCCAGTGAATATCCCGCGCGCGGCACGGTCGGCGTGCAAATCCCGCTGGCGGACAACGCGGTGTACCAGATCGTGCGGGATACGCGCCAGCCCCTGATTGTCAGCGACATCAATAGCGACAGCCGCCTGCCGCCGGCTTCGCAGCACCTGTTACAGCGAATGGGCGTCCGCGCGATGCTGGTTATTCCCCTGTTTGTGTATGATGATCTGGTGGGTTCCATCGGCATGGACGTGTTGGCGGCAGATAAGACCATCACCCTGGACATCGTGGACACGTCGCTGGCGGTGTCGGCACAGGTAGGGCTGGGCTTGCAGAATGTCCGCCTGCTGGCTGAAGCGCAGCGCCGCGCCGACCAGCTCCAGCGCATTACCGCCTTCAGCCAGTCGGCACAGGCCACACTCGATCTGCCCACGCTCTTTAATAACATGCTGCTGGAAAGCGCGCAGATGCTGGCGCAGGATCAGATGAGCATCAGCCTGTACGACTCGCCGCGTGACGCGCTGCGGGTCGTGGCCCAGCACACCGCCGGCATCACCTCGGTCAGTCCGACGGACGGCGACCTGATCCCGATTTCGGGACAGATTGCCGCCGTCTGGAACAGCCGGGAAATGCTGCATATCCCGGATGTGCATCAACTGCGCGATCACCCCGATCCCGACAGCGATGTGCGGTCATGGCTGCTGGCGCCGATTGTGGTGCGCGGGCAGGCGTTGGGGCTGGTCAGCGTTGGCAGCACACGCCCGTACCTGTATACCGAGGCGGATGTGGCGCTGTTCCAGCAGATGGTGACGCAGCTGGCGGTCGCCATCGAAAATACCGAGGCTTACAGCCAGAGCCAGCGGATGGTCAAAAACGAATCGCTGCTGAACGCTATTTCCACCCAACTACAAAGCCAGACCGACCTGGAACATATGATGAGCGCGGCGGTGAATGAACTCGGCAAAGCCATCGGCGCGCGGCGTGCCCGCATCCGGTTGGGTACGCCGGATAATCGTTTGTAGTGGAGGTAAGGCGATGCGCCCGATCCT
>JARKOK010000287.1 GCA_029975765.1 Aggregatilineales bacterium
CGCCGCGATCTGGCTGTCCATCGCTTCCCGCCAGGGTTCTGCCCGGTTGGCCTGCGACATACCGATGATATACTTATCCTTAGGTGCTGGCTTGGGGCAGTTGGCCGGGAGCGGGCCTTCGGGGCGGGCATCCTCTTTCACAGTGCCGCCGCCGAGCATTTCTTCCGTATAGGCCGTCCAACCGCTGTCCTGCGCCAGCGCCACCGACAGCGTGCCGATGGCCGCGACTATCACAAGCATCCAGAACAAAACTTTCTTACTCATAGGTTGTTTACTCCTGTAGAACACTACCACCTGCCATTCTGGAATCACGGGCCGTTGTTATGCCGGTTACCACCTCCTTTCAGGCTGTGTTTGTTTATTCGTGTCCGGTTGTAGGGGAGCGCCTGTGTGCGCTCCCCGCCCACCCGTCAAATTAACCCGGTTACTCCGCGCTGCGCGGGCGAAGCTGCTGCAGCGCCACCGCCGCGACTACCAGCAGACCCTTCGTGACCAGCTGCACGTTGCTGTTGACATTGTTCAGACTGAGCATGTTATCCAGGATGCCCAGGATGAACGCGCCGGCAATCGCCCCCACCACCGTGCCTTTGCCACCGGACAGACTCGCGCCGCCGATGACGACCGCCGCGATGGCGTTCAGCTCGTAACCAACGGCTTCGTTCGGGCTGCCCTGGTTTAGCTGCGCCGCGTGCATGATGCCCGCCATCGAAGCGAAGAAACCGCACAGCATAAACGCCGCGATTTTGATGCGTGACACCGCCAGCCCGGACAGCCGAGCCGCCGTCTGGTTGCCGCCAATGGCGTACAGATGCCGCCCGAAGGCCGTGTAATGTAAGATCAGTGACATGATGATCGCCACGATAAACATGATGATCGCCGGAACGGGGAACACGCCGTTGATGCGCGCGCCGATCACCTCAAACAGCGGGTCAGCCCCGCCCGCGCCGTAGGACAGCGGCACGGCGATGCTGTCCGACCAGATGCGGGCGATCCCACGCGCGATGCTTAACATGGCGAGCGTCGTCACAAATGAGGGGATTTTGAAACGTTCTGCCGTCCAGCCGTTCCACCAGCCAATCGCCAGCCCCAGCCCCAGAATGATCAGGATGGCGGGGATAGCTGGCATCAGATCGCGCATGAGCATGAAGGCGACGCCGGTAGCCGTCAGCGCCACGACCGAACCGACCGACAGATCAATGCCGCCGATGATGATGACCAGAATTTGTCCGACCGCCAGCACGCCGGTTTCGGCCACGTCGCGCGCCACGTTGCTCAGGTTGCGCTGGCTGAGGAACAGGTTCACGTCGTTGCGAACCGGCGAAAAGATGACCGCCAGCATGATGACGATAATCAGGCCAAAGAAACTCTGGAAGCGGAAGATGAGGGTGACGGCCCGTATGAAACGCGGGTTACTCGTCAGCCCGCTGGTCAGCCGGCCCCACAGCGCGCCGATGCCCGGCACAGCCACCTGCCCAGTTAAACCGTCCGCCGCCGGGCGCAGCGCCACATATTGCAGCAGCAGCAGGGCGGCGGCAAAAAAGGCCAGCCAGAAGCCGCCGCCGGAAAACTGGAACAGCGCCAGGCTGGTGTTTTCGCGGTCGAGCGTGCCAAACAGCAGAAAATAGGCGATACCCAGCAGCCCGGCCAGCCGGATGAGCCACGCCGCCACCCGCCGGTAGGGCGGCTGCATCACGCTCCAGGCCAGCCCGACCAGCGCCAGCAGCGCCGCCGCCGGGATCAGCGCCAGAATCCACTGGCGTTCCCGGACGGCGGCCAGCAGATCGGCGGCCAGATCGGACGGCGACGACGTGAGCAGACTCAGGCCGGTGACGCTGGCGCCCCCCTGATGCAGCCAGGGCAGCAGCGCGAACCCGGCCAGCAGCGCCAGCGCGCCGATCAGTGTAACGACATCGGTCGTGGTGATGTTCGCCAGCGCCGGCTGCCGCGCGGCGGAATTCCGGGTGATGGTGGTACTCATATAGCTCGTTCCTCTATGGGGTTGCCGTTGTTCATTTTCTCGATGAAGCGGGTGGCCGCTTCCATGATGGTTTCCTGATCGAACGCCTCGCGGCTGAACTCGCCGGTCAGCCGCCCGTCACACAGCACGTAGATACGGTCACACACCGCCAGCAGTTCCGGCATCTCGCTGGATACCAGCAGGAAGGCCGTGCCGTTCTGCGCTAACTGGCCGACCAGGCTGTAGATTTCCGCCTTCGCGCCCACGTCAATCCCGCGTGTGGGTTCGTCCAGCAGGAACAGCACGATTTCCGACAGCAGGAATTTGCCGATGACCACCTTCTGCTGGTTGCCGCCGCTCAGGTTAGTCACCAGCGTTTCAATCGTGGGCGTTTTGACGTTTAAATCCTGCACCACGCGGCTGACCGCCAGGCGTTCGGCGCGCTGTCGGATCACCTTCATCCAGTTCATGAACTGGTGCAGCGCCGCCAGCGTCATGTTTTCGGTCACAGATCGTTCCAGCACCAGGCTTTGCTGCTTACGATCTTCCGCGATCAGGCCAAGGCCGCTGGCAATCGCTTCCTGCGGCGAGGCGAATTTGACCGGCCTGCCGTTCAGGGTGATTCGGCCCGTAACACTGTGCGGCGGGTACACCCCGAACAGCGATTCCAGCAGCTGCGTGCGCCCCGCGCCCATCAACCCGGCCAGCCCGACGATTTCGCCTTTGCGCACGTACAGCGAAATATCGTCCAGCACGCGCGCCCGCCCCTGAACGTAACTCAGCCCGTCCACTGCCAGCACCGTATCGCCTATCTCTACCTTCTGTTTGGGATACAGCACATCCAGATCGCGCCCGACCATCAGGCTGATTAACTGCCGCCGGGTCATGTCCTTCCCCAGCGAGGCGCCCGCCACGCGGCCATCACGCAGCACGGTAATGCGGCCGGCAATCGCAAACACTTCATCCAGCCGGTGCGAGATGTAAATCACGGCGACCTGGCGCTCGCGCAGGCCGCGTATCACCCGGAACAGGTATTCCACTTCACTGTCGCTCAGGGCGGAAGTTGGTTCGTCCATGATGATGATGCGGGAGTTGAGGCTTAACGCTTTGGCGATTTCGACCAGTTGGCGCTGCCCGACACGCAGTTGGCCGACGTGGCGGTTGCTGTCAATGTCCAGCCCCAGGTCGGCCATCAGCTTTTCCGAGGCGCGGCGCATGGCGCGGCGGTCAATCACGCCCAACCGCGACTGTATCTCGCGCCCCAGGAAGATGTTTTCGTATACCGTCAGTTCGTTAACGAGGTTGAGTTCCTGATGAATCATGGCGATGCCGCTGTCCTGCGCTTCACGGGTGTTATGAAACATCACTGGCTCGCCGTTGAGCAGCATTTGCCCGCCGAAATCGGTGTACACGCCGCTCATGATGTTCATCAGCGTGGATTTCCCCGCGCCGTTTTCGCCAACCAGTCCGTGAACTTCGCCCACATGCACATCGAACGACACATCATCCAGCGCCACCACGCCGGGAAAGCGTTTGGTGATGTGCTGCATACTTAAGATGACCGGTGTTTCCGGGGCAGCCGCCATCGTTTTATCTCCTGAGGTTAAGCGCCGCGCCGCATGATTCGCGCACGATCAGGCGCGTATTTAGGACAACGGTTCGCACCGGCGCGTCCGGTTGGGCCAGCCGCCGCCGCAGTAAATGCACGGCCTCCTGTCCCAGTTCGTAAGTCGGCTGCGATACCGCCGTCAGCGGCGAGCGAAATTCCGCCGACCAGGGCATATCGTCAAAACCGACCAGCGCCATCTCCTCCGGCACGCGCACGCCGCGTTCGCGCAGCGCCCGCAGCGCACCCAGGGTCATCAGATTGTTGGCGACAAAGATGGCGTCCGGCGGCGCGGGCAAATCCAGCAGGTCGAGCGTCAGCCGGTAGCCGCTGTCCGTCTTAAAATCGCCGGTGCGGATTAAGCGGGGTTCGGGTTTCAGATGAGCTTCGGCCAGCGCGTTGTAGTAGCCCTGCATCCGGTCGCGCCCGGTGGTCAGCTCTGGCGAGCCGCTGATATGCGCGACGCGCCGGCAGCCCAGATCAAGCAGGTGTTTGACGGCCTCATACGCGCCGCGTTCGTTGTCCACCTTCACCGCGTCCACCTGCATCGCCTCTATCAGCCGATCCAGCAGAATGACCGGGATGCCAAGCTGCTGAAAGCGGTTGAGGTCGCTGCCAGCCGTGCCGTGTGTGGGGACGATAATCAGCCCGGCCACCCGTTCGGCTTCCATCACGTCCAGATAAATGCGCTCTTTAGCCAGGTCTTCATCGGAGTTGCACAGCACGATGTTCATCTGGTGCGCGTAGGCCGCCGCCTCCACGCCGCTGATGACGGAGATGAAGTAAGGATTCTGGATGTCCGAAATCACCAGCCCGATCACGTTGCTGGACTGGGCGCGCAGCCGGCGCGCGGCGCGGTTGGGCTGGTAGCCCAGCGCCTGAACGGCATCCAGAACACGGTCGCGCAGAGTGGGATCAACGGCGGGGTTGTGGTTGAGGACGCGCGAGACGGTCGCCCTGGAAACGCCGGCGTAGCTGGCAACATCATTGATGGTGGCGCTCGCCATGTAAAACTACTTTTCAGTAATCGTTCTCTTAAAAAACGACGCAGCTTCTATCGAAGCGAGACACAATGCCGCCCGGATGTATCAGTAATCCGGGCGTTCATCGCCCGATTTCAGGCTGTGAAGTCGGCTGCGGTGTCAGGAAAGGTGCTTTTTTGAGAAATCGTTCTCTTTCATTGTAATGGGTTTCGTAGCCCTGTCAAGTAACTTGAAATATAGAAAACAGCGAACGGCATATTCCGTATTAAGGGTAAATTATCACAGGCCGCGCCGCCGGGGAGAGGGCTGGAACGACGTGGTCGAGTCCATCTTTATATATTTTTCGGAATCCCTTTTCATTGTTAAAGAGTTGTCATGATAAAGTAATGTTACGTTAGCATTTGGTTTAGGACAATTAACATGCTGGTTTCTTCAACCCCTACTACTCCTCCCTCCCGCGAACGGGGACAGGCAATGGTCGAATTCATGTTCATCCTGGGTATGGTGAGCATCATATTTGTTGTGGTGATGGCGGTAATGGGGTCATCCATCCACCAGACGTTTGGGGATGTGCAGTGCGCGCTCAAGTATGGACAGGGCGCGTACATGGATACCTACTTCGAGCAAAGTTACTGCTTCCGCGCGGTCTATGCCGCCGACGGCACCTGGCAGCCGGAGAGCAGTTTTGTGCTGGGCCGTCCGATTATCTCCAACAGCCGGCTGCCCGAATCATCAACCGTTGTGCTGCCGCCCCGCTGACCGGCGGTTACCAACTGCCGCTGGCGCCGCCGCCGGATGAGCGTCCGCCGCCGTGACGAGAGCCGGATGAGCTGTTGGAATGGCTGCCCGACGACGAACGCCAGCTAGATGAGCTGCTCCACGATGACCGGCGGCGCGACGATCCACCCCAATACGAGTTATCGCTGCCGTCCCCGGCTTCGCCGGTATCACCGTTTACCAGCCGCCAGAGCCAACTGCCAACACTAACCAGAACGGCGAACACGATCAGCAGCCCCATCAGGCCGTCGCCGCTGTCCGAAGTGCGCGTTGGCTGGGCGATGACCGGCGCGGGCAGTTCCGCCGGAAACTCCCCGGTCAACTGGTAGTAGATGCCGCGCACCCCCTGCACCACACCCCCGGCATAATCACCGGCGCGGAAGGCCGGCAGGATAAATTCATCAATGACGCCCCGCATCGGGTCATTCAGCGTGTTTTCGTACATCGAACCAACTTCAATCCGCACGTTGCGGTCATCCACTGCCACCAGCAGCAGCACGCCGTTATGCGACTGGCGGCTGCCGATGCCCCAGGTGTTAAACAGGTTCGTGGCAAAGGACTCAAACGTGGAGTCGCCGGTGCCGTAGTGTTTGATCGAGCTGATCGTCACCACCACGACCTCGATATTTTTCTCGGCCTTCAGACTGGCCAGCAGCGCGCGCAGCCGGTCTTCGGTATCGGCGGGCAGCACGCTGGCGAAGTCGTTGATATGCGTTTCGCGGGGTTCGGGATAGCCGGTCTGCGCCACCACCGCCAGACCGGGCAGCGCCAGCAGCAGCAAACCGACCAGGCGCAGGAACAGTCGCATCGTCTTATGTCCTTTGATGAATTGGATAACACCATTGTACCGCCCGCCGCGCCGCCGGGTATCGGGCTTTCGGCGGATTTTTCGCAGGTCCGGGTTTGATTTGTTTAAAATCTGTTTTTGGCGAGCCGTTTTATAATATTTGTGCCGTATAATACTCGGTATCGTCGAATGGCAGGAGGAAACCGCGATGTACGGTACGGTCGCCCGGATGCGAGCGAAACCCGGCATGGAACAGCAGTTGATAGCTGTCGCCAGTGAAACCGAGTCCGTGCCGGTGCCCGGTGCGGTGGCGGTCTACGTGTACCAGATGGATGCCGACCCGCGTGAGTTTATGCTGGCGGTCGTTTTCGACAGCCGGGAAACCTATATTGCCAACGCGCAAAGCCCTGACCAGCATGAGCGATTTTTGCAGTTGATGACCTGTCTCGAAGCCGAACCGGAGTGGCACGACGGGCATATCGTCTACGCCGGCCCGGCCTGAGCGGCTGAGGGGGCTGACTCTGGTATAACGCCCTGGCCGGTGGTACGATGCAGTCTCTCAGAAGCCGGACAAGGATGCTAGAGGTATGTCTCGCAAACCGCTTACGGTGATTCCAGTCAGCGCGCCGGTGCAGCAGGCCGCGTTCGATCTGTACGCGACGATCAGCGCCGCGCTGGCGACCAGCGGCGAAAGCCTGCTGGACGGTGATGTGCTGGCGATTTCCAGCAAATACACGGCCATCAGTCAGGGGCGTATCATCAGTCTGGACGACATTGTGATAACCCCCTACGCGGCGGACCTGGCCGACCGCTACCGGATGAATCCGAAGATAGCGCAGTTGGTAGCGCAGGAAGCCGATCACATTTTTGGCGGCATCCCCGGTTTTTTGCTGACGTACAAGGATGGCATCCTCTCCCCCAACGCGGGCATTGACCGCTCCAACATCCCGGAGGGGTACGCCGTGCTGTTCCCGGAGCGACCTTACCAGACGGCGACGGACATCCGGCGCGGGCTGCGTGAGCGCCTGGGGGTGGACGTGGGCATCATCCTGACCGACAGCTGGCTGATGCCGGGGCGTCTGGGCACAACCGGGGTGGCGCTGGCGACCGCCGGTTTTAAGCCGGTTCAGGATGAGCGCGGCAAATTCGATCTGTTTGGCAACCCGATGCAGGTCACCCAGCGCGGTATCGCGGACGCGATCTGCCAGGCGGCACAGTTGGTCATGGGGGAGCGCGACGAGGCCACCCCACTGGCGATTGTGCGCAACACTGGCGTGCCGCTGGGTGATTTTGAACTCGATGTGGATGACGTGGCGATTGACTGGCGTCAGTGTATTTACGTGCAGTCACTCACCGCTGGCCGGCTGGCCGACGACGCGCCGCCGGCTGCCGCCGCGAACGGCCACCAGCGCGAAATCGTGCGGTAAGTTCGTAACGCTTCACCCGCTTCCAATCTTCTATTCATGTAGCCCCGGCACAATGATCCCGGATCACAAACCGGCTGCCGGGACATGCGCCGTCATGTCCCGGCGAAAGTCACTGAGGTGACCGCATGATGAAACCCCTGCGCTGGATCATGTTCGTCCTCATCGGGCTGCTGGCGATGGCCTGCGCGCCGGCGCCCACCGCCGCACCCACCCCGCTGCCGACTGAAGCCGCGCCGGAAGCGGCAGCCAGCACCCACCCGACCGAAAACATCTCGCTGGTTGGCACCACCGGTCGCCCTCAGTTCCTCGATTCGTTCGCCCACTGGTGAACGACCTGCCAGCGTAATGCCCCCATCGTGGATGGGCTGGCCCGGACGTTCGGCACACAGATGGATTTCATCAAGCTGGATATTGATAAGACGGAAACCCTGAACATCCGCCAGCAGTTTAATCTGGTGCAGCGGTCGCAGTACGCCCTGGTTGACGCGCAGGGCAATGTGCTTCAGCGGTGGTTCGGCTTTCTCGATGAAGCAGCGGTGCGGCAGTACCTGAGCGATTATCTGGCACAGACGGGGTAGTATAAGCCCATCGCCGGGGCAATTACCCCTGCTACCCTGTCCCGGCGCACCGGACGAACCCCGCACCCCATTTGACTTTTCCCACAATACTTCACAAGATGATAGACACGGGAAGCGATTTATTGTGAGGAGGAGCAATGGACAGCCCGCCGCGTATTTTATGTGTGTACGCTCACCCGGACGACGAAACCTTCTGTACCGGCGGCACGCTGGCGAAGTACGCCGCGCAGGGCGCGGAACTGCTGGTGATTTCGGCCACGCGCGGCCAGGCCGGGCAGATTCAGAACGCGGCTGCCGCCACCCGCCGCACGCTGGGCGCGGTGCGCGAGCGCGAACTGCGGCTGGCCTGCCGCCATCTGGGCGTGCAGCACGTCGAATGCTGGGATTACCTGGACGGCCAACTGCAAGCGGTTGACCCGGCGCAGCTTACCGGCGACGTGGTGCGCGCTATCCGCCGCTTCCGGCCTGACGTGGTGATCACCTTCGACCCGACCGGCGCTTACGGCCACCCCGATCACATCGCCATCAGCTACGCCACCACCCGCGCCTGCACGCTGGCCGGCGATCCGGCGCAGTACGCCGACCAAGTGGCGGAAGGTTTGACGCCCTGCGCCGTCCCCCGCCTGTATCACAGTTATTTCCCAAACCGGCGTTTTTTAATCCTCGACCAGTTGGTAAAATGGCTGGCAGGCAGTCGCGGCCAGTATCGCGGGTCGCTCAGTTTCATTCAGGGGCTGTCGCTGTTCGCCCAGGAATCGCTGATGCTGCGCTACGCCAACGACTTCGTAACGACGCAGTGGTATCCGCCCGGCTTCTACATCGTGGAACAGGGTGAAGTCGGGGACTGCCTGTACATCATCGTTTCCGGCGAGGCGGAGGTGGTGCAGGAGGACGCCGACGGCACGATGACCGCGCTGGGGTATCTGCACGCGGGTGATTTCTTTGGCGAAATGGCGCTGGTGGAACAGAAGCCGCGCAGCGCGCATGTGATCGCGCGGTCGGTGGTGACCTGCCTGATCTTTTCACCCGGCGCGCCGACGGCCTTTGCCGGGCGCGGCGCTGACGCGGCGCTGACCGATCTCCAGCTGCACGCTGACGACAGCAGCCTGTCCGGCGTGACGACCTGTCTGGATGTGTCGCCGTTCATCCAGCAGAAGATTCACGCCGTCGCGGCTCATCGCACGCAGTACCCGATTGACCCGCATATGTTCCCGGAAGCCATGCTGGTGGAACTGTTCGGACAGGAGTATTTTGTCCGGGTGTACCCGCCGCCGGTTTTAGAAAATGATTTATGGGCTGACCCGTGCAGGGAGTAAACATCATGTCCGCTCGTTATCCCGCTGACCAGATGGATTCGTGGTATCAGGACTTTTTACGCGCGTACCCGGCATACCGCCAGACGGCGGCGCTGGATGAACTGCGCGCGCGGCAGTACAGCCGGCTGGACGAATTGCAGCAGGTGTATCTTGATTACACCGGCGGCGGCCTGTACGCCGACAGCCAGCTTACCGCGCATCTGGACATCCTGCGGCGCGGGGTGTTTGGCAATCCCCATTCCAGCAACCCCACCTCGATGGCCGCCACCCAGTTGGACGAACGCGCCCGCCGCTACGTGCTGGAGTATTTCAACGCCCCGCCGGAGGAATACGTGTGCATCTTCACCCAGAACGCCAGCGGCGCGCTCAAGCTGGTGGGTGAATCGTACCCGTTCGCGCCCGGCGACCGCTTCATCCTGACCTTCGACAATCACAACTCGGTCAACGGCATCCGCGAGTTCGCGCGGGCGAAAGGCGCGGAGGTGATCTATATCCCGGTCGTGCCGCCCGATCTGCGGGTAGACGAACGCCGCCTGCGCGCCCTGCTGGACGAACCCTTCGTCGGGAAAACCCTGTTTGCCTATCCGGCGCAGTCGAACTTCTCCGGCGTGCAGCACCCGCTGGAGTGGATTGCGCAGGCGCAGGCGCGCGGCTGGGATGTGCTGGTGGATTTTGCCGCCTACGCGCCGACCAACCGGGTAGACCTGAG
>JARKOK010000296.1 GCA_029975765.1 Aggregatilineales bacterium
AGTGCAGGTTAGATTGAATATCAGGAGAAACCGATGAGCTACCGGAATAAGCTGTTTTTCCTTGTGACGCTGGTGCTGGCGCTCGCGCTGGCGCTGCCGGCGCAGGCGCAGGTGCCAACCCCGACGGCCACACCCGTGAACCCCAACGCCAACATAAGCTGGCCGCCGCCGGTATACGTGCTGCGCGGTGAATTTACGGTGCGCGGCGCCGCCAATCTGTCGAATATGCAGAATTACTTCCTCGAATTTCGCCAGTTGAATGCTGATCTGACTGCCGCCGATGATGCTGTGCCCTGGTTCCCGGTGACGGTGCCGCAGACGCAGGCGGTACAGGATGATGTGCTGGGGGTATGGGATACCAGTACCGTGCCCGACGGCCTGTACGAACTGCGGCTGACGATCAACCTGACGAATACCCAGCAGGAGCAGATGGTAGTATCGCCGCTGCGAGTGGAGAACACCCCGCCGCCGTTCGCGGTCACGCCGGTGGTGCCGGTGGCGTCACCAACCGCGACGGTGGACACGCAGCAGCTTTTACCCACGCCGACGCAGTTTGACCCCACGCCGCGCGCGACCGCCCGGCTGGCGGCCAATGTGCGCCGGGGTGACAGCGTGATCTACGAGGCGTTCACCGGGCTTCAACCGGGGCAGACCGTGCCGATTGTCGGGCAGAGCAGCCTGGGTACAGGCTGGTTCCTGATCGAACTGCCAAACGGCGCGCGCGGCTGGGTATCGCCGTCGGTTGTGGATGTGTCGGGCAGTCTGAGCGGTGTGCCGTTTGTGTCGCCCCCGCCGCCGCCCACCCCCACACCGATTCCGGCCACGCCCACACCTGTCTCGACGGTCAATCTGGTGGCTGGCAACTTCCGCTTCGACCCGCCGGCGCCGGTCTGCGGCCAGACGTTTAACATTTATCTGGATGTCGCCAACTTTGGCACGACGCCGAACCCCAGCGGCCTGATTGGCATCGTGGATATTCCCGCGCCCGACCCGAATCTGACCACCAACACCGTCGGCGCGCTCCCGGTGATTCAGCCCGGCCAGACGGTCAACGTCGGCCCGATCCCGCTCACGGTCAACGTGCATCACAGCCAGGTACACCAACTGGTGATTACGATTGACCCCGGCAACCAGATTCTTGAAACCAACAAGTTCGACAACGTGATTAACGCCCAGTACACGCTGTTGAAGGGAAGCTGCCCGTAGCGGTGGGCTGAGGCCTGCGGGTTGAGCTATCAAACACAGGGGCGGGTTACTGCAACCCGCCCCTGCTGATTCCTATCGGGTTATAGGCCGGCAGGCATCACTGCCGCTGGATGTCGCAGTCCTTCCAGATGAAGAGGTAGGAGTCGCCGCCGTCCCGCACCGGCGCGGCCATCAACTGGAATTCGCCGGTCGTCAGCCGCCATAGCTGAATCTGGCCGAGCGGCACATCCACCGAGGCGATCAGAACATTCGCGCCCACCGGCACACCGACCGCGTCAATCTCGGCTTTGGTCACCACCAGCGCGATGATCCCCTTGCTCTGGTCGTTGATACGATAGATGTGGAAGTCGCTGCTGCTGCAATACACCGCTGCCGACGCGCCGCGATCATCGTCGCGCTGGTTCAGTCGGCTGTCGCCGGGGCGGAACGGAACGTAGGGGCTGACGGGATTGACCGCGTCACAGGCATCACCCTTGCCATCACCGTCCGAGTCTTTCTGCGTGGGATTGGCAACCAGCGGGCAGTTGTCTTTGGCATCCGGCACGCCATCACCGTCGGTGTCTGCGGGCGGCGCTCCTTCACAGGCGTCACCGACACCGTTGCCGTCAGCATCTTCCTGACCGGGGTTGGCGACCAGCGGGCAGTTGTCCACATCATCGGGCACACCATCGCCATCGGTGTCTACCGGCGGCGGCGGGGGTTCGCAGGCGTCACCGACACCGTTGCCGTCGGCATCTTCCTGGCCGGGGTTGGCGTCCAGTGGGCAGTTGTCCACGTCGTCCGGTACACCATCGCCATCGGTGTCTACCGGCGGTGGCGGGGGTTCGCAGGCGTCACCGACGCCGTTACCGTCAGCATCTTCCTGACCGGGGTTGGCGTCCAGCGGGCAGTTGTCGACATCATCGGGCACGCCGTCACCATCGGTGTCAGGCGGCGGCAAGGGGCAGCCATCGACGTCAACCGGCGTGCCGACCGGGGTGGCCGGGCACAGATCGCTGGCATCGGGCACGCCGTCGCCATCGGTGTCAGGCGGCGGCAAGGGGCAGCCATCGGCGTCAACCGGCGTGCCGACCGGCGTGGCGGGGCACAGATCGCTGGCATCGGGCACACCGTCACCATCGGTGTCAGGCGGCGGCAAGGGGCAGCCATCGGCGTCAACCGGCGTGCCGACCGGGGTGGCCGGGCACAGATCGCTGGCATCGGGCACGCCGTCACCATCGGTGTCAGGAGGCGGGGAGGGGCGGCCATCGGC
>JARKOK010000310.1 GCA_029975765.1 Aggregatilineales bacterium
TCTGAATATCTGCTGCCTTACGAATGGCCGGGCAGTTATTTCATTGATGAAGCGGAGATCGAAGCCGTGAATCAGGTGCTGCTGGCCCGCAGCCCGTTCCGGTTTTACGGGCATGATGTCCAGCATTATGCCGACCGCGTGGAGGACTACTTCCGCCAACGGCTAGGCCGCCGCCACGCGCTGGCGCTGAACAGCGGCACCGGGGCGCTGTCCACCGCGATGCTGGCGGCGGATGTCGGGCCGGGTGACGAAGTGCTGGTGCCCGGTTATCTGTGGGTGGCCTGTGTGTCGTCCGTTGTGCGCTGCGGCGCGATTCCGCGTCTGGTGGATATTGACGACACGTTCACGATGGATCCCGCCGATCTCGAACGGAAGATCAACGCGCGGACTAAAGCCGTGCTGCTGGTGCATATGAGCGGCGCGTGCGGTGATGTGGAACGGGTGGTGGACATCTGCCGCCGCCACAGGCTGCTGCTGATCGAAGATGTGGCGCAGGCCAACGGCGGCAGTTTTCATGGCCGTCCGCTGGGCAGCTTTGGGGATATGGCGATCTTCAGCTTTCAGTACAACAAGAACATCACCGCTGGCGAGGGCGGCCTGATCGTCACCGATGATGACCGGCTGGCGAGTAAGGCGTGGGCGTATCATGATCTGGGTTATCCGCGTAATGAGGAAGGCCGGCTGACGGCGGAGCGTGATGTGCAGACCTGGGGGCAGGGTATCCGCATGAGCGAGGTATCCGCCGCGATGCTGTACGCGCAGGCGCAGAAGCTGGACGAGATCACCGGACGGATGCGCGCGCGCACCCTCCAACTGTATCAGGGCATCGGGCAGATTCCGGGCGCGCAGCCCCGCCGTGTGATTGACCCGCAGGGCGACAGCGGCCCCTTTGTGATCGTGACATGGCCGACGGCGGACATCTGCGCGCAGATGGTGGAGCGCACGCAGGCTGCCGGCGTCAGAACCGGAGATGGCGGGGGTAATATCCGCATGACGGACTGGGGGCTGCATATCTACTACAACAATGTCAGCCTGGTGGAAAAACGGGGGATTGGCTCTGCCGGTCGCCCCTGGAGCGACCCGCTCAACAGCTTCCACACGGAGATCGAATATGGTAAAGGGACGCTGCCGCAGTTGGATGACCTGATCGAACGCAGCAATCTGATTCCGGTCGCCCCGGTGCTGACCGAAACCGCCGCGAACCAGATCGTTGACATTTTCCAGCGCACCGCTCGCCAGATCGGACTGGTGTAAGACCGACCAGCCCTATACGGAGGGACGGCTGATGCGTCATGGAATTGGCATTATCGGCGCGGGGGATTACGGAGCGCAGCACGCCCGCGCGCTGCAAACGCTGGATAACGTGCGGCTGGTCGCTGCCTCGCGTACCAATGCCGCCGCGCTGGCCGAATTCACCGCCGAGTTCGGCGGCACGGGTTATACCCACTACCGTGATCTGCTCGCACAGCCGGACGTAGATACGGTAGTGATTGCCACGCCGCACCATCACCATACCGAGATTGCGCTGGCGGCGGCGCGTGCCGGAAAACATATCCTGCTGGAAAAGCCAATGGCGCCCACGCTGGCGGAGTGTGACGCGATTGACGAGGCCGCGCGCGCCGCCGGTGTCAAACTGATGGTGGGGCATGTCAACCGTTTTACCCATAGCTACCAGTGGGCGAAAAACCTGCTTGACAGCGGCGAAATGGGACGTGTGGTGATGGGGACGGCGGCGATGCAGAAATTCTGGTTCGAGCCGAACCGCCGCGACTGGCATCTGGATCGAACACGCGGCGGGGGTGTCTGGCTGACGGTCGGCATCCACCCGCTTGACCGTCTGAGCTGGCTGGTGGGCAGCCCGATCACGACGGTCAGCGCGCAGTTCGGTACTTACTTTCACCAGATGGATGCCGATGATACCGGCATGGTGTTTCTGCGCTACGACAACGGCGCATCCGGTGTGATCCTCAGCACCGGGTATTCCGTCGGCGCGCCCAAACACACCACCGAATTAACCTGCACGCGCGGGATGCTGGCGATTGATTACGCGGCTGGCGTGCAGATCGGGCGGGATGACCGCTGGCAGTTGGTGCCGGAATCGGTGCCGGAGGGGAACTGGATGCAGGGCGCGCTGATCAACGAGTGGCGCGCTTTGTTACAGGCGATTGACAGCGACACCGAGCCGCCGGTATCGGGCGCGGTGGCGCGGGCGATCATGCAGGCCGCTTTTGCGGCGGAAGCCTCGGCGGCGCAGGGGCGGGAAATTCGCCTGAGCGAGTTCACCTGATGGCGGATGTCATCGCCCGCTGGGGACTGGACGACTTCGACGACCTGTACCTGGTCGCGCAGACCTTCGAGCTGCCGGCTGCTGGCGGGAGTCAGGGTTTTACGCTGTGTTTCTGGTTCTGGGCGGCAGACCACCACCGGCGGCAGGTGATCGTCCAGATGGGGCAGGCTGTCGAAACCGGCGTTGAGGCCAGCGCGTTATTCGTGCGTCTGCCGGATCATGAATTTCGCCTGCCGCTGGCGCATCCCGACTGGCAGCATGTCGCGCTCGCCGGTGATGAGGCCGGAAGGCTGCGCGTCTTTCTGAACGGCACAGAGGCCGCTGCGGTCGAGGCCGGTGTTTACCCGTTTACCGCCCTGACTGTCGGCGGGTATACCGACGCGGCGGGCGGCCACTTCGATTACACCTTCGGACGGCACGGCAGCGGGCTGATAGATGATGTTCGCCTGTATGCGCGGGCGCTCACGGCGGCTGAGATCGCGGCCTTCGTCCCTCCGGCGAACCCGCCGCCTCTGGCTGCTTTTACGGCGGATACCCGGTCGGGCGCTGCGCCGGTGGATATTCCGTTTGATGCCAGCGCGGTGCCGGCGGCGAAGGGCGGCGCGGCGGTTTATCTCTGGGATTTTGGTGATGGCGAACGTGGTACGGGGCAGGCCATCACCCATCGTTATGCGTTTGCCGGGGAGTACACCGTCCGCCTGCGGGTGCTGGACGAGTATCACGGCCAGTCTGCCGCCGAACAGACGCTGCGCCTCGGCGGGCTGGTGAATCCGCTGCGGTACGTGCCGGTGTATATCAACAATACTGAGGGTTATGCCTGCTACCGGATTCCGAGCATCGTCCGCGCCATGAACGGCGATCTGCTGGCGTTTGCCGAGGCGCGGCTGGAATCATGCAGCGATTCAACCGGCACGATTCATATCGTCTGCAAGCGCAGCGCCGATCAGGGTGCAAGCTGGTCACCGCTGACGGTGGTCGCTGCCGTTCCCGGTTTTGTGA
>JARKOK010000314.1 GCA_029975765.1 Aggregatilineales bacterium
TGGTTTGATGTGCGCGCCTATCCCTCGAAAGATGGGCTGTTTGTTTACTTCCGCACCATCAACGACCGGAAGGCGCGCGAAGCCGCCGAACATGAACAGCGGCTGCTGGCTGAATCGCAGCGGGATACAGCGATCGCCATCAACAGCACGCTTGATCTGAACGAAGTGCTTGACCGCATCCTGGAGAGCGTGCGCCGCGTCGTACCCAACGACGCCGGTCTGGTGCTGCTGGTCGAGGATGGGCTTGCCAGCGTGCAGCGCACGCGCGGGCTGGATTTTGACCCGGCCCTGCGCGAACAAACCGAGACTATGAATCTGCCGGTGACGGAAACCGCCGCCCTGCGGGAGATTATCGAACGCCGCGAACCGCTGATTATCCCGGACGTGAGCGTTTATCCCGGCTGGGTGCGCGTCGGCAATCCGCATGAACCCCCCATCTTCCTGTCGTTCATCGGCACGCCGGTTTATCTGCGGGACGAACTGATCGGCTTTATCAACCTGTTCTGCCGGGAGAGCCATTATTTTACGCCGGCCCATGCTGAACGGATGCGCCTGTTTGCCGAAGCGATTGCGACGGCCATCCAGAACGCGCGGCTGTTTCAGCAGGCTCAGGAAGTCGCGGCTTATGAGGAACGCCAGCGCCTCGCGCGTGATCTGCACGACGCCGTGAGCCAGACGTTGTTCAGCGCGACGACGGTGGCCGAGGCGCTGCCGCGCCTGTGGCAGCGCAACCCGCAGAAGACGATGGAACAGCTTGACCAACTGGTGCTGCTCAACCGCGCCGCGATGGCGGAAATGCGGACGCTGCTGCTGGAACTGCGCCCGGAAGCCATCGTGAATACAAAGCTGACCAAACTGCTCACGCAGTTGGTGGAGGTAGCGAAGGGACGCAAGCGGCTGACGGGCGAACTCATCATTCGCGGCGAACTGGGCACGCTGCCGCCGGGGGTGCATCTGGCGTTTTACCGCATCGCGCAGGAAAGCCTGAACAACATCCTCAAACACAGTCAGGCCACGCAGTTTCAGGTGCTGGTGGAGCGCGAACCCGACCGCCTGTACCTGCACGTGCAGGACAACGGGCGCGGCTTTGATCTGGCGCAGGCCGCCGGGGGTTTAGGGTTAAGCACGATGCAGGAACGAGCCGAGGCGATTGGCGCGGCGCTGGAAATGTCCAGCCGCCCCAACCAGGGGACGGATGTAAAGGTCACCTGGCTGGATACCGGCAGCCGGCGGTTAGCCGCCGGCGAGTGACCGGGGCAGCTTACTCCGCGTCGTCTGCCGCTTCCGGTTTAACTTCCCACACCTCTTTGGCGATGTCAATGTACAGCCGCCCGTCGAGGTGGTCAATCTCATGCTGGAACACCCGCGCCAGCCAGCCGGCGGCTTTCACCCGCAGCGGCTTGCCGCGCCGGTCAAGACCGGTCACGGTGACTTTTTCATGCCGGTCTACCGTGCCAACGTAACCGGGTATGGACAGACAGCCTTCCACCCCTTCAACCAGTTCCTTGCTGGCTTTGATGATTTCCGGGTTGGCGACCACAAACAGCTTGCCGGCTTCGTCGCCATATTCCTCGCGGCTTTCCTCGTCATCCGGCAGCCGCACCACGATCAGCCGCTGGCTGACGGCCACCTGCGGCGCCGCCAGCCCCACGCCCGGCGCGTCCAGCAGCGTTTCGACCATATCATCTACCAACTGCTGAAACTTACTGTCAAAACTTGTGACCCGGTGCGCTTTTTTGCGCAGAACCGGATTGTCCAGTCGAATAATGTCCCGTAGTGCCATCGTCCTGCTTCTGTTCCTGTACTGAAATCTAATGATGGTCTGTTTTGTATTGAGCCGAGCCGCGCAAAAAATCCAGTGCTTCCTCGCGCCGCTTAAAAAAGCGGCAGGTATTCCGGTGGCGCACCGTCACCAGCGAGCGTAGCAGATCGCTGGCGTTGACGTAAGCAAACCAGCGGGCATTCGGGTGATAGATCCATTCTGAGAAAGCCACCATGCCAACAAAATCAATGGGTACGTCGGTCGCCTGCGTCAGATCAATCAGGAAATGGGTCGGCTGCTGCGCGACAGCGGTCACGCCCTGCCGCATCACCTGTTTCATGTCTCCTGCGGTGACCGGGCCGCAGCAGTCAACTCCCAGGATAACGGATGCCTCAATCCAGTAAACCTCGCACGGCATAGTGATTGTATCCTAAAGTTGGTGCGCTTCAATGGTCGTCAGGCCGGATGCGCGGCACATTGGGCGGGCGCGACCGGTCGTACACCGGCGGTGATTGGGCGGGCGGCGGCGCGGGTGGCGCGGACGGGGAAGCTGTCCCCGGAACATTCGCGTCATTCGCCACATCCTTCAGGCTCTCATGGTAGACAGCCAGATAATCCAGTATCGCCTGCCGCTGCCGCTGAGCGTCCTGCTCCTGCTGCTGCTGCTGCGCCCGCCGCCGCCGTTCGGAGAGTTCCTGCTGAATCTCCTGCGGGCGATGAACATTCCTGAATACTTTCGCGTTCTGCACTTCGGTGCCGGTCAGCAGCAGCCGCACGTCGCCCATCTTCACCAGCGTGTGCAGAAAGCCGCGCATATCGGAAATCACGTTGTCCACCTGCGACAGCAAAATCTGATCGTGCTGGTTTTGCAGCCACAGCGGGCGTTTGTGGATCAGCGAAATCGTCTGGTTGCCGACGATGTACATGTCGTTGCGCCAGTCCCAGTCAGCCAGAAACAGCGCGCCCGCGCCGATCAGCGTCACCAGAAAGCCCAGCGCGAAACCCGCCAGCCCCAGCCCGCCCGGATTGCCGCCAAAGGTCTGGAACGCCGCGATCACCAGGACGATCAGCCCGCCCAGAATCACCAGCGACGGCAGCAGGATGTGGCTCAGCCATACCAGATAATGTTTGCGGTAGACGGTTTCCCCCTTCTCGTTCACAAACTTCATCTGCAAAAAACCAACACGCGGGGCGGCGGCAGGCGGTGAGGGCGCGGCGGTGGGGGCAGCCGGCCGGGCGGGCGTGCGCCCCAGGAAGGTGTCCAGTTCGTTCCGCATCGCTTCCCGGTTCTGCTGGGCAACGGACTCCTGGTAGCGGTGGCGGTTGGTAAAGATGACGTTCTGCACCGCTTTGGGGTTCGGTACGTGGTCAAGCACCAGATTCAGGGTGTCGCCGGATGTTTTGACGATGACATTGCCGTAGTCAAACATCTGCGCGAACGGGTCAGTCGGGGGAATCGAAACGTTAACCTCGTGGATGGCGCTGATCGGAATTTCGCTGATGACGGTTGACCAGTTATGCAGCGTGCGCCGCACGCGAGTCACGCGCTGGTCGGTGATGACCACTTTATCGTTACGCCATTCGGCAAACAGGTAAATCACCAGCAGCCCCGGCACGCCCAGCCCCAGCATAAACAGCAGGCCGGACACCAGCGGAATAGCGCCCGCCAGCGCCGACAGGATAAACAGCAGTGTTGCCACAACGAACGGCAGCCACAGGCGGCTGGCAAAGGCCCACCAGTGGGCGCGGAATGCCGCCAGCACCTTTTCGCCCTGCCGCTGGCTCTGGAACGCGCGCGGTTCGGAACTGCCGGCGAGCGGGACACCCGCCGGCTGGAGGCTGCTGCGAATGTCCGGGTGCTGCGCCAGAATGGCCGCCAGCCGCTGCCGCGCCAGAAACAGCACAATCGCCGTTTCGACCACCCGCAGTGTGGCCGTCGTGGTCACTTCGTTAAACAGCGCGGCCTGATTGACGTACTCACCGGCCGACACCGTACCCACCGTAACCTCTTTGCCGTCCGGGGTGGCCTGGGTCAGCACGGCGCGCCCCGAAACAAACAGCAGCAGTCCATCGCCGATCTGTCCCTGCCGGAAGACGATTTCACCGGCTTCGTAGCGGAGCGCCTGCACCGCGTCCGCCACCAGCGCGGCCTGTTCGGGCAGCAGCCGCGCGAACAACGGCTGCCGCCGGATATGGGAAAGAATAAACCGGTCGGCCATAATATCGCATCCAAAAGTAAACTCGCCTGATTATAACCGATTTTGGATCGGTTATGGCATATTTTAGCCGGAGCAGATTGGCACGATGTAAGAAACTGGCGGAGCGTTATTCCTGCGCCGGCGGTGCCACAAGCTGGACATAGTGCGAAAAGTAGCGGATTAAATCCTGCCGCTCCTCGCTGCTCAGGACGTTAAGCACCGCGCGGAGATGCTGGAGTAAATCCTGCTGCACGGCCAGAAAGCGTTCGGTGCCGGCCTGGGTCAGCGTCACGTAGACCGAACGCCGGTCCGCCGCGTTGGGTTCGCGCATGACCAGCGGCGGTACTGCCGCTTCCAGGCGCTTCACCAGGCCGGTCATCGTGGCGTTGGTCAGATGGTGCGCCCGCGCGATTTCACCAATCGGACAGCGCCCGCCGCGTTCGATCAGGGTTTTGAGGACGTAAAACTGGGGAGGAGTCAGATCGTGCGCGGCCAGATTCGCCGCCAGCCGTTTCTCAGAGTCCAGTACGATCTGAAACAGGAGCGTCCAGAAAATGGTTATATCATTGTCCAGTTCAGAAGCCACTGCCAAAACCGCCTATCAGAGGCACAGATTACTTGTCCGTAACACTTGTTAGTTTAACCTGTTTCAGACAGCCGCGCTATTGAGGGAAAAAGTTTGCGCGAGCTGGTCAGGCTCGCGCAAAAACAAGGAGGGAAAAGCGTCCAGGATTTTCAGTGTTGAGGTTGGAGGGTATTCAGTATCTCCAACATATCGTAAATCTTCGGCCAGACCCGTTCATCCGGCATCAGCCATTTGTGGCGGATCACCCGCAGCGGATCCAGCAGCACCAGACCGGGATGGTTGGTCATATTATACAGCCGGTGTACCTCACCTTTCACATCGGCCAGCAGCGGGAACTCCAGCGGGGTCGGGCTGCTGACACAGTAGCCGTACAGCATATGCGGCTGATCGCAAACCACCAGCGCCACATTGAAACCGGAGCGGATAAACGTACCGGCATGGCGCTGAAGCCAGATTATCCGCCGCACGCTGGCCGACAGCCAGATGTCCACCAGAAAACCCAGCACCAGCCCGTTTGGACCCATCAGGTCATCCAGGCGGCGCTGTATCTGATTATGATCGCCGACCTGGAACTCTGGTGCAATAGTATTAAGGTGTGGGCCGATTTCCAGCGTATTAAACATCAGGGTACTACCTCTGTTCCTTAACTTTCATCATTTTACAATGATTTTCCCAATTTTGCATTAATGGTTAAGAAAATTATACAATCTTTATTCTTGGTCGGCTGCATTAAGGTGATAAAATTGTTGCAACAAACAGCAGCCTGGGGGAGCAGGTAGTGTCTGACCTGCTACTTTAATTTATGACCCTGACGCCGGACCAGCAGCAGATTATCCTGGAGTGCAGCCGGGATAGCGCCGCCGCCCACAAGCTGGCGGCCCTGTTCGACGCCGTATCGCGCCAATCGGATGAAAACCAGCAGCGTGAACGTTTCATTAATCACATTCTGGCAACGACTCCCATCGTCGTTTATATCTACGATTTGCAGGCGAAACGTAATATTTATATCAATCAGCAGGTGCGTAACATTATGGGCTACCAACTGGAGGATCTGCCCGTCACGGACGGCAGCATCCTGCAGGCGCTGGCACATGAGGAGGATCGTGACGAAGTAAGCCGCCAGCGCGAGCAGCTCACCCATCTGGCCGATGGGCAGGCTATCGAGTTCGATTACCGCATCCGGCACATGGATGGAAGCTGGCGCTGGGTTCATGCTCAGGAAAGTATCTTCGCCCGCAGCGCCGATGGCACGCCGCTTCAGGTATTGGGCGTGGCGCTGGATGTGACCCGCCGGCGAGAAGCAGAAGATACCCTGCGGCTGAACGAACACCGGTTCCGCGCGTTGTTTGAAAACACCACCGACGCGATTTTTATGATTGGCCTCGACCGGCAGATTCTGGCCGCCAACCAGTGCGCCGTAACGCTGCTCGGCTACAGCCTGGAAGAACTGATCGGTCTGGATGCAACCAGGCTGACCGACCCCGGCGAACGGCATGAGGCAGAGCGGTTCTGGACGGCGGTCATGGCCGGTGACAGCCTGCCGGTTTACGAACGAACGTTTATCCATCGCAGCGGCAAACGCATCTTTGCCGAGGTTAATCTGGCGCTGGTACGGGACGCCGATGGCCGTCCGATGCACGTACAGAGCGTGGTGCGGGATATTACGGCCCGCAAGCGCGCCGAAGATGCCCTGCGCGAAAGTGAATCCTACTTCCGCACGATCATCAACACCGTGCAGGAAGGCGTCTGGATTATTGACGACCGGCTGAAAACGCTCTACGTCAATGAATTCCTGGCCGATATGCTGGGTTACAGCCGGCAGGTGATGGTGGACAGCCCGCTGCTGGCCTTTCTGGATGACGAAAGCCGGGTGACGGTCGCCAAACTGTTCCGCCGCCGCGTGCGCAACGTGCGCCATCTGGATGTGCGGTTTATCCGCGCGGACGGCGCGCCGCTGTGGGCGATGATGTCCGTTACCGCCCTGTACGATGCTGGCCGCCCGTTTGGCTCGCTGGTGATGGTGACGGATATCACCAACCGCAAGCAGGCCGAAGCCGCGCTGCGCATGGCAAACGCCTACAACCGGGGTCTGATCGAAGCCAGCCTGGATCCACTCATCACCATTTCGACGGACGGCCTGATTACCGATGTCAACGTAGCGACCGAACGGATCACCGGCTGCTCGCGGCAAACCCTGAAGAACACCGATTTTGCCAGCTACTTCACCCAACCGGAACAGGCGCGTGATGCTTACCAGCGGGTGTTTGAGGAAGGCAACGTCAAGGACTGTGAACTGGCGATTCGCCACCGGGATGGGCGTGTCCGGTCGGTGCTGTTTAACGCGGCGGTATACCGGAATGAAGACGAACATATTGTCGGCGTGGTGGCTGCCGTGCGGGACATCAGCGACCGCAAGCGCATGGAGGAAACCCTGCGGCAGACGATTGCCCATAACCAGGCGCTGCTGAACGCCGTGCCGGACATGATCGTGCGAATGGCGCGGGGAGGCCGCTATCTGGATATCAAACCGGCGGCGGATTTTCCACCCATGCGTCCGCCGGACGAACTGCTGCATCTGACCACCGCCGATGTGATGCCGCCGGCGCTGGTGCCATCGTTTCTGGCGCGTATCGAGGCGGCGCTGCAAACCGGCAAAATGCAGTTCGCGGAATACACGCTGCACGAACGCGGCGACGACCGGGTATATGAATCGCGCATGGTGCGGTGCAGCGATGATGAGGTCATCAGCATTGTGCGGGATATTACCGACCGCAAGCGGGCGGAAGAGTCGCTGCGCGAGAACGAAGAACGCTTCCGCGCGATCTTCGAGTCCGCCGCCGTTGGGATCGCCATCTCGGACGCCAACGGCGACCGGCTGGGGGTTAATCCGGCGCTGCAAAAGATGCTGGGTTATGATTTTGACGAACTGTACCGCATGAGTTTCCTGCAAATCACCCACCCGGACGATCTGCCGCGCGAACTGCCGCTGATCGAAGAACTGCGCGCCGGGCAGCGCGGCAGCTACCAGCTTGAAAAACGCTACCGGCGCAAGGATGGCTCTTACTTCTGGGCGCGGGCCTCCAGTTCGCTCATCCGCCAGAAGACGGGCGAACCGCGCTACGGGCTGGTAACGGTGGAGGATATCCATGAAAGCCGGCTGGCTGCCCAGAAGGAACTGGAACTGGCGGCTGAACGGGAACGGGTGCGGATTCTGGCAAACTTCATTCAGGATGCCGCGCACGAATTTCGCACGCCGCTTTCGATCATCAACACCAGCGCCTATCTGCTGGGGCGCGTGCCGGATGCCGATACCCAGACGGCGCACCTGAGCAAAATCAGCCTCCAGGTGAAAAATATCACGGCGCTGGTGGACAACCTGCTCACGCTGTCCCGGCTGGATACCGACCCAACGCTGCGCCTCCGGCTGCTCAATCTGAACGATATTCTGTCGGCTGCCGAAGTGGCGCTGGGTGTGCCCATCGGTGAAAAGCGCCACGAGATGCGTCACGCGCTGGCCGATCCGCCGCCGCTGGTGGAGGCGGACGCCGAAAAACTGCACGCCGCGCTGATGAATATCCTGTACAACGCCGTGCGATTTACCCCCGCCGGCGGCACGATCACCCTGCGAACCTACCGCAGCGGCGCGGAGGTGGTCGCCGAGGTACAGGACAACGGCATCGGCATCAAATCGGAGTCGCTGAAACTGATCTTTAACCGTTTCTACCGCGAGGATGTGGCACACAGCACGCCGGGCTTTGGCCTGGGGCTGCCGATTGCCCGCAAGATTGTCGAGTACCACAGGGGGCGTATCGAAGTGGAAAGCACGCCGCAGCAGGGCAGCACCTTCCGCGTCGTGCTGCCGGCGCACCAGGAGTAACGATCAGGCCGCGCCGGGGACGGCATCCGGGCGCGTCAGCCGTTCGAGTTCGTACAGGTAGGCCAGCGCCTCATCGGTGGTAGTGCCGCACATGTCTTCCATTGGCCGCAGACGATTACAGACCGCCGGGCGGTCGGGCTGGCCGTAGATGGCGCAGCGGTTGTCCGCCGTCAGCTGCGCGCAGCGCACACCCGACGGTTTGCCGTCCGGCATTCCGGGAATCGGCGATGAGATGGACAGGGCGATACAGCACGCCCCGCAGCCAACACGACATTCCATGTACGGCAGTCTCCAGCAAATGCGATGGGGTACGGCACGCCATACCCCATCATTGTCTTTTATACGAACACGACAGCCTGCGCCCCTGATCTAGATGACCAGGCGCATCGGGTTCTCGATCAACTGGCGCACGGCCTGTAAGAACTGCGCGCCTTCCGCGCCGTCGCTCACGCGGTGATCCACACTCAACGTTACGCGCATCCGGTTGCCGATGCCGAGGCTGCCATCGGCCTGCACCACCGGCACGGCCTTCGCCGCGCCAACGGCCAGCACGCCGGCTTCCGGCGGGTTGATGATGGCCGTGAAGTGTTCCACATCGAACGGCCCCAGATTGCTGATGCTGAAGGTCGCGCCGCCGATGTCATCCGGCTTCAGTTTGCCGTCGCGGGCGCGGGCGACCATCTGCTTGTTCAGGTCGGCCAGCGCGCCGAGCGAGAGTTTGTCGGCGTCCCGCGCGACGA
>JARKOK010000324.1 GCA_029975765.1 Aggregatilineales bacterium
ACCAGCGCCATCCCGCGCAGCAGGGCCACCCCCTGCGTGCCGCGAATGAAAAAACTCGCGCCGTAAAACACCAGTGCCACCAGGAAAATGTCAAGCAGGTCGGTTGGCTTGAGATTCTCCAGAACCCACAGCAGTTCCAACGTCTATCCACCCAACTGCGACAGCAACCGTTTGTAATCATCCACACCGGACGGATTCAAAGCGACGATCTGACGGATCGTGTTAATCGCATCCTGGTGCAGCCCGGCTTCCAGTTGCAGTTCGCCCAGCGCGTCAAGCTGCTTGATCGCCTCGTCCGTGCGGCCCATCTGCCGGTAAATGGCTGCCAGACGCGACCGCAGCGCCGTGTCGTTAGGATACAGCGTAACGAGTTCTTCTAAGAGCTGCGTTATTTTGCCGACCTGCTTGGTCTTGGCAAAGATGCCCAGCAGTTGATCGAGCTTCTTCACCGCCTCAACCTGATTACCCTGCCGGTAGTGGATGTCAATCAGCATCCGGTGGGCGCGTTCGTCCGTCGGCATGGTCTGAATGATTTCTTCGTAAGTCTTCTGCGCTTTCCGCATATCCAGCCGCATCTGGTCAATATCGGCCACGCGGTGTTTGATACGGACGATTCGTTCCGGCGTGGCGCTTACCCGGTTCGCCAGCTTTTCGGCATCATTAAAAATATCCCGCGCCATATCAAAGTTGCCCAACTGATGATAGGTGTCGGCCAGATCAATATACTGGTCAAGCGCCTCATCCCAGCGGTTTTCCGCTTCCAGCAGTTCGATCAGGCTTTCACGCACCGAAATATCCAGCGGCGCCATCTCCAGCACTTCACTTAAGATGGAGGCCGCCCGGTCATTTTCATTACGCGCCATATAGGTTTTCGCGACGACGTTATATTTGTTGATCGCCTGCCGCACGCGCCCTTCACGCATCATGATTTCCGCCATGCGGATATGCACTGGCAGATACGTGGGTGACACTTCAATCGCGCGGTGCGCCTCATCCATTGCCAGCGTCATCAGGTTTTGTCGCATGTAGCGGTCAATCATGGATACCGATTGTGTCAGCCGGTCGCTGCGGGCGGCCACCAGAATATCCACGATACCCTGTTCACCTTCATCCCGCAGGGTTTCTTCCAACTGACGGCGGGTTTCGGCCACACGCTGCTTCCAGTCCTTGCCTTCCAGCAGGCTGACGAACCGGCTGTTGATCGCCGCCATCGCTTCTTCCGACCGGCCTTCGAGCGCCGTCAGCAGTCGTTCATACAGCGTCGCCAGGTCTTCCGGGTCGTCGGTGTCCATCGTCAGGATGGTATCTACCGCCTGCAAACTCTGGATGAGAAACCGTGACGCCTGTTTTTGTTTGCCCAGCATAAAGTAGGCTTTACCCAGCGCGTGCAGCGCCCCCGCCGCTAACTGGGGGTGCGCGGTCGCTTCACCCAGGTGTTTCACTGCCTCGTTTGGTTTATTGACCAGCACCAGCAGCGCGCCCAGATTCAGCTTCAGCGCGGGGTGATTCAGGCGGGGTTCGGCCCGCAGATAGGCCGCAATCGCCTGATCGTGAAGGCTCTGCCGCTGCAATTCCATCGCTTGCAGCGCGTCCCCACCCGCCGCATCCAGCATCCCGCCCTCGATCACATGGCTTGCGAGCAGCCCCAGAGCGTCCGTCATCGCTTCGCCCATCGGCCCCAGCGGGTCAGCCTCGCTGATCTGCACCGCCCGCGCCGATTTTACCGCTGGAACACTGGCCGCCCGCGCCGACAAATCGCCGGTATCCGCCGGGATATTCACCTCGGCGCCGGCCTCAATCGCCCGCAGCGCATTCAGGGCGGCTACATTTTTGCCATCCAGCTTCAGCGCCCGCTGAATGGCTTTGGTCGCTTTGTCACTGTCGCTCATGCGCTGGAAAGCCTGCCCCAGCAGCAGATACTGCCGCAGGGCGCGCGGTTTGTCCCCCAACCGTTCGTAAGCCTGCGCCAGCTTGGCATGAATGGCGACCAGGCCGGGTGTCAGGCGCGTGGCACGATCCCAGTTCTCAATCGCTTTATTCAGGTCACGCTGCCCCAGGTACACTTCCGCCACATTGACATACTGCTGCGAGGCGTCCTTCATCCGTCCCACACGCTCCAGGATGTCGGCGCTCTTCTCCAGCGAGATCGGGTCATCGGGCGCGAGTTGGTGCGCCCGCGTATACACTTTGAGCGCATCTTCCAGCCGCCCGATTTCCAGCAGCGCCAGCCCCAGATGAATGTGGGCTTCCACATCGTCCGGGAATTCCTTGACGGCCTGGCCGTAGGCTGCAATCGCGAGCGACCACTCCTTGTCCCAGGCCGCATTGTGGCCGGCGTTCATCGCTTGTTCGTAGGCTTCTCGGTTTCCAGGCATGGGTTTGTTTCCCAATCAGATGAACTCAGATTTGTGTTTACCGCTCCGGCAAATGCACGGCCAGGCCGCGCCCTATCACTACTTCAAATTGCGGGTAAGGGCTGTCACACGCCCCTACTACTACCGCTGTTACACCATCAACTGCGCGAGAATTGCTTTCTGCGCGGGCAGGCGGTTTTCGGCCTGCGGGAAAATCGCTGAATGCGGCCCATCCGCCACTTCATCCGTAATTTCCTGGCCGCGATGTGCCGGCAGGCAGTGCAGCACAATCGCGTCGCTGTCGGCGTGTTTAAGCAGCGCGGCATTGACCTGGTAGGGCTGCATGACAGCCACCCGCGCGGCGCTCTGGGCTTCCTGCCCCATACTGACCCACGTGTCCGTATAAATGACATGCGCGCCGGCGGCGGCTTCCTCCGGGCGGCGCAGCCGGGTGATGGTCGCGCCTTCTTCGCTGCGCGCCGCCAGCGTCTCGAACTGGCTGACGGCGGCGGTGGGCAGTTCGTAGCCCTCCGGCGAGGCGATCACAAAGTGCATCCCAAAGTGCGCGCAGGCCTGCGCCAGCGACACCGCCACATTGTTGCCATCGCCGATGTAGGCCACCCGCAGCCCGGCCATCCGGCCAAACTTCTCATAAATCGTCAGCGTGTCCGCCAGCGCCTGGCAGGGATGTTCGGCGTCACTGAGGCCGTTAATCACCGGCACGCTGGCCCACTGCGCGAGCTGTACCACGTGGTCATGATCAAACACTCGTGCCATAATACCCTGTACATAACCGGACAGAACGCGCGCCACGTCCGCGATGCTCTCGCGTTTGCCCAGGCCGATTTCGTCCGGGCCGAGCATCAGCGCGTCGCCGCCCAGGTGTTTCATACCGACTTCGAATGAGACGCGCGTTCGCAGCGATGGTTTTTGAAACACCATCGCCAGCAGTTTGTTGGCAAGCACCGGCTGGTTGCCGCCGGCCTTCCAGGCCTGTTTAAGCTGCACTGCCGATTCAAGCAGCTGCCGGAGTTCGTCGGCAGACCAATCGGCTAAAGAGAGGAAATGTTTCATGATACTTTTCACTAGTGTTGAACGAAGGCGAAGTTGATTAAGAGGCAGTATAGCACAGTTGCCCCCGGCGCGAAAAGCGCGACCGCACCATTTACTGACCCTGCCAACCGCAGCTTTGCCCCCTGTAAAGCGAGATTAATATGGCTCTAATGCTGTGCCCGTATAGTAATTCTATAACTATTGTCGCTCGACAATCGTGAGGCAGAAAACGTAATGATGCAACCTCCCGGAAATTCGCCCGATAAGCGACCGAACCCGTCCGAGCCGCCGCGCCCGCCGCAGTTCCGGCTGCCGCGCTGGGTGTGGCCGGCGCTGTGGATCATCTTCCTGGCGTGGACATTTCTCCGCCTGCCGGACATGATGAGCGGGGTAACGGCTGAGCAGCAGATCGAAATCCCCTATTCCGAGTTTTACAATCAGGTTGTGGCCGGCAATGTCAGCCAGATTGTAATCCAGCAAAGTACGGTGCGCGGCTCGTTCAAAAGCGCGGTAACCTGGCCGCCCCGCACCCAGACCCAGAGCACCGGCGGCAGCACGTCGAACCGTTTTATTACCACGCTGCTGCCGGTGGATGACCCGCAGCTTCCGCAAATCCTGCGGGAACACAACGTCACCGTCGTCAGCCAGATTTCAGAGCCATCCATCCTGGTGTCAGTGCTGCTGACGTTCGGGCCGATTCTGCTGCTGCTGGGCTTTTTCATCTGGTCGGCGCGGCGCAGCCAGGGGCAAATGAGCAATATGTTTGGCTTTGGCCGCACGCAGGCGCGGGAATACACCGTCGAACGCCCGAAAGTGACATTTACCGATGTCGCCGGGCAGGACGCGGCGAAGTCCGAACTGGTGGAAATTGTGGACTTCCTGAAAGAACCGGACAAGTACATCGCGCTGGGGGCGCGGATTCCGCGCGGCGTGCTGCTGGTCGGGCCGCCTGGCACGGGTAAAACGCTGATGGCGCGGGCGGTGGCGGGCGAGGCGAATGTCGCCTTTTTCAGCATCGCTGCCTCGGAGTTTGTTGAAATGTTCGTCGGCGTGGGCGCGTCCCGCGTGCGTGATCTGTTCAAACGGGCGAAGGATGCCGCGCCAAGCATCGTCTTCATTGATGAAATTGACGCGGTAGGCCGCCAGCGCGGCGCGGGGCTGGGCGGCGGTCATGACGAACGCGAGCAGACGCTCAACCAGCTTTTGTCCGAAATGGACGGCTTCGACCAGACGGAAAGTGTGATCGTCATGGCGGCCACCAACCGCCCGGATGTGCTTGACCCCGCGCTGCTGCGTCCGGGGCGCTTCGACCGGCAGGTGACGGTTGCCCTGCCCGATAAAGCCGGACGGCTGGACATCCTCAAGATTCACACACGGGGCAAGCCGCTGGCCGAAGATGTTAATCTGGAAGGTATGGCAAAAGCTACCATCGGCTTCTCCGGCGCGGATTTGTCCAATCTGGCAAATGAAGCGGCGTTGAACGCGGCGCGGCGTAACATGCGGCGCATCACACAGGAAGACTTCTGGAATGCTTTTGACCGGATTGTGCTGGGTACGGAAAGCCCGCCCCTGTCAAACGAGCAGGAACGTAAGGTGGTGGCCTATCACGAAGCCGGACACGCGATTGCCGGCGCGCTGACCCCCGGCGCGGACCCGGTGTTTAAGGTGACGATTGTGCCGCGCGGGCAGGCGCTCGGCGTGACAGCCTCGATGCCCGACGACGACCGCCGCAACTACAGCCGCGATTATCTGCTGGCGCGTATGGTCGTGCTGCTGGGCGGGCGCGCGGCAGAGGAAATCGCTTTCAATGAAATCACCACCGGCGCGGCTAACGATCTGAAGCGGGTCACCGAAATGGCGCGGCGGATGGTATCCGAGTTTGGCATGAGCGATGCGATTGGCCCGCTGAACTTTGGTGATAACGAACGCCAGCCGTTCCTGGGTTATTCGCTGTCGCAGGGGCGCAGCTACAGCGAAGAAACCGCCGCGCGCATTGATGCGGAAGTGCGCCGCCTGGTCGAAGACACCCACCAGCGCACGCTCAAACTGCTGCGCGACAACAGCGACAAGCTGGACATGCTGGCGCGGGAACTGCTGGAAAATGAAGTGGTGGATGGTCGCCGCGTGCTGGAGATCGTCGGGCGCGCCGTACCGGAAGACCCGTTGGAAGGCGTAGCCGCGACCCATACCACCCACACGCTATAACCGGCAGCGTGGTTGAATGAAATGCACAGGGACGAGCCGCTGGCTCGTCCCTGTTCCGTTGTTTAATCCGTGCTGGCGTGGTTTCAGACTGAGGGTTCCGGGCACGGTTCCGGCGCGCAGGGCTGTTCCGCTGCGGCTGGCCGGTTGTTGGCTGCCCGCTTGACCAGCCGCACAATCCCCTGAATCAGATCACGGTTTTCATTTTCAGTCCGGCTGGCATTCGCCGCCGCCTGTTCAATGGCCTGGTTTTCCAGTTCGGCACGCACGCGTTCGGTGTGTGGACTCATTGGTGGAAACATAACTTTCCCTCCCATTCTTCGACGTTCCTGCTGACACTTTTACTATACGGTCAAAGGGGGAGGGAAAGCACCCAACCAAAGTTGGGTTGTTGGGTGGGACTTTATCCCTACCCGTCGTCATAACAGATTCAGTTCGCGCGCCCGGACTAACGCCTGCGTGCGGCTGTTCACACCCAGTTTGCTGTACATCTGGTTGGTGTACCACTTCACCGTGCTGAGGGCCAGCACCAGCGCATCGGCGATTTCCCGGTTTGACAGCCCATCGGCCACCAGCCGCAGAATTTCCAGCTCGCGCTCGGTCAGGGGATCGGTCAGATTTTGTTGGGTGGAACCATCCGTCATGGCGGCGGTTTGCGCTGTCCCCTCATATTCAGCAAGCAGCGATTTCGCCGCCATATCCAGGTCAAGCCGCCGCCCGCGCGCGACCGCCGCCTGATAGTCTTCGGGCGGCAGCACCTGCTGTGCCTTTGTCAGATACGCCCCCGTTTCCCGCCGCAGCCAGTTGGCCGGGTGGCGGTGGACAACGGTCAGCAGCTCGACGGCTTCGGCGACTTCGCCCTCATCCAGTTTGACTTCAATAAACAACGTGATGGCTTCCGTGATGAAAGCCATGATCTGATAATCCAGCGACAGCCGCAGGGCGCGGCAGAGGTGTTGGGCGGCGGCTTCTCGTTCGCCCAGGCGGTAAGCCGAAAACGCGATGGCCTCATGTGCCAGCGGCAGACACCAGTGCAGGCCAATATCCCGGCTGATGTCCAGGCTCTCCAGACCCAGCCGTTTCGCCTCGGCATAATTACCGGCGTCCTGTTCCACACTGCTGAGAATCTGGAGGGCCGCCGCAATGCCCCATTGATTGCCATTCTGCCGGTTGAGCGCCACGCTTTCCAGCAGCATATCCCGTGCCAGATCGAATCTGTCCAGAACAAAATAACAGATTCCCAGTTCGTGCAGCGCCAGCGCGATTCCCCATTCATCTCCTGACTGCCGGTACAGGGACAGACAGCGGCGGGCGAGCCGTGTACCCTGAATCGGTTTATGCAGCCGCCACGCCAGTTCGCTCCACTTCAACAGTGTGAAAGCCATTTCCTGATAATCATCATACCGCTCAAGAAGGCGCAGGCTGCGTTCATAACACGCGGCGCTCAGATCGTTCCGGCTCAGGCTGTAACCCATCGAACCCTGCCGCGCCAGCACCCGCCCTAAAGCCAGGCTGTCCGGCGCACACTCACTCAACTTCCTGATCGCCCGATCAAACGCCTCTGCCCCTTCGCGGTACAGGCTGCGTGTGTCGTAATAAAACCACAGGCTGTGCAGCGCCTGATTGATTTCGGCTTCACAGCCCTCACTCACCGCCCAGTTCCAGGCCAGGCGCACATTTTCGATTTCCGAATCGATCTCCAGCAGCGCCTCTTTTTGCCCCCACCCTTTTAGCTGATCCCAACGGCTGTCCAGGAACCGCACATAAAAAGCACAATGGCGCGCGTTTGTTTCCTGCGCATCATCCGGGGCTGCCGCCAGTTGTTCGGCGGCAAACTGGCGAATCAGTTCATGCAGGTCGTAGCGTCCGGCATGATCGCGCCGCACCAGCGATTTATCCACCAGCGCCGACAGCGTTCGCAGCGGCGCGCCGGCCACGTAGGCTCCGGCCTCACGGGTGAAACCGTTCCGAAAGACCGACAGCCGCCGGAAAACAGCCTGCTGCGTGACGGAGAGCAGTTTCCACGACTGGTTGAGAACAGCGCGCATACTGCGGTGGCGCGGCTGAATATTGCGCGAGGTTGTTTCCAGCACGTCAATACCACGCTGAATTTCCTGCGCGATTTCCGCGCAGGACAGCGACCGTACCCAGGTGGATGCCAGTTCCAGCCCCAGCGGCATCCCCTCGACCAGCGAGCAGATAGCGAGAATACCCTCCCGTTCCGCTTCCAGTGAAAAATCCGGTTGGATGCGGCGCGCGTGATACAGAAACAAACGCACCGCGCTGTAGTCCTCCAGCGCCATCCCATTCGCCGGCAGGATTCGGGGATAAACCATGCCCTGCACGAGATACAGCCATTCTTCCTGCAAGTTCAGCGCCTCGCGTGAGGTCGTCAGAATCTTGACATCCGGGGCATCACTCAGGATTTCGCTGAGCAGACCAGCTTCATCGAGCAGGTGCTCAAAATTATCCAGCACCAGCAGCAGCGATTGGCCGCGCAGCGCCTTCAGCAGTTGCGGCTTGGGGTCAGTCCCCTGGTACAGCGATAAACCCACACTTTCGGCAATCGCCGGCACGATGCTGTTCGATGCGCTGATGCCTTGCAGCGGCACAAAATAGACGCTGCGCGGCCTGTCCCCAGCCGCCTGCCGGGCATCAAACAGGCGCGCGGCTTCCAGCGCCAGGCGCGTTTTACCAATGCCACCCTGCCCGGCCAGCGTCAGCAGACGGCAGTCGGGATTGGTTAATCGTGTCAGAATGCTGTCGAGATCGTCGCTGCGACCGACAAACGGTGTAAGCTGAGGCGGTATGTTGTACGCGACCATCAGGACACCCCTTATTCATTCGGCTCAAACGTTCTAGATTGTAACACAAACGCGGCTCCGTCATGCAACTCAAGTGCCTGACTGATGACCTACCAGCCCTACCCACCCTGACCACCCACGACTACCCATTAGAGGGGTGACAGCCCTTCCATTCGAGCAGTAGTCTGTAGATAGTAAAGATATATCGCCATCCTTTAGAAAAGGGGAATACTTATGAAACGGCAATCTCTGTTCCTGGTTCTATTGTTGCTATTATTGTCGGCCTATTCGGTGCTGGCGCAGGAGGCAAACGGCCCCGCGCCGGTTGGCCTGCGCCCTGACGCGCCGACTTACGCGCTGCACGGGCCGTACTGGGTCGGGACAGGCACTTTTGTGATTGAAGACCCAACCGATCCAATCGAGGTTCGGGTGTGGTATCCGGCGCTCAATCCCAACGGCGCCCCCGAAGCGATTACTTATGTGGCGCATTGGGACAAGTATCAGTATGAGGGTCTTGATTCGAGCATACCAACCGATATCGCGGGTCGTGCCCTCGCTGACGCAGAAGTGGATGTCAGCGCAGCGCCCTACCCGCTGGTCGTGTTTTCGCATGGCTCTGGGACTGAGCCGGTATTCTATGCCTGGATAGAGGAGCATCTGGCCTCATACGGGTTTGTGGTCATCGCGCCCGATCATAAAGAAATTGTGGACGCAACAACTTCCGACTTCCCCAGGACAACCATTGTTCGTGCGCAGACCATACCGCGCGTGCTCGATTTTGCGGCGACGCTGACCGCCGCCACCGGCAAGTTGGCCGGCATGATTGACATGGAACGGGTGGCAGTCGCCGGGCAATCTTACGGCGGATATACGGCGCTTGCTGCCGCTGGTGCCCGCTTTGACATGACGGCCTACGAGCAGCGCTGTGCCGCGCTTGCGCCCGATGATCCCGGTCAGGCCATGTGTTTTCTCGTCCCGATGCAGGCGCAGGCAGAAATGGCAGAACTTCTCGGACTGGATTCGATACCGCAGGGATTGTGGCCGGTGATGGGCGATGCCCGTATTGACGCGCTCGTTACAATAGCCGGCGACTCGTATATGTTCGATGAGCAGGGGCTGGCGGAGATCACCATGCCCGTTCTCGCGCTGGGGGGAACCCGCGATACGGCCACGCCCTATGACTGGGGTGTTCGTCCCACCTACGATAATGTTTCCAGCCAGCAAAAAACCCTCGTGACCTTCGCGGAGGCCGGTCACTTTATTTCCCTGACGAGCTGTGCTGATGCGCCGGGCACTGTTGACGTTTATGGTATGCATTTCTTCTGCTCTGACCCGGTGTGGGACGTCAACCGGGCGCATGACCTGCTGAATCACTTCACCACGGCGTTCCTGCTGGATGAACTGAAGGGTGATAAGGACGCGCACGCCGCGCTGCTGGCGGAAAACGTCAGTTTCCCTGGCATCACCTATGAAACGACGATGAAATAGACA
>JARKOK010000346.1 GCA_029975765.1 Aggregatilineales bacterium
GCCAGCAGCCCATCGGTTGACGTCAGCCAGTTGATTAAAATTCCCCTTATTGCCGGAATTCCCATGACAGGCGCGGTGACACCTACCGGCACGGAAGCCTTTGGCTTCACCCTTGACGCTGCCGCCGGGGATACGCTCGACCTGGCAGTTAATCGTGTGTCCGGCAACCTGAATCTCGGCCTCGTCGTGCTGTCGGCTGATAACAAAGTGGTATTTCAGGCGAGTCTGGTCACGTCACAAACGCTGAATACGCGCTTCACGCTGCCGTCAGCCGGTACGTACACCATCGGCGTATTCCGCGTGGATTTGCTGCCGCCGGCCGCGCCGGAAGCGACCGCGTTTCAGGTGACCGGCACGCTGAATCCGTAGGAATAAAGATTTAACGCAAAGAACTTGAACGGGGACACGCCGCGGCGTGTCCCCTACACGTAAACGTCCAGCGCCGTGACCACCAGCGCCGCCAGCACCAGCCATATCGCCACCGCCGCGCCAGCATTCCCTAACCGCGTCATCAGTTGGCGCACCAGTACAGCCGCGCCGTAAGCCGCGAAACACAGCGCCACCGGCAGCGCCAGCGCCGCCCGCTGCGCGTCAGGATAATAAACAGCCAGCGCCGACGGCAGCAGCACCACCACCAGCGCGGCAAGTGGAACAGCCTCCGACCAGCGCCGGGACTGCCGCAGCCGCACCGCCCACACCAGCAGCCCGAAGGCAAACAGCGCCGCCAGCGGGGGCGCAAAGACCGGACGGTTAACCAGACCGTGCAGCGGGTTCGGGTCGCCGGTCAGATTGAACAGCAGCAGCGCAGCCGAGAGCGCATCCAGCAGGGCGAGCGCCGGGCTGAGGCCATCGGACGCCGCCCGCGCCAGACTGGTTGCGCTCAGATCGGCAGCGGCCAGCAGCGGCAGCAGGCACAACAGCGCGCCGCCGGTCACCCGCCTGATGCTTCGCAGCCGCACGCCGGTATACAGCAGGCTGAAACCGATTCCGGCAGTCAGCGCCAGCGCCAGAAACAACGGATCGCCCTGCCCCAGCGCCAGCGGCCAGCCGGACACCGCCGTAAAGGCCGCCGCCAGCACACCTGTCAGGGGGGTATCCAGCGTGCGCCCCAGGCTGTAAACCACCGGAACGAGCAGCACCGCCCATACCATGCTCCAATCAGCCGACCCGGCCTGCCAGTGGCTGAACCCCGCCGCCAGCATCAGAACCAGCACCAGCAGCCCATCCCAACTGAGCCAGCCGCGCCCGATGGTAGATGCTGGTTTAGCCTCATACGCTGGCACTTCCCGCAGCCAGACCGCCAGCGCCGGCATCATCAGCGCCAGCCCCACCAGATACAGCGCCAGCGGCGCGACCGGATGGCGGGACTCCAGCAGCCGCGCCTGCGCCAGCGTCCAGCCGGTCACCCCCAGCGCGGCGGCCAGCGGCACCAGCGCCGCCCTCACAACCGCCAGACGCGCCTGTGGTGAAGCTGATCGTGGAGTCTGCGGGTCATCTTCGGATGTTTGCGGTGGAGCTATTTCGTGCTGCGCCTCCACCGGACTTTGCAGGGACGCAACAGCCGGTGTTCCATCCGGCGCAGTTATTCTTTTCATGCGCTGCCGTCCAAGTACGGCCAGCAGCAGACCGCTCACAGCCGCCAGCCCCGCGCCAATCTGCAAGGTACGAACTTTCATAACTTTTGTAGCCAGTTACCAGCCCCGTTCCCCATTATAATGTGCTTCTCATTTTCCCATAACTTGACAAGCCCGTTGCACCCCTGCTAATCTAATCATGATTAGATTATTTTGCCTGTAAAGGATGTTCATCGTTGGCTCGCAAACCCGCTGACCAGTCGGTAAACCAGCAGGATATTTTACAGGCGGCGGCGCGGGTTTTGCAGCGCAGCGGTTACGAAGCCACCACCATGAAGGATATTGCCGCCGAAGTCAACCTCACGGCGGCCAGCCTGTATCACCATTTCGACAACAAGGATACCCTGCTGCTGGCGGTGCTGGAAGCCGGCATCGAACAAATCCTGGCGGAAATCGAACCGATTGCCCGGTCGGAGCGAACCAGCAGCGACAAACTGCGTCGCATGATCGCCGCGCACATCATCGGCCTGACGGAAAACACCGCCGTCGGCGCGGCGATGGTGTTTGAAATCAAATCGCTGGTCAGCGGCAGACCGGCGCCGGACAACGGTCGGGCTTCCGGCGCGGCACAGATCATCGCGCGGCGCGCGGCCTTTGTGGCGCGGCGTGACCAGTTCGAAGCCTTGTTCCGCCACGTCGTGCGCGAGGGCATGGAACGCGGCGAATTTCGCCCGGTTGATGTGCCGATTTTTGTGAAAACCCTGCTGGGCGCGCAGAACTGGGTCGGGGTCTGGTATCGTCCTGAAGGCCGCCTGAATGGTCAGGAGATCGCGGATATGCTGGCGGACACCTTCCTGCGCTCGCTGGCACGAGAATAATAAGCGGCTGATGGAAGCATTGACCGTCTCTGCTCTTAAAATAAAGGTGAACGGTTATGGGACTCCTGGATAATAAAGTGGCAGTTATTACCGGCAGCGGGCGCGGCATCGGCGCGGCGGCGGCGCGGCTGTTCGCGCAGCACGGCGCGAAAGTCGTTGTCACCGACATTGACCTGGCGCCCGCGCAGGAAACCGCCGGGGCGATCACGGCGGCGGGCGGCGCGGCGCTGGCGCTGAAAGCCGATGTCACCCAGGCGGCGGACATCGAAGAACTAATCGGGCAAACGATCAGCACTTTTGGCGCGATTGACATCCTGGTGAACAATGCCGGTTACACCTGGGACGGCATGATGCATAAAATGACCGATGAGCAGTGGGACGCGATCATCGCCGTGCACCTGACCGCGCCGTTCCGCATCATCCGCGCGGCCATCCCCTACATGCGCGAACTGGCGAAAAAAGAGAAGGAAGCCACCGGCGCGGCTAAAGCGCGTAAGATCATCAACGTCAGCAGCACATCCGGCACACGCGGCAACGTCGGGCAGGCCAATTATGCGTCGGCCAAACTCGGCGTGGTCGGCCTGACAAAAACGCTGGCGAAGGAATGGGGGCCGTTTAATATTCAGGTGAACGCTGTCGCCTTTGGGTACATCGAAACACGGCTGACGCAGCCAGATCAGGAGGGCGCTTTTACCGAACGCGAAGGTAAAAAGATCAAGCTGGGGATGCCGGACCCGGTGCGGCAGATGGCGATTGGCTCGATCCCGATGGGACGCCCCGGCACGCCGGACGAAGCCGCCGGGGCGCTGCTGTTCTTTGCCAGCGACCTGTCGAATTTTGTCTCCGGTCAGGTGTTGGAAGTCGCCGGCGGGATGTAACCCGCTTACCGGCCATGATGCCCGATCTGTTCATCTCTTACTCACGGCGCGACAAGGACTTCGTGCGCCGGCTGGTGATGGCGCTCACCGACCGCGAATACGATGTCTGGGTGGATTTCGAGGACATCCCGTTTGCGACTGACTGGTGGGCGGAAATCTGCGCGGGCATCGAGGCCGCCAACGCAGTGGTTTTCGTTGTCAGCCCGGACTCACTGGCTTCGGAATACTGCGGTCTGGAAGTCAACCACGCGCTGAAAAACAAGAAGCGCCTGATACCGCTTTTATACCGGCCACCCGGTGAACAGACGACCGTGCCGCCGCATATCTCGCATATTCAATGGATTGACTTCACGCAGCCGGAAGCCTTCGACGCGGCCTTCACCCAACTGGTCGAAACAGCCGGCACGAACATCGAACTGCTGCGGCGGCATACCTGGCTGCTGATCCGCGCCCGCGAGTGGGAAAACAACGGTCACAGCCCCAATCTGCTGCTGCGCGGCGAGCAGCTTGACACCGTCCGGCAGGAATTAACCGGCGCGCCGCTGACCGAACTCCAGCAGCAGTATCTGGCCGTCAGCCGCCAGCATGACCTCCAGCGGCAGATTATCCGCCGCTTCTGGCCGGCCTTCGCCGGTGGTATGCTGGCGATTGCTTTCTGGGCTTTTTCCACATTCCGCAGCGAGGCGCTGATTACCCCCGTTCGCCTGCTGTACACCATCGCGCTGGGGCAGACATTTGGCCTGTGCCTGGGTTTCATGGCGATGCTGGTGGGCGACCTGCCCGACACTATGCAGCGCTGGCTGCCGCGCCGACCGCTGGGACGCGGCCTGCTGTGCCTGCTGTTCGGCGTGCTGGCGTGGGGCAGTTACCACTGGTTTCTCGAAAATCTCAATTTCACGCCGCAGGACGCGAACGCTCTGCTGCTGGGCGGCGCGGGGCTGGCGGCAGGTTTCATCGCGCGGCTGGTCTGGTCTATGCCCGGCTGGCTGTCCACCCTGCTGACAGCCGGCTTCACTTACCTGCCCATCGTCATCACCTTTGACCGTTACTTTTCAGACACCAGCGACTTTATTCCACTGATCTTCTTTGATAACCGTAATCAACTGTTCTCCGTCGCCATCCCAATGGTTGTGCTGATCGCCATTGGCGCGAACGCGCAGGCGTTGTATCGGGCAGCGGGGAAGTTATTTCGTCGGGCTGGAACACAGTAAGAAGGAAAGCGTTTATGGTTTCTTTTACCCCAACGGATGAACAGCAGTTGCTGCTGGACACCATTCGCCGGTATGCGCTGAACGATATGCGCGGCGCGGCGCATGAGGCCGACGAGGCCAGCGAACCCGCGTCGGACGTGGTGCGCACCGGCTGGCAGATTGGCCTCATCCCTTCCGCCATCCCGGAAGAACTGGGCGGTTTTGGTGAAATGAGCGCCATCACCGGCGCGCTGGCCGCCGAAGAACTCGCGTTTGGCGATCTGGCGACGGCGCTGCATGTCCTCGCTCCGGCGCTGTTTGCCTATCCCGTCGCGCTGTATGGCACAGCGGAACAGCGCGAAAATCTGCTGCCGCTGTTTCTGGACGAACGCTTCGTCCCGGCGACGGCGGCGCTGCTGGAACCCGGCATCTTCTTCGATCCCCACAATCTGCAAACGATGGCCTCGACCGCTGACGGGCAGGTGTGCCTGTCCGGTGTCAAAGCGAACGTTCCGCTGGCCGATACCGCGCGGCTGATGCTGGTCTACGCCCGGAACATCGAGTCCGGCAGCGTGGACGCTTACATCGTCGAAAAAGACACACCCGGCGTGCAGATTGAACAGCGCGAACAACTCATGGGCATACGCGCCCTGCCCACCTACCGCGTGCAGTTGAACAATGTGCTGCTGCCGGCCTCGGCGCGGCTGGGCGGCGCGGTCGGCCTTAATTTTGCGGCGCTGCTCAACCGCAGCCAGGTGGCGCTGGCGGCGCTGGCCGTTGGCGTGGCGCGCGCCTCGTATGAGTACGCGAAGGACTACGCCAAACAGCGCGTGCAGTTTGGCAAACCGATTGCCCAGAACCAGTCTATCGCCTTCATGCTGGCGGAAGCGGCTATCGAGATTGACTCGGCGCGGCTGCTGGCCTGGGAAGCGGCCTGGAAGCTCGATCAGGGTGAGGATGCCACCCGCGAAGCCTATCTGGCGCGGCAGTACGCCGACCAGATGGTGCTGAGAGTTGCGGATGCTGGCGTGCAGGTACTCGGCGGCTACGGCTTTATCCGCGAGTATCCGGTGGAACGCTGGCTGCGGAACGGGCGCGGTTTCCCGACCTTCACCGGCATGGCAATTGTCTAATTTTCAGTTGTCAGTCTTCAGTTATCAGTTTTCAGTAAAACCTGATAACCGATAACTGATAACCAACACGAATATGAATTGAAGCGAGAGTGTGCGCGATGGCAATCAGTTTCGAAATCCCCGAACACGTCCAGCAGATGGCGCAGATGACGGCCTTCATGGCGCAAACCTACATGCGCCCGTATGCGCGCCAACTGGACGAAAACGAACACGAACGCCCCAAAGAATTCGTTGAAGCGATCTGGCCGATTCTGCGCGACCAGCAGAAAGCCACGCTGGAAAAACTCACCCGCCCGGCCAATGGCGGCAGCGAGGGCGGCGACAAGAAGAAAAAACCCGGTACGGCCAATCTGCGCCTGATGCTGCTGGTCGAGCAGTTAGCCTGGGGTGATGCGGGTGTGTATCTGTGCCTGCCCAGCGCCGGTTTAGGCGGCTTTGCGATTGAAGCCGTCGGCACGACCGAGCAGAAACTCCGCTTCCTGACGCGCTTTGCCGAGGGTGACAGGCCGGTGTGGGGTGCGATGGCGATCACCGAGCCGGGCGCGGGGTCGGATAATTCCAGCATGTCCACGACGGCGGTTTTTGACGAAGAAACCAACGAATGGGTCTTGAACGGCGAAAAAATCTTCATCACCAGCGGCAAGCTGGCGTTGGAAGAATCGAACGGGCTGGTCGTGGTGTGGGCGACGGTCAACAAGGCTGCCGGACGCGCCGGTATCAAGTCGTTCATCGTGGAAGCCGGCACGCCGGGCGTGAGCATTGGCAAGGTCGAAATCAAACACGGCATCCGTGCCAGCGACACGGTTTCGATTGTGTTTAACGATGCCCGCATTCCGGCGGATAACATCCTCGGCAGTCCCGAAGTGCAGGCCACCAAAGAGGACAAGGGCTTTAAGGGTGCGATGGCAACCTTCGACGCCAGCCGTCCGATTGTGGCGGCCAGCGCGCTGGGCGTGGGGCGGGCATCGCTGGAATTTGTCAAGGAAAAGCTGGCCGAAAACGGCATCGAAATCCCTTACGACCTGCCTTATCACAAACTGACCGCCATCCAGCGCGACGTGCTGGAAATGGAAGCGCAGTGGAAAGCGGCTTACCTGCTGACACTGCGGTCGGTTGCCATGATGGACGAAGGCCAGCACAACAGTCTGGAAGCCTCGATGGCGAAACTGAAGGCCGCGCGCGCCTGCTCGTGGATCGCCCAGAAGGCGGTCGAAATCCTGGGGCAGATGGGTTACAGCCGCGAATGGCTGGCCGAAAAGTGGATGCGCGACAGCCGCATCGCCCAGATTTACGAGGGCACTGACCAGATCAATACGCTGATTATCGCCCGCCGTATTCTGGATTACACACGAAGAGAGTTGGCGTAAACATTGGTAGGAGTACGGTGTACCGTACCCCTACACGGTTATGCCCGTAGGGGAGAGCCTGAGACCCTCCCCTACTCCGAAATTTAAAATTACCGTCATTTAAGGAGAACCCATGACTTATAACATTCGTAAGGCAGCCGTGATCGGTTCTGGTACGATGGGCGGCGGTATCGCCACGCTGCTGGCGGCGGTCGGGCTGGATACCGTCGTGCTGGATATTCCCAGCAAAGGCACGCAGCCGGGTGACCCACCCGCCAAACGCAACCAGATGGTCAACGACAACCTCAAAAAGCTGCTGTCGTCGCGCCCGCCGCAGGTGTTCATCGCGTCCGACCTCGACAAGATCAAAACCGGCAATCTGGACGACAATCTGGACCTGGTAGCCGACGCCGACTGGATTATCGAAGTCGTGGTCGAACGACTGGACGTGAAACGCAGCCTCATGTCCCGGCTGATCGAAGTCGCCCGCCCGGACGCGATCATCACGACCAATACCTCCGGCATCCCGATTCAGGCGATTGCCGACGGGTTTGGCGACGACTTCAGCCGCCGTTTTATGGGCACGCACTTCTTCAACCCGCCGCGCCACCTGCATCTGCTGGAAGTCATCCCCCACCCCAACACCGACCCCGAACTGGTCAAGTATATGGTCGAGTTCGGCACAAAGACGCTGGGCAAGGGTGTGGTCATCTGCAAGGACAAACCCAACTTCATCGGCAACCGTTTCATGAGTATGTCCGGGATGCAGACCATGAACTACACCCTGGACAACGGTTTCACGGTCGAAGAAGTGGACAGCCTGACCGGGCCGCTGATTGGCCGCCCGAAAACCGCCACCTTCCGCCTGAACGATCTGGTGGGGTTTGACATCGCCGTACATGTCGCCCGTAACCTGTACGATGCTATACCCGACGACCCCGCGCGCGAGGTGCTGAACCACCCCAAAGCGGTCGAACTAAGCCAGCGCCTGCTGGACAACAACTGGCTCGGTAACAAAACCGGCCAGGGCTTCTACAAGCAGATGAAGGGCGCCGGCGGCGAAAAGGAATTCTGGACACTCAATCTGGACACCTTCGAGTATGAAGCGCCGAAAAATCCGCGTTTCGACAGCGTGGGCAAACACCGTAAGGTCGAGCCGCTGGGCGAACGCATCCGCCTGCTGATTAATGAAGAGGACCGCGCCGGGAAATTTCTGTGGCATTTACACGCCTTCTATCTGGCTTACGCGTCGCAGCGTGTGCCGGAAATCACCGATACGATTGTCAATATTGATAATGCCCAGAAGTGGGGCTTCGGGCATGAGATGGGGCCGTTTGAAATCTGGGATGCCATCGGCGTGGCCGACACGATTCCCCGGTTCGAAGCGGCGGGTTACCCAGTGGCCGGTTGGGTGAAGCAGATGGTCGCCAGTGGTAAAACCACCTTCTACCAGCGTGACGACAAGGGGCAGGTCACCGGGTATTTCAGCCCGCAGGCCAGCGATTACGTACCGCTGGAGAAAGACCCGCGCCGTATCACGGTGGCCGCGCTTAAGGCCAACAACTGCAAGGTGGACGGCAACGCCAGCGCCAGCGTGCTGGACATGGGCGACGGTGTGGCGCTGCTGGAATTCCACAGCCAGGCGCTGGCGATTGACGCCGATCTGGTTGAAATGTCGTGGAAGGCGCTCGACCGGCTGAACAGCGACTTCGACGCGCTGGTGGTTGGGCATGATGGCGAACGCTTCTGCATCGGCGCGAATGTGTTCATGGTGGTGATGGCCGTCAACAGCGGCCAGATGGACACACTCACCGGCATGATCACTAACCTGCAAGACCTGACCCAGGCCATGCGCTACCACGCTAAACCGGTTGTGACCGCGCCGTTTAACATGGCACTGGGCGGCGGCGCGGAACTGCTGATGTCCGGCACGAAGGTCGTTGCTCACGCCGAACTGTACGCCGGTCTGGTGGAACTGGGCGTCGGCCTGATTCCGGCGGGCGGCGGCTGTAAGGAACTGCTGCGCCGTGTGGTCAGCCCGGTGATGGCCGCCAGCCCCAACGCCGATGTGCTGCCCCACCTGCAAAAAGCCTTCGAGCAGATTGCGACGGCGAAGGTCAGCACCAGCGCCTATGAAGCCCGTGAGATGGGCTTCCTGAGCGCGGACGACAAAATTGTGATGAACCGCGCGCATCTGCTGGGCGAGGCCAAACGGGTCGCGCGCCAGCTGGCGGAAGATTACACACCGAAGCAGCCCGGCAAAGTCTGGGCGGCAGGGCGGGACGCTTACGCGGCGCTGCTGATCGGTATCGAAGGCTTCCGCGAGAGCGGCTTCGCCAGCGACTACGACGCGCATCTGGCGCGTAAGCTGGCTTACATCCTCACGGGCGGCGCGATCAGCGAACCCGGTTGGGTGGACGAGCAGGTGATTCTGAACCTGGAACGCGAGGCCTTTATGAGCCTCGTCACCGAACCCAAAACACAGGAGCGCATCGCCCACATGCTGCAATACAACAAGCCGCTGCGGAATTAGTTCCGAGTGCCGAGTTCTGAGTGAAAAGAGGGGGTGCGGGCAACCGTGTCCCCGCAGTCAGCGGCAGAGGAAGGTGAACGATGGAAACAATCAAAGTCAAAACACACGTTGGTGACGATGGGATTCTGCGGCTGGAAGTGCCAACAGGATTATCGAACCGTGAACTCGAAGTGCTGGTTGTCCTACAACCACTTCAGATAGAAGCAGTAGACGAAATGGGCTGGCCGATTGGCTTCTTTGATCGCACTTATGGCGCACTGGCCGATGATCCAATTGAGCGGGGTTAATAGAATCAAGAATGTATGACGTAGGTGATGTTATTTCGTATTTGGATATGTGTGTTGTGGAAGGATCAAACCTTCAACAAGGTATGAATTTCCGGCGCAATCCGCCCTACAGCATAATTTTGATGAGTGTTCGTCCAGGAGCACCGTATTCGGATCGTATTGAGGAGGACGGACAAATACTGATTTACGAAGGTCATGATGTGCCCAAACGCAAAGGTGTAATTGACCCAAAACTCCTAGATCAGCCTATGCACAATCCGAGCGGAACATTAACCCAAAATGGGCGGTTTTTTGAAGCCGCTAACGCATATAAAAGCGGATACCAGGCTCCTGAAAAAGTGAAGGTGTATGAGAAAATCCGAAACGGAATTTGGGTGTATAACGGCGTATTTGAATTAGTTGATGCTTGGCTAGAGCAAAGCACCAACCGTCAGGTCTTTAAATTCAAGTTGCACCTCATTCCAGATATTGAACTCGATTCTCCTACCACTACTGAGTTAGACCATACACGTATGATACCTAGTGAAGTAAAACTTGAGGTATGGAAGCGGGACAAAGGACGCTGTGTCGCTTGTGGCAGTGAAACCAACCTTCACTTCGACCACATAATCCCATTTTCAAAAGGTGGCACATCCCTTAAAAGTGACAATATACAGTTGCTCTGTGCTGCCCATAATTTGGCTAAACGAGACAAAATCGAGTGAGTAACCAGTTTTTAGCGAAGGATATCAACCATGCGTGAAGCTGTTATTGTCGCCGCTGCCCGTACCGCCGTCGGCAAAGCGAAAAAAGGTGTGACCCGCAACGTGCGCTCGGATGACATGGCGGCGGCGGTCATCAACGACCTGCTGCGCCAGACCGAAGGCAAGCTCGACCCGATGGCGATTGACGATGTGGTGATCGG
>JARKOK010000357.1 GCA_029975765.1 Aggregatilineales bacterium
GGGTTTCCATCCAGGCGATGATTTCTTCTGGCGACATCGTGTCGAAATTGGGTGTATTATCAGCGGGTGACATCACTCGTTCCTCTCAAACAAAAGTCCCGTCATCATAGACTACTGGAGCCAGGGTGGTAAATCCGGCTCCTGGTCTGTCGTGGACGAACGATCAGGTTTCGGCGCGGGGGTATCATCCTGGTGCTCCACCGGCTGACGCAGCCAGGAGGGCTGACGCGAGAACACAAAACGCTTACGTTCATTCTCCTCCAGGACGGCGGGCTGCTGTTGGGTTTCCTCGTCAACAATATCCATCAGCCAGTCAAAGTCCTTCCGGGATGCCGGCGCACTGCCCGGCTCAAGCGGTTGAAGCTCCTCTTCAACTAATTCGGAGGCCGCCTCAAATTCCCCGGTCGTAACAATCGAGTCCACATCCAGCCCCGGCACCATCGCGTTCAACCAGTCCGGCGCGTTGCTGGCGGGAGACTGCGCCAGTTCTTCCTGCAAGGCATCTTCATCATCCGGTATCGGCTCGACCATTGCTTCCGGGAAGTCGGCCAGCTCATCAACCTCTTCAACTTCGGCAGAGGCGTTAATATCATCAATCCAGCTAAAACCCGCGCTGACCGGTTCGCTGGCTGCCGCTTCCTCTTCCTCAGGGACGGGTGACACAGCGCGCAGCCAATCGGGCATGTCGGTGGTGCTGACCGGTTCGCTGGCGGGTTCATCGCCCCAGTCAAACTCGTCTGATGGCTCGGCCTCAGCCAGAGGCACATCCAGCCCGGCCAGGGGCTGCGGTTCTTCTTCGACTTCGCCCAGATCGCCCATCCAGTCCAGCGATTCCACCGGCTCACCGGCTGGCAGTTCCTCCGACTCGATGACGGATGGTTCCGATTCTTCCGCCTCCAGATCGCTCATCCAGTCGAAGCTGCTCACGGCTTCCGGCTCCTGCGCTTCGGCTTCGGGCTGCTGGGACTCAAGCTGGCTTAACCAATCGGTCGTCATACCGGCTGCCGGGGCTGACGCCTGTTCAGCCTCGTCCAGCCATTCCACTTCACTATCCGCCACCGCCTCATCACTGACGGGAGCTTCGTCCATCCACAGCAGGCCGCCGGTTTCCTCGGCTGCTGGTGCTTCTTCACCCGTTGGCCGGGCTTGTACCTCCGATAACCAGTCCGGTACAACTTCTGCCGGCGCAGCTTCTTCATCACCCGCTACGCTGTCAAACGACCAGGGTGCTTCAGCGTCCGCCGCCAGTTCAGCCTCGCTCGCGGCTGACCGTGACTGCAATTCCGACAGCCAATCGGACGCGCCGGCGGTTTCAGGTTCCTCCTCCGCTTCTTCGGCTTCCGACAGCCAGCCAAATTCGCTGGCCGCCGAAGCCTCGGCCTCCGCCGGGGTTTCTTCTTCCTCCGGCGGCTGCGCCTGCATCAACCATTCCGGCATCTCGCTCGCCGGTTCAACTTCCGCTTCGACGGCTTCTATCGCTTCCTCGCCTACCTCTGCCATCCAGTCGAATGTCTCGGCAGGTGCAGCCTCCGCCTCTACCGGGGTTTCCTCTTCCTCCGGCGGCTGGGCCTGCATCAACCATTCCGGCATCTCACTTGCCGGTTCCGCTTCCACCTCAGCGGCTTCTTCCTCACCCACCTCCGCCATCCAGTCGAACGTTTCGGCAGGTGCAGCCTCC
>JARKOK010000366.1 GCA_029975765.1 Aggregatilineales bacterium
TCTGCGAACTGGAAATCTGCTGGACGATGCGTTCAATCTGCGCCAGTTGTTTCAGCCGGGTATCCAGCGCCTGCTGCGTCTGTTCATGCAGCACGGCGTTAATCATCTGTGTATTGATCTGCGCGGCAGCCGCGATTAACAGACGCTGCTCATGCTCGTTCAGCCGGCGGGTCTGCTCTGCCCCCAGGATGATCAGACCGAAAAGCAGGTTGTTCTGCATCAGAGGCATAAAGATCAGGCTGGCAAGCTGGTGCTGCGCCATAAAATCGTTGAAGCTGTGCGGCTCACCCCGGAAAAACTGCTGCGGTGGCGGGGTCTCCTCCAGTTCCGCCAGCGTGCTGACCGGCGGCAGCAGGGGCGCATCCTTCCCTACCGGACGCAGCTGCCCGGTGTGCGAATCCAGCAGCGCCAGCGCCGCGTAATCCAGCCTTAACATCTGGCACAACAGGGCGGCGGCGGCATCGGCCAGTTTATCCGGCTCCAGACTGAAACCCAGCATTTCGGACAGGTGTTCCAGGTGTGAGGTTTCAAAGGCATACAGTTCCAGCGATTGCAGCAGCCGTTCGTTGTCCAGCGCCACCGCTACCTGTCCGGCCAGAATATTGAGCAGATACTGCTCGACCTCGGTGTACGAATGTGGGGCGCTGTGAAACAACGTCAAGTAGCCCAGCAGCACGCCGTCCTGATGCAGCGGCAGTTGGGCCAGCGCGCGAAACGCCTGTTGGGCGAGGAGTTTGCCAAAGGGGTCGCCGTCCGGCAGGGTGGTCGTGTCGGTGATAAACCGGGCGCTGCCATCAAACAGGCTGGCAGAATACGGCACCGCCTGTAACTGTTCACGGTACGCGGCAGGCAGCCCCGCGCTTTCAACCAGTTTAAGATGCTGGCCGCCATCATCCAGCACCAGAACCGCTGCCTGATCGGCATGGCTGATGGCTAAGGCCGTTTCACAGGCCGCATGAACCGCGTTGCGGTGGTTGAAGTTCGCCATGATCTGCTGCGTTGACGCCTGGATGAGCGCCAGGCGGGCTGTCAGATCCGCCGTGTTATAAGCCTGAACCGCCGCGTGCCGCGCCGCCATCCACCACACACCAGCCAGTCCCACGCCGCATAAAACCACCCCCGCCCCGGCAATCACGCGCGCGGTTGCCGGATGGTCGAAGGAGGCCGTTAACACCACAATCAACAATATAGCCGTCAGCAGACTAAATACCAACCACAGCCGCCGGAAAATCCGCAAGCCCAGGCGCGGTGGCTGGCCGTTGGACGATTGTCGCTTCATGCTGCTCAATCCGGGGATGTCCCGGTTACGGTGTGCCAGTCACTATTTCTATTATATCCTGCACTTATCCATTTACCTGTAAAGGTTTTCCCGCTGCCAGATAGCTCGCGCCGGCCAGCGCCAGCAGCCACCAGAAAATAAACGCGAAGCGATCCCACAGCGGAATCGCATCGCCCATACCAAAGGCCAGATGACCCAGCAGCCCCGCCGCCACCCCGACGGCCAGCGCCTTCGTTTCATCGTCGCCGCGCCGGTAGCCGGCCAGCAGCAGATACCCGGCGGCCAGATGCAGCCCTGCAAAGACGGTCAGACCGGGCAGCCCCAGATCGCTGCCTATCTGAATCCATTCGTTGTGGGCATGTGGCAGGATGCGGTTGGCATATTTGGCAACCGGATATAACTGGCGCGCCGGATTGTAGCGGAACATGGACATGCCGAAGCCCGTCAGGGGGTAGTCACGGATAATCGCCAGGCCGCTGCGCCAGATGTCCACGCGGTCGCTGAAGCTGGCATCATCGCGCGCGCGCATTCGCGTCTGGTTGGTGACATTAAAAACGTTGTTGATGATGAGCACTTCCAGCATTCCGGCTACAATCAGCGCGATCAGGGCCAGATGGCGCCAGCGCCCCGCCGGAATGACCAGCCGCGCCACCACCGCCAGCGCCACCAGCAGCCCGATAATTGCCAGGCGGCTCTGGCCCAGATACAGCGCGGCGAACAGCGCCAGAAAGGCCAGCGTAACGCCCCAACGCGGCAACCGGACACGCCAGCGATAGGCCGCCAGCGCCGCCATCACCGGCAGCAGCCAGATCAGCGCGCCCGCCAGTTCGTTAGCGTTCAGCCCGCCCTCCAGTCCGGGCAGATTCGTAAAATTCGGCAGCGCATCCACCAGCACACCAAGCTGATCCGATTTGTCATTCCACTGGGTCGTAAACAGGCCCATCGCGCCGACGACCAGCGCCAGAATCGTCGTGGCGTGTATCAGGCCGGATAATTTATTGTATTTAGCAACATATTCGATAAAATAGAGATAGAGGGCGACCCCCAACAGAGGCCGGCCCAGCATGATCAGGCCGCGCGTCGCCGGGGCAAACTGGACGTTGAGCACACCCAGTACCAACAGGGCAATGATCCACCCCTGAAGCGGTGTGTACGGCCATAAGCGGCGGGTGGCGATCCAGCGCGCCCCCCAGACCACCGGCAGCAGCCCTAACAGCCACAGCCATTGATCACGGGTCGGGCTGGGCGTCCAGAAAGCAAGAAGCATGATGAAAAGTAAAATGGGTTCCCCATACCAAAGTCCTCTTGCGATTTGTTTGACCAACGGTATCTTACCTCAATGTATGCCAGATTCTAATTTTCACCACAAACATACAGCTTTATACTATCAAAACCTTTCAAAACTGATTGACAAATTACGAAGAGGTGTGCTAATCTTATTATAACGCTGACGAACTCATAAATAAGCACCGCGAGGATTTAGCGAATATCCGTGTCCCCCACCACGAAAGCGCCTAAAATGATAGATGCTGTTACCAAAGTATCCGTTGAAACCTTCCAGGAACGCGCCCGCGATAAAAAGTTAATCCTGCTCTATCCCTGGACAACCTATCGAACCTTATTCCTCACCCATTTTCTAACCAGTAACAGCGCCGGCCTGCTATATTACCGTATCTCCGATGGTCAGGAAACGCTGACCGACTGGCTGACCGGTCTGGTGACGGAATTTGATGAAGTGCTGGATGGTTTTGGGCGGAATCTGCGGCAGGCGCTGCCAGCCGGCAAACCGGCGGCGCTGGGTGAGGCGCTGGCCGCCGATTTGGGCGCATATCGCGGCGGTTCTGAAACCACGCTGTTCATTGATGAGTTTGACCGTCTGCCGTTTGACAGTGACATCCACCAGTTTGCGGAAGCCCTGGTTTCGCATTTGCCGGAGGGCGTGCAGGTTGCCATCAGTTCGCGCCTGCTGACCTACCAACCCTGGTACGGCATGGTCGCGCGCGGCGAGGCGGTCGTGCTCGGTACGGAACACCGCCCCGATCAGGTCATGTTTACGGTTGAACCGAACCCGCGCCCGCAGCTTGAAGTCTACGCGCTGGGACGGGGACATGCCTTAGTCAATGGTCAACCGATCACTAACTGGGATGGCGCGCTGCCCAGAAATCTGTTCTTTTACTTTATGGATAATCCTCTCGTTACAAGGGATGAGATATTTGCGACCTTCTGGCCTGAACTCTCGGTTAAGGAAGCCACGAATGTCTTTCATGTCACTAAACGAAAAATCAGCGAACGCATCAGTATGAAGGTTGTCGAGGGGGGTAATTACGAACTGACGCAGTACAGCGGCGGTTTTTACGTCCCCAGCGATAAAGTCGTGCGGCATTACGACGTGAATGAGTTTCAGACCGCTGTCGAGCAGGCGATGATGGCCTCGGACGAACAGGAAGATGAACGGCTGCTGAGTCAGGCCATCGAACTGTATAACGCGCCCTTCCTGCACACCATCGAGATGGTTTGGGTAGTGGCGCGCCGCGAACAACTGCGGCAGTTGTTCGCCCAGGCGCTCATCAGCATGGGGCGGCTGAATAAACGGCGCGGCGATCATCTGAAAGCGGTGGGTTACTTCATCCGTTCCCTGAAAGAAACACCGGAACGTGAAGACATTCACCGCGAAATCATGAACATTTATCTCAAGTTAGGCCGCCGGGAGGATGCGCGCGCCCAGTACCAGCAGTTGTGTGATACGTTGAGCACGCGCTTCGGCATTGGCCCCTCGCGGGAAAGCCAGGATTTGTACAGCCTGATCGAAGCCGGCGGCTGACCGTCGCGGCGTCTTTGCGATAAGATCAACGAGGGCGTGCAGCCCTCGTTGTGTTTACCGGTCAGGCCGCGCTGTTCGTCACTGAAGCGCGAAAATGTATTCCTGCCCGGCCTGTACCAGAGTCAGATACAGGTGCGTGTCGCTGTCCGGCACGACAAAACCGGCGTACCCCCACACCTGCCCGCCGTTGAACGCCCCCGCGCCAAACAGCGGCTCGACCACTAACCCGGCCCCCGGCGCGTACACCTGACTGTAATGCCCCAGCAGCCGCAGCGAGGCCGCCTCCGGCGCGCAGTTGCCCGCGCCCGCGCACACCAGCAGCAGTTCCACCAGCACCCATTTATGCCCGGCGGGCGGCGGTTGGGCGCTGCCACCTAACTCCCGCACCAGCGCGTCGCCGGGACGGGTGACGGCGATAACACGCATCTGCCCGGCACCGATATTCACCGGCGTGTTCAGCGGCGCGGCGTTGGGGATGGGCGTGGGCGGCACCGGTGTGAACGTGGGCGGTTGGGGCGTATCACGGATAGCCGTCGGCGCGGGCGGCTGGTCTGCTGCGTTGGTGGCCGGCGGCGGCGGTGGTACGACCACCTCACCACTCGCCGGCGCTGACAGGCTGGCCGTCGCTGCCGGCAGCACGTTCGCCGGCAGGCTGGTCGGCAGCAGCGTTGGCGGGACATCCGTCGGAACTGCGGTCGCTTCGTCGGGTGATTCAACCGGCGGCGTGTGTGTGGGATCGGGCATCTCCGATGGCGCACCCGCCAGCGCCGAGATGTCCGCCAGCGCGGCGGTGAGGGTTGGAAGTTCGGCCAGCGTCGGCATGACCGGCGCGGACCGCTCGCCAGGCCTGGACACGAAAACCACCCCGGCCCCAATAACCGCCAGCACCACCAGCAGCCCTGCCAGAATGGGCAGCCGGGATCGCCCTGATTTCCCCTGAATTTGTCGTAGTCGGGCTTTGATTCGGGGATTATCGGGTGCCAGTCTGGCGGCCACATGAATGGCCTTTAGCCGCGCGAACGGGTCAGATTCCGCGAACGACAGCAGATACCAGGCATATGCCTGATCGGGCGACTGCCGCACATACTCCTGAAGCCGCGCGCGCGCCTCATCGTAGGCTCTTGACTGTACCAACTGCGCCGCGGCGCGTAATTCACTATTCATGACTGCCTTGCTCCATCCAGTCCAGCACTTCGGGCAGCAGCGGCACGGCGAACCGTGCTCTGCGACGGGTATCCTGGAACCACGCTGTTTTTATTCTACGGGCAGATGGGCGGAGGAACCGTAAGGCTTTGCCCGCCGCCGCAAACGGGCTACAATTCCGCCGGTTGCACAGGGGGGTGTTTCGTGAAAGCATTAGTCACTGGCGGCACGGGCTTCGTTGGGTCACACATCGTTCACACGCTGACAGCCGCCGGGCATACCGCCCGCGTGCTGCACCGCGCCAGTTCGCGCCTGGACGCGCTGGACGGCGCGGCGTTTGAATCGGCGCCGGGGGATATTCTGGATGGGGACTCGCTGCGCGCGGCCTGCGACGGCTGCGACTGGGTATTCCATGTCGCGGCGGTGGCGGATTACTGGCGCGCCGACGTATCCCGCATGATGAAGGCCAACGTAGACGGCACGCGGCTGGTGCTGGAAGCCGCGCGCGCGGCGGGCGTGCGGCGAGTGGTATTCACCAGCAGCGCGGCGGCGGTGGGGATTCGCCCTGACGGCCAGCCCGCCGACGAGTCCGTACCGTTTAATCTACCGCCAGAACGTTTCCCTTACGGCTACAGCAAAGTGTTAGCCGAACAGGTGGCGCAGGAAGCGGTCGCCGCCGGGCAGGATGTGGTGATTGTGAACCCGGTCATCGTGATGGGGCCGCGCGACCTGAACATGATCTCCGGCAGTTACATCACGCAGGTGAAAAAACTGGGGCCGCTGGTGCCGGTCACCGCCGGCGGGGTGAGCGTGATTGACGCGCGCGACGTGGCACGAATGCATCTGGCCGCCGCCGAACGCGGGCGTACCGGCGAACGGTACATTCTGGGCACGGCCAATTATTCACACCGCGACTGGCTGGCGCTGATCGCGGAGGTGGTGGGCGCGCGGCGGCCATTCCTGCCCGCGCCGAACTGGGCGCTGCCGCCGGTGGCTGCTGCCGTTGATCTGGCACGGAGCATGGGCATCAATACACCGGTAGACAGCAATCAGGTGCGCCTGGGTGGGCGCTTCATCTATTTCGATTTCACAAAAGCATGGACGGAACTGTGCCGCCCGGAGATAGACATGCGTACCAGCCTGCGCGATACCTACGAGTGGTACAAAGAGCATCAATACCTTTAACACAGAGGCTCAAAGTAAAGATTCTTTGTGGCTCTGTGCCTTGGTGTCAGGTTTTTTACCCTTCGCCCTCGCCGACAGGTTCTTTGGCCGTCGTGACGCTCATCCAGTCGGGGCGGTCGCCGCGCAGGTGGCCGTAAACCGGGCGCTCGTTCCGCAGCATATCCACAAACGGCCCGATGTGGCGCACATCCAGGAACATGAAGCCTTTTTTATTGGTTACATCGTAGAAGGCGTCGGGCACGTCGCTGCCGTCGTCCACGAAATACACCTCCATCGTGTAATCCCCGCCGGTGCAGCGCACGATGGCGCGCACGCGCACGGTCACGCCGTTGAAGTTCATCAGCTCCAACTGCCGCCAGATAATCATGTATTCCTTGATCTCAAAGACTTTCACGTCCATCGGTGCGCTTCTCCTGTATTAAAGGACTGAGTTTCATACTACTCAGCACTGAATTACCCGCTGCCCATCTCACGTTTGACCGTGTGGTACAGCACATCGGCGCGCAGCTGCGCCAGCGCGTAACACGGCCCGCCCATACGCTCCGCCAGTTTGGCCGCCAAACCCTGATCGAAGGCGACGTGTTCCATGTTGATCGTCACGGTTTTGATGTGTTCTTCTTTGATCTGTTCCGCGATACGGTGCGCTTCTTCCTGCGGCGGCAGGCTGCTCATCGAGACGTTGCCCGCGCCGTCGGTCAGCAAAATCATCAGCGGCAGCACATCCGGGTGCAGCGCCTTCTCGCGTTTGATGGTGTCATAGGCCAGCAGCAGCCCGGCGGACAGCGGCGTTTTGCCACCAACGGGGATGATTTGCAGCGCCTTCTTCGCCAGCACAACCGAGTTCGTCGGCGGCAGCACCATGCTGGCGCGGTCTTTCTGGAAGACGATCAGCCCCACGCGGTCGCGGCGCTGGTAGGCGTCGGTCAGCAGGGACATGATCGCGCCCTTCGTGGCCTGCATCCGTTCCGATACGGCCATGCTCCACGAGGCATCCACCACGAACAGGATGAGATTCGACGTGCGGCGCACGCGGATTTTACGCTGAAGGTCGCGCTTCTGGATGGCGTAGGCCATCCCGCTTTCGGCTAACTGGCGGGTGCGGCTGCGCTGGTAGGGCGCGGCGGCGCGCAGCGTGGCGTCAAAGGCGATGTCGCTCGTATTGCCGTTGGCGGGGCGCGCCTGGATGTAGCGCCCGCGCTTGCGGTCGGTGCGCGTGCGGGAGCGCCGCCCGGCCTGCTGGCGGGTCAGACGGTCAAGCGTCGTCTGTAACTTGCGGGGGGTGAATTCAGTGCCGGCCTCGACCTTCTGCCCGCCGTCCCACCAGTAGGCGTCCCGGTTATCGAACACATTCTGGGGGGTCGGCGTCGTCTGGCCGAGGTCGGGCATTTCCTCGGAGGCTTCACCGGCTAGCTGTTGACTTTTTTTTTCACTGCCGTTTGTTCGTCGCTGGGCGCGGCTTCTTCAATCTCGTCACCCTCGCCCCACTCCGACGCGATCTGTTCCATCTGTTCTTCAATGGCGGCCACGCTCATCTGCGCGTCAGCGAACGGCCCGCGTTTCAGCCGGTGCGGGATGGCGAGTTCGGCAGCCATCAGAATGTCTTCATTGGTGACGTGCGTGCGGGCATCGTAAGCAGCCTGGGCGCGCGCGGCTTTCAGAATCACAAGGTCAGCGCGGTGGCCGTCAATGTGCAGGCTGCTGGTGATGTTGGCAATCGTGTACAGATCGCGGCGTGTGTACGTCACGCTGTCCACGATTTCACGCGCGGCGGCGATGCGCTGGCTGAGTTCCTGCTCGGCGGTCGCCCATTCGTGGCGGAAGCCTTCCGGGTCGCCCTCATAGGCAATGTGCCGTTCCAGAATTTCCATGCGCTCCGGCGCGTCCGCGATGCCGTGTACTTCGACCGACAGCGCGAAACGGTCAAGCAGCTGCGGGCGCAGGTCGCCTTCTTCGGGGTTCATCGTGCCAACCAGAATGAACCGCGCCGGGTGCGAGAAGCTGATACCCTCACGTTCGACCACGTTCACGCCCATCGCGGCGCTGTCCAGCAGCAGGTCAACCACATGATCGTCCAACAGGTTCACTTCGTCCACGTACAGGATGCCCCGGTTGGCCGCCGCCAGCACGCCGGGGTCAAAGTGACGCTCACCCTTCTGGATTGCTCTTTCGATGTCCAGCGTGCCAACCACACGGTCTTCGGTGGCGCTTACCGGCAGATCAACAAAACGAATTTTGCGGCGTTTGATCGTCAGTGTTTCGCCCCGTTCCTTACGCTCCCGCACTTCGTCCGACCATGTTTCCGGGTGCGCCGGGTCATCGCCGAATGGTGATTCAGCAATCGTATCAATCTCCGGCAGCAGGGCGGCCAGCGCCCGCGCGGCGGTAGATTTGCCCGTGCCGCGCTCGCCGCGAATCAACACACCGCCGATGCGCATGTCAATCGCGTTCAGCACCAGGGCGCGCTTCATGCGCTCCTGACCAACAATGGCCGTAAAAGGATAAACCGGGGGTCGTCTGCTCATCGTGGCTTCTTTTCCAAAAGTGATAACGAACACAAAAGCGATTATACCCCGGTGCTACAGCAGGTCAATCGCCAGCTTAAGCCATGTTGTCTCCCCCAAATATCGGGTGAAACTTCGCCGCCTGATTGCGCGTATAATGAACTAGGCGTGAGGTTTCAAATCATCTTACTGCTGGTCTGAAGCCGAACCCATCTGATTGGCCGATTTGCGCCGGCTGCGGCGCATCACACTCATGGAGAAAGTGAGCATGAAGAAAATGTCGTTTATTCTGACACTCGTTCTGCTGCTGGCAGCGGCAGTAACGCCGGCGGCGGCTCAGATTCCCGGTTTCTGTGGGGGGTTGTCGGAAGCTGACTGCGCCATTTTTAACGCCTCATCCGAAGCGATGGCGAAACTCGAAAGCGCCTCGATGGCGATGAACCTCGATCTGACCATCAGCAATATCCCCGACGCGCCGTTCGACTCGCTGGCCTTTAACATCACTGGTCAGGGCGCGTACCACGTTGAGCCGGGGCTGATGGCAAAATACGCGGCGCTGCAAAGCGACCCGATGGCGCTGCTTCAGAACATGAGCCAACTGGGCACGATGGTGGCCGATGTGTTCAACGGCTTCGACGGCCAGTTCAGCCTGGCGCTGACGCTGCCCGAAGCCCTCGTCGCTATGGCGGCTGAGGAAGATGCGGCCATCCCCGCCACGCTGACCACTGAACTGCGGCTGGTAGACGGTGTGGGTTACATCAATCTGAGTTCGCTGGCCGAGGCGCTGCCCGAAGCCGGTATTCCTGGCGGCTGGTTCGGGCTGGAAATCGCCAAACTGATGCAGTCCATCATGGATATGACGCTGGCCCAGATGGAAGGTATGGATATGTCGGGCTTCGATCCGTCCACCTTCAGCCAGTTCTACGATCCCGAATTCCTGAACAGCTATCTGAAGCTGGAACGGCTGGCCGACAGCGACGGCGCGGCGGTCTTCCAGATGACGATGAACATGGCCGCGCTGGCGGACAGCCCGATGATGCGCGACATGATGAAACAGCAGATGGAAGCAGCGGGGCAGACGATGAGCGAGGCCGACATTGACCAGGCGCTGGCGATGGTGGCGCAGATGTACGAAGGGATGGACGTGCAGGCCAGCTACGCCATCAACCTGAGCGACAACACCATGCGCAGCATGGATATGACGATGAACTGGGACCTGACCTCGATGATGGCGGCGATGGGTGAATCGGACACCGAAGCGCCGGCCTTTGCCATGA
>JARKOK010000376.1 GCA_029975765.1 Aggregatilineales bacterium
TTTATGGAAAATATCGCGCCCGCCCGCGCTTTAGCCCGGCGCTCCTATAACCTGCTGCAACTGGCGTTTGTGATCGTCGCTATCGGCATCTTCGTCAGCGTGGTGGCGCTGCTGGGGTTTGCCATCCCCCCTATCCCGCCCAGCCACCCACAGTTTGGCCTGCTGAGTTTTGGCCGCACGGCACTGCTGGTCATCGGTATTGCCACCGGCCTGCTGGGGCTGGGTATGGCGATTCGCGCGTTCACCCGCCGCCAGGAAAACAACCTCGCGCTGATTACCGGCGACACCCTCGCGCCGCAGTTTGATGGCCGCTACAGTTTCATCCGTAATATCAACCGCCCCGGTCTGGGTTACATTGATGCGGTGATGATCGGCCCACCGGGCGCGCTTGTTTTTCGAATTCTGGACTCGACCGGCAGTCTGGCAAACGAGGCCGCCGAATGGATGAAACAGAACGCCGCCGGCCAGTGGTCGCCGTTTGGTTTCAGCCCCACACGGCAGGTGGTGGAAGATATAGATCACCTGCGCCTGTACCTCGAAAAACGCGGTCTGGATGTGCCGGTGTTTGGCGTTATCGTGTTCATCGGTGACGAGTCGCTGGTCACGATTGCCCTGCGCGATCCGGTGGTGCCGGTCAGCCACCTGCCCACCCTGGTGCAAAACCTGCAAGCTAATTATCTCGCTAATCCCAATCGTATTTCACAAGCGATTGTCACCCGCACCCGCCGCCTGCTGCTCGATGAGGTCTGAGGCGCATGACAACCGATCTGCTGCTGATGCCGGTGGGCGCAGGCAAAACAGCCTACGCGCTGGACGCCCTGCTGGACACCCTGCACGCGCAGCGTTTCGCCCGCGCCTGGGTGGTGCTGCCGAACACACGGCAGGAGGATGCCTTTCGTCAGCGATTAGTGGAACACCCGGACGCGCGCCGGGTGTACTTCAATGTCCATTTCTTCGATTTCTACCACCTGTACCAGCAGGTGCTTGATCTGGCCGGGCAGCCGCAGCGTGAGCTTGACCATACCGCCCGCCGCCGCCTGCTGCGCGGCCTGCTGGCGCGGCTGAAACAGGCGGGCCAACTGCGCGTCTACGGCGACATCGCCGGGACACGCGGCTTTGTGGACAACATCGGTGAGTTTATCTACGAACTGAAACAAAACCTGATTTATCCTGACGCGCTGCTGGAACAGGCCCGCACCCCGAAAGACCTCGATCTTGCCCGCATTTACGCCGCCTATCAGGACACGCTGCGGCAGCACCATCTGGTAGACCGTGATGGGGAGGGCTGGCTGGCGCTGGATGAACTGGAGAATAATCCGACAATCGCCGCTGACGTGGCGCTGCTGCTGGTGGATGGCTTCGACCAGTTCAACCCGTTACAGGCGCGGCTGCTGGCGCTGCTGTCCGCTCAGGCTGGCCGCGCGATTATCACTCTGCCAAGCGTGGCCGGGTATGACAGCACGCTTGGCCGCCGCTTCGCGCAGGCGGAGCAGCAGTTGATAGACGCCCACGACGAATACAGTGTGCCGCTCAACACGCATTATATCCAGCCGGGTTACACCCACGACCGGCATCCGGCGCTCAACGATCTGCTGGCGGTGGGTTTTCTGGGAGAAGCCCCCCCCCGCCCCAGCGATGGCTGCCTGACGCTGATCGAAGCGCCCGACCCGGCGCAGGAAACCGGCGCGGCGCTGCGGCAGGTCAAACGGCGGCTGCTGGCGGGCAGCGCGCCGGATGACGTGCTGGTTGCCGTGCGTGACTGGGAACGTTATGGCGATCTGCTGGCGCAGCGCGCGCGGGCTTACGGCCTGCCGGTCGCGCTGCATTACGGCGAACCGCTGGCGAACAACCCCGCAGTTATCGCGCTGCTGAATTTACTTGAACTGCACCGCTATGACTTCCGCCAGCGCGGGGTGATGGACGTGCTGCGTTCGCCTTATTTTGTGATTCCCGGTCTGAACAGCACGCAGGTGGATGTGCTGGAGCGCCTGAGCCGGGCGCAGCAGGTGACCGGCGGCAGGGCGATGTGGCTGGAGGCTATCCAGCAGGCGGCTGCCGACCTGCCGGACGACGATGAAATCGAACGTTTCACGCTCGACCCGGCGGCTGCCGCGCCGCTGGCCGCCGCGCTGACGGCTTTTTTCGACGCGGTGACACCACCAGCCGAAGCTTCCTTGGCGGATTACGTCCGGTGGCTGGAAAATCTGATCGGGGCAGATAACCTCACGGATCAGGATGATGATCCGCCGCCCCCGGTCAGAGCGGCCTACACGCTCGATCTGCTGCGATGCATTCGCGCGGCGGACGATACGACTATCATCAGCCGTGACCTGACCGCACTGCGCGAACTCAAACGGATTTTGCGGAGTCTGCTGTCAGCGCAGTTTTTGTCGCAGGTGCTGGATGACGATCCCCGCACCGACTGGGACACATTCTACCGTGAGCTGAAACAGGCCGTTGGACAGGCCAGTGTCGAACGCCGCCAGAACCGCGCCGGGCATGTGCTGGTGACCACCGTCGAAAACGCGCGCGGCCTGCCGCACGACCATGTGGTGATCGTCGGCCTGTCAGAAGGGATTTTCCCCGCGCCCATTCCCGAAGACCCGCTCTATCTCGACAGTGAACGGGCGGCACTGTCCGCCGCCGGCATCCCGCTGGCGGCCCGTGCTGACCGCGCCGCCGATGACGGCCTGTTCTACGAACTGATAGGGCTGGCACGACAAACGCTCACCCTCACCCGGCCAACCATACAGGACGGCGCACCCTGGCCGGCGAGCCATCTGTGGCGCAAAGTTGCGGCAGCATTTGACGACAGCGCCGATCTCATCCGGCAGCAGCGCCTGGGTCTGGGCCGTGTGGTACCGGCGGCAGACACGGCCTCGATTACCGAAGCAGTTTTAGCCGCCGCCGATGGTCTGAATCAGCCGCAGCCAGACGCGGCGGCCAGCGGGCTGTACAACTGGCTCGTCACCGCGCGCGCGGCTGATTGGGAGCGTGTGTGCCGGGGACGGCGGATTGAACTGGGGCGGCTGTCACGAACCGCGCATGATCCATACAGCGGGCGCCTGCGCGATGCAGGTCTGATCGCGTGGGTAGCGGACGAACTCGGCCCGCGCCGGGTGTGGAGCGCCAGCCAGTTCAACGATTACGGCGCGTGCGGCTTTCGCTTTTTTGCCAAACGTCTGCTTAAGTTAGAAGCGATCAAAGACCCGGAAGCCGGGACCGACGCGCTGCAACTGGGGTTAATCAACCACGATATTCTGGAACGCACCTACCGCCGCCTGGCGCAGTCCGGGGTGAGAATCGCGCCGCAGAACGCCGATTTCGCCGCCGGTATTCTGTGGGAAGAAGCCGCCGACGTGCTGCAAGCCGCCCCGGCGCGCTACGGCTTTCGTGCGTCGGCGCTGTGGGCGCAGGAACAGGCCACCCTGGTTCGTAAACTGGAAGCGTTCGTCCGGGCGGATTTTGCCGAGAACAACCCGATTACGAGAAAATTTGGCGATGAGCCGCGCCAGGCGTACCGCCAGGAAGTGCCGTTTGGAACGGACGGACAGGACGTGGTGACGCTGGACATCGGCGGCGAACGCCTGCACGCGCGCGGGCGGATTGACCGGATAGACCGGCTGGGCGACCGGCTGGTCGTGATTGATTACAAGACCGGCAGCACCCGCATCCCCCTGACTGAGATGCAGCGCGGACGCAACTTCCAGATGATGCTGTACCTGCTGGTCGCGCAGACCATGACCGACGACCCCGAGCCGGCTGCGCCAGCAGGAGTCGCCGGCGGCACGTTCTGGCATCTCAACACCCGCGAACTCAGCGGCGCGATGACCGTAAATGAGGAAAAGGACGTTGAAGCCCTCGTCATGGCGCAGGAACATCTGGGGCATTATATCCAGCGGGGGCGCGCGGGCGATTTCGCCGTTCACCCGAACAAAGCCGATGGAAGCTGCGCGCACTACTGCGATTTCAGCCAGATGTGCCGCGTCGGGCTGACCAACCGTTTCAAGCGCGAGGCATAAACCGTGCAGCTTACCGCCGAACAGCACACTGCCATCTACACCCCTGACCGTAATATGATCGTCGTCGCCGGAGCCGGGTCGGGCAAAACGCACGTGCTGGTGGAACGGTATCTGGCGCTGCTGGACAGCCACCACGACTGGCCGCTGAACGCGCTGGTTGCCATCACTTTCACGCGGAAGGCGGCGCAGGAAATGCGCGACCGCGTGCGGCGGGAACTGGAACGGCGGTACGCCGCTGCGCCGGATGAAGCCTGCTGGGCGAACTGGCTGGGCAGTATCGAAAGCGCGCGTATAGACACGCTTCACGGCCTGTGTGCCAGCCTGCTGCGGGCCAATGCCGCCGAAGCGGGGGTTGACCCGCGTTTTGAAGTGCTGGAAGAAACCGACGCGCGCCTGCTGCTGGACGACGCCATTGACCGGGTATTGCAGACTGTTGTCACCAGTGATGACGAGGGCGTGGCGCTGCTGCTGGAATACGGCACAGACGCGGTGCGTAAGGCGCTGGTCGAACTGATCGCTGTCGAACCCGGCGACCTACCATCTGATCTGTTCGCCCACTGGCAGGCACAGTGGGAGGATCACGCCGCGCGCACCCTGGATGACCTTGCGGCGAATGCGGCCTTCTGGAGCTATGCTGACTGGCAGCCACCGGGCGGCCAGTGGCCGTCCAACAGCGAGGATAAGATACTGGTCGTCTGGCAGCACGGTTGGGACGCCCTGCGCCTGCTGGAGGCAAGGGCAGACCGTGACGCCTGTATTCAGGCATTGACCATTCTAAAAATGATCAACCTGTCGGGCAGTAGTGCCAAACGGTGGGGCGGCCACGACATCTTCAACGAAGCCAAAGGCGCACTTCGTTTTCTGCGGGAAACCGCCACGACGGTGTTAGACCTGATTGGCGACCCGCCGGGCGACCTCGACCGCCGCGCCGCCGAACTGGTGCCGCTGTGGGCGGCGCTCATCCGGCAAACGCAGGCCGCCTACCGCGAGCTGAAACAGGCCGACAGCCTGCTGGACTTTGATGACCTTGAACGGCTGGCGCGCCACCTCCTGAATCACCACCCTGCCGTGTGTGACCGTTATCGCGGCGCGGAATTCCGGCATCTGCTGGTGGATGAATTTCAGGATACCAACGCCGCCCAGTGGGACATCGTGCAGCGGTTGGCTGACCCGGCGCTGCCGGGCTGCCTGTTCGTCGTCGGCGATCCGAAGCAGTCCATCTACCAGTTTCGCGGCGCGGATGTAAGCGTATTCAACCATGTGCGTGCCGTGATTGAAGCAGCCGGCGGGCAGACCGTACTGCTGGCGCAGTCGTTCCGCACCCATCAACCGCTGGTCAACTGCTTCAACCATCTGTTCGCGCGCCTTCTGACCAGAACGCCCACCAGCCCGGTCAGCGATTATGAAGTCGAAATGGACGCCCTGATGACGGCTTTCCGCGCGGATGCGCCCGACGGCTGCCCGCCGGTCGAACTGCTGCTGCTGGATAAATCGCGGTTGGGTGAGGATGAGGGCAAAGCCGACAAGTGCCGCCGGTGGGAGGCTTACGAGATCGCTGCCTATGTCCGCCGCGCCGCCGGGATGGATGGCAGCCCGCCGCGCGCCGTTTACGACAAACAGACGCAAACACACCGCGCGCTGCATTATGGCGATGCAGCCATCCTGTTCCAGTCCACCTCCAACATCACGATCTACGAGGATGCGCTGAAGGCTGCCGGTGTGCCCTATGCGACAGTAGCCGGACGCGGTTATTACAGCCGCCAGGAAGTCTGGGATGTGCTGAATCTGCTCACGGCGCTGCACAACCCCGCTGACAATCTGGCACTGGCGGCGGCGCTGCGGTCACCGTTGTTTAATCTGAGCGATGAGGCGCTGCTGGCGCTGCGACTATGCCGCGATGCGAACGGCGACCGCCAGCCCCTCTGGAACGCGCTGGCGGCGGCTGACCGCGTGCCGCAGGCCGAACGCCCGCTGGTCACGTTCGCTCACGACTGCCTGCGTGAGCTGCGCGGACTGGCGGGACGGGTGACCATTGCCGATCTGCTGCGCGAAATCCTGGCGCACACGGGTTATCTGGCGACCCTGACGACGCTGCCGGATGGAGCGCGACGGCGTGGCAACGTGGAAAAGCTGATTGACAAGGCGCAGGCCAGCGGCCAGGTGATGCTGGGCGCCTTTTCACAGGTCTTACGCGATCTGAGCGAACGTGAAGCCCGTGAAGGCGAAGCATTCATCGAAGCGCAGGGCGCGGTGACGCTGATGACCGTCCACGCGGCCAAAGGGCTGGAATTTCCGCTGGTCGTGCTGGCCGATGCCACCTGGACCAACCCTCACGCCAGCAGCGGCGACATCGTGCGCCTTGACCCGGTGTACGGCCTGACCTGCAAGGCTTACGATGGCAGCACCCATAAACCGGACAGCGGCTTTGCCCACCGGCAGGCCGACCGGCTGCGCCGCCTGCGCGACGAAGCCGAACGCAAGCGACTGCTGTATGTCGCGGCGACACGCGCGCAGGATTACCTGCTGGTCAGCGGGCAGATTGCCACCAAACAGGAGGGCTGGACGCGCGGTGGCTGGCTCGACTGGCTGTGGGCCGGGCTGGGACTGGACGAAACGACCCCGAACACCGGCATAATCGAACGGGACGGCCCCGGCACGGTCAGCCTGATTGTGCCCACCCAGCCGCCGCCGGATGAAATTCTGCTGTCCCATGACCGCCATCCGGCCTCGGCCTGGGATGATCCCGCCGTCCGGCAGGGGCAGCCCTTGTCCGGCGCAGCCCACCCCCCGGCGCTGCTGGCCGACATCGCGCTTGAAATTGACGCGCCAGCCCGCCATCTGACCGCCACGCAGATAGCCGATCTGGGCAGCGCGGAGTACGAACCGTACTACCGCGACCGTTTCCGCCGCAGCGTCTTACACGACGCGCCCACGCACATCGAGACCGTCAGTGATTACCGGGGCGATGTCTCCCGCCGCCTGATTGGGGAAATCGTCCATAAAGTGCTGGGCATGAAGCAGCCGTTGGGCTGGTGGCAGTGGCCGACCGAACGCGAGCAGCTTGACCGCATCCTGCGCAGTTATGCCTGGCAGTTGGGGGTGGTCATCCCCCGGCAGCAGGAATATGCCGTGAACGAAGCCCGCCGCCTGCTCGACCGGTTTCTGACCAGTGATGTCTACGGCTGGCTCAAAGCGGCGCAGGCGATTTACCGCGAAATTCCGTTTGTCTACCGCTCCGACCGGCGCATTATTCACGGCGTGCTGGACACCTTGTTCCAGTCGGGCGACTCGTGGACGATCATTGATTACAAAACCAGCTATGTGCGCGGCTACGCCGGCGATCCGACCGCTATCCGCCAGCACGCCCAACGGTATCACCTGCAAGTGGGTGTGTACGCCGCTGCCACCCGCGAACAACTGGACGGCAGCACACCATCAGTATATATTCACTATATTCGTTACGGCCACACCGTTCGCGTGGAAACGAACGAATGGGAAACCGCACTGGCGAAGTTAGATCATTATATCGGGGATTTACTGGTTCATCAGGATTAGGCGATATGCTGCAACGTCTGAGCGGGCAACTGCCACCCTGGGCGCGTTATGACCATCCGGTAACGCGATATGAGTTGGGAACAGCCCAAACCCTGCCGCGCCGCGCGCAGTTCACCCGCGCGGCGGTTACGGTTGTCCTCGGCGGGCTGCTGCTGGCCGGCGGGTATGCCATCGCCACCGATCTGTTCCGCAAACCGCCGGGGCAAAACCTGACCGAAAGCGTCCTGGCCGTCATATTCTGGCCGCTGCTGGGGATGCAGATCATCATGCAGATCGCGGCGCTGGCGCTGACAGTCAACGTCGTCACCGAACAAAAGCGCCGCCAGACCTGGGATAATCTGCGGTCAACGGCGGGCGGCGTGAACCTGACGCTGCGGATTCGCTGGGCCGCCGTCTATTACCGGCTGCGCGGCCTGCTGGGAGTGATGCTGGCGGCGCGCCTGCTGCTGATTCTGGGCATCCTCTACGATCTGACCGCGTTTCAGGGTAAGTATATTGACCTGCTGCTAAACGGCATCACCCCCGAAATCTCGCCGCTGGCGGGGGCGCTGCTGCTGGCTTTTTTGATGACGGCCTCGCTGCTGCTGCCGTTTACCAGTCTGGGCTTAAGCGCCGCTGCCGGCCTGCTGTTCTCGGTCTGGATTCAGCAGCGCACCTACAGCACCCTGACACTGATTGTTGGCATTGTGCTGCGCACGGCGCTGGCCGTCGGGCTGCTCATCGGCGCGACGCAGTTCGTGCAGGGGCGGCTGGTACTGCCCGATGCCGCCGCCTGGGGGCTGATGGGCGCGTTTGCGGCCTTCAGCGACTGGGGGCTGGCCTTTCTGAATCTGGGTTTTTTCAGCGAAATCTGGACAGTCATCCCGTTTGGTATTTTCCTGGGGGTGACGCTGCTGGGTTTCGCCGTGCTGCAATCGGCGCTGGCCGAATGGGTACTGGCGCTAGCGGTACGGCTGGCGGAACACAGCGGTTAAGGTACAATTGACTCCGTCCAACGAGGCGCTATTAACTGCGCCTCTTGTGTTTCATTCTTATCGGGAGGGGAAGATGCGCGGATTCTATCGAATGCTGTGGTTTGCTGCTCTACTCATACTGCTGTGCCTGCCCGCCGCCAGCCGCGCGCAGGATATTATCTCAACGGTGTCGCAGCCGGCGACCGAGCAAGACCCCACGCTGGCCGTACAATGGATGGAACTGCTGTATGACCGCGTGGAGGCCGAAGGCTGGACGCCGCCGGCGGCCTCGCGGCTGTACGCGTACGCGGGCATTACGCTGTACGAGGCGGTGCATCCTGGTATTCCCGATTCATTTACGATGGGCCGCCAGTTGAATGGGATGCCCGTGATGCCCCGGATTGACCCCAATGCCGTGTATGACTGGCCGACCTCGGCCAACGGCGCGCTGTCCACCCTGCTGACCGCGCTGCTTAAACCGGAGTCAGCGGAACCGGTGGCGCTGCTGCGGCAAACCCAGATCAACGACCGCGCCCGCACCGTCGAGGAAGCGGTAATTGAACGGTCGCTGGCCTTTGGGGAAAGTATCGCTAACCTCATATTACAGTGGGCTGCCGGTGATAATTACGAGGCCACGCGCAATCTGCCCTACGAACCCAAGACAGGCGACCCGTCATACTGGGTCTACACCGACCCGGAGATGAAACCCAGCGAACCCCACTGGGGTATGATTCGTCCCTTCGCGCTGTACTCCGCTGATAGCTGTGCCGTGCCGGCGAAGATGGAGTTCAGCACCGACCCGAACTCCACGTTTTACCAGCAGGCGCAGGAAGTTGTGACCATCAGCCAGAATCTCACACCTGAGCAGAAAGACATCGTGCGGCGCTGGGTGGATACCCCCAAAGGCAGCGGCACGCCCGCCGGTCACTGGGTGCTGATCGAAAATCAATTGGTGGAGGTGCTGGGCCTCAAGCTGGATATGGCTTCGATGATGTACGGCCTGGTTGGTATTTCGCTGGGTGATGCGTTCATCGCCTGCTGGTCGTGGAAATACCAGCACCCGCTGCTGCGTCCGGTCACTTATATTCAGCAGTATATTGACCCTACCTGGACATCATTTGTTGAAACACCCGGTTTCCCCGAATACCCTTCCGGCCATTCGGTGGTATCGGCGGCAGCGGCGGAAGTGCTGACGACCATGTTCGGTACCGTCGCTTTCACCGACCGCTCAGGGCGGCGGCACGGCTTTGAAGACCGGTCGTACACCTCCATTGAAGCAGCCGCCTATGAAGCGGCGTTATCCCGGATGTATGGGGGAATTCACTTCCGCGCGGGGATGGAAGGCGGGATGCGAATCGGGCGCTGCATCGGGCAAAACGTGATCAAGTTCGTGCGCCTGCGGCCTATTCCGCAGGGCGAATAAACTTCCGCTGTGAGCGTGTGGGGCGGGTTTCGAAACCCGCCCCCAGCGAATTACCCTACACTGCTTTGACGAAGATCAACGTGCCGCCATCGTAGTTGATAAGCAGTTGGTCGGCGCTGACCTGGAAGGTTGAAGCAGTATTCAATGCCGTCAGTAAGGCCAGTTCCTGATCCATAATAGCCGGGTCGCAGGCCATCAGCGTTGAGGCCACGTCGCGGAATGTCACCACGCCGGCATTGTAATCAAACGAACCGGCAAAGGTGTTGCAGCCTGACGAGCCGGCGATGCCAGTCGTGGCAAACGTCAGCGTGGCGGGCGCGGTCGGCAGCACCGTCTGCGGCGCATCGGCTGGGCCGTAGGATACCAGCGTCCAGGTGCCGGCCAGTCCGCCCAGGGTTGGATCCGTGTTGGTATCGGCAGGGACTTCCGTCGCGGGCAGCGGGATGCCGGTCAGTGCCAGCCCGAACGATTGCACCAGCACATCCAGCGATGACAGCGACGGTGTAAAGGCTTCCGTGCCGGCCTGATTCAACTGCTGGATGCTCTCGTTAAAATACTGCGGCGCGTCGAAGGTGTTGGGGTCGAACGCTGGCAGTTCAGCCGGGAACACGGTGGTATCCATATTCAGGATGGCCGACACGTAATAAGCCCCGTCCTGGCTCAAGCCCTGGAAGGTGTAGACAAATTCCCCGCCCGTGAACGGACTCACATCCTGGCGGTAGACGGTCACATAGCTGACGCCGCGCACCACCGGTGTTTCCACGTACTGCGCGCGGGCCCGGATGGCCTGACCGGCGGGAATGGATGGCAGAAACGGCAGAGGTTGGCCGCTGCCATCTTCGGCGACGGTCATATACGAGGCCAGATTGGGCCGCTGTGCGAGCAGTGTCTGAAGCTGTTGGAAGGCAGACTCGGCGTCGCTATAACCGGCAAAGTCGGCTGTGCGGTAAAGCGTCACCACGATGCCCTGGTCGAATAACCCCTGCGGTACGGTTGTACCGTTGTAGACGAAGAACCGGGTATGCGACGGCTCAGGCGGGAAAGTATCCTGGCTGCCCGCCGACTGCATAATGTTGACATTACTGGCGAGAACTGTGTCAAACGTGAAGCTGAAACCGTTAAAACTGACGACATTACCCGTCTCCTGCGCCAGCGCCGGAACTGCCACCAGCAGCAGCACAGCCGCAAGAATGGCGATTTTCAATCGCATGGAAAAACCTCCTTACATCCGCCTGACGAACCGGCGGACAGCATATATCAGGTCTTATTCTATTTCAACCACCGTAAACATGACGTATATGCCACGCCTGCCCGACGGACGGCAGCCGTAATTACAGCGCCTTCGTCGAAATAATGAAGCTGGCCGTAGCCGCGTTGGTTGCCAGCGGCACGTTATGGGCGTTGCAGATGCGCAGCAAACCCTGAATATCCGGGTCATGCGGATGTTTGCCCAACGGATCAATGAAGAAAAACACAGCCTCGATCAACCCTTCCGCCACCTGCGAGGCAATCTGCGCGTCGCCGCCCAGCGGGCCGGAGAGCATCAGGCTCACTTTCAGGCCGCATTTATCGCGCAGCAGCGTGCCGGTCGTAGAAGTCGCCACCAGTTCGTAACGTTCCAGCACATCTTTATGCGCCAGCGCGAAGGCCACCATATCCGCTTTTTTGCCGTCATGGGCGATCAACGCCAGCGTCTTGGGATTATCGTCCGTCATTCTATAAAGTCCTTATTGATGTAAAAATAACCGGAAGAGCGCATCATCATACGCCCTTCCATTATACCGGTTGATGAGGATTTACCACCGAAACAGGGTGGGCAGGGGGATATTCAGGCCAAACGGCGGGAACAGATGCCTGAAACGTTCGTTGAGGTGCAGCGCCTCGATATAATAGCGTTCAAGCTGGGCCATGATGGCGCTCCAGGGCTGGCGTTCGGCGGCGCGGCGGGCGCTGGCGGCCATGTGCCGGCGCAGCGTTGGATCGTCGCGCAGCAGCCGGGCAGCAGTCGCAAAGCTTTCCGGGTCATCGGCGCACAGGAAACCCGTTTCGCCATGTTCCACCAGATCAGCCACCCCGCCCTGATTGATGACCACACAGGGCAAGCCGGAAGCCATCGCCTCCTGTACGACCTGGCCGAATGTTTCCGCCGCGCCGGTGAAGGTGAAGACATCCGCGCTGGCAAACGCCTGCGACAGTTCATCGCCGTAGAGGTAGCCCATAAAGTGCGTGTCCGTCCCGGCGAACAGGGTTTCCAGTTCCGCCCGCATTGCGCCATCACCGATGATCGTCAGCGCCACGCCGGGAGTGCGCGCGACTTCCAGCAGCAGATCAACCCGCTTTTCGACCGCCAGCCGCCCCACATAGATACACAGCAGAGAGGCCGGGTCGCGCCCGTTCAGCAGCTTTTCGCGCCAGATCCGGCTGCGATGGCGCGGATTAAACCGCTGCCCGTTCACACCGCGCCCCCAGCGGCGCAGCCGGTGGTAGCCCCAGCTTTGAAGCTGGCGCAGCGTGAAATTCGACGGAACCAGCGTGAGATGGCAGCCGTTGTGAATATAACGCAGCCACTCCCGCGTGGGCAGTGACAGCAGCGGAAAACCGTAATGCTCGGCGTAGCCGGGCAGGTCGGTCTGATAATTCGCCACGATAGGGATACCCCGCCGCCGCCCGGCCAGCATCGCCGACACCGACAGCAGCGCCGGGCTGAACAGGTGAATCAGATCGGGTTTGAAATCGTCCAGATAGTCACCAATCGAAAGCGTGGGCAGCGCGATGCGGGTCTCCGGCGCGACCGGCAGGCCGAATGATGGCAGCGGAATCACCTGCGTTGGTCCAATCGAAGTGGGCGCGATGTCCGGCGCAAAAACCAGCACTTCGCGTCCGGTGCGCTGTAAATGGCGCACGGCCAGATAAGCCGTTTTCGAAACACCGTCTACCTTCGGCAGGAAGGCTTCGGCCACGATGGCTACTCGCTGGATCGGCGCCAGTTCCAGAGTCGGGTCGGGTGGGTCGAACGCATACTCGTTACCAAAGAGGCGCTCAACTTCCGTTGTATCGAACTGGGTGAGAGCTTCAAATAGTCGGTTATGGGCCATGATGCCCCTTCCGCAACCGTCTGCCCCTGCATCAGCGCCCGGCGGAAATCGGCAGCCGTGTGGCCGGGAAAACGTGTTCGGCCACAGCCAATAGCGTTCAGTGTATGCGCGTCGCTGTTGCCAACCAGCGGCAGCGGCAGTTGGTCACCTATATGCCGGGCAATACTATTGTTACCCGGGGTCATCGTCCCGGCGTTATACACTTCAATACCATCAATTCCCCATTTTAGTAACACTTCAGGCCGCCGCAAGTAACGATACAGATGACGACCGGCGATCAGGATTTCACCAGGATGGGCCAGAATAGCTGCACCGCCCTGCTCGTGAATCGCCGCCGCCGTTTCCGCGACAGACAGTCCTTTGGGGATCGGCTGCATCACCCACAATCCCAGAACATGCCCCTCCCGTGCGGTGACTTCCACGCCGGGAATGATGTCAAACGGATAACGTCCCTGCTGCTCATAGGCCCACAGGCTGGCGTCCAGCACATCATGATCGGTGATCGCCACCACATCCAGATGGCCGCGCCGGGCAATATAGTCCAGCACCTGCTGCGCGGTGGGAAGGCCATCGCTGGCGCAGGTATGTACATGCACGTCGGCGCGGCCAGAATACTCGATGTCCGAGTTCATATCGCTTGAACCTTATTTTTTGGATACTGCGTTAGATGATAGACTGAGAACGATAAGAAGATGCTAAAGACTGGCTAAGAACCGGCGAATTATCTGTATGCGTTTATCGAAGATTCAGCATCTCGCGCGCGCTGTACTGGTGATCGCCGGTATGTCGGGGGCGGTTGGACTGCTGACATATCTGGTAGGAAGTATCAGCCCGCCGCCGCGCGGGACAGGCGCACCGGCAGCCGCGACCGCCACCCCGGCACCGGCAGATACCCCCGCCGCCCGGCTGGCGCAGCTTCAGCCGGCGCTGGTCGCCTATCTGAACAGCGGGCAGCCGGACTACAACCAGTCACCCTTTCAGATCGTCAGCGCCCATCTGCCGCCCATCGGTTCGTTCCTGCCCCGCACCGGCAATACCCGCTTCAGCCTGCCGGTCACGCCCACCCCGCCCCTGCCGCCGCCAGTGTACCCGGCAGCGCCGGTACTGCCCTATCCCACGTCGCCACCCGTACCTACGCCGGTCATTCCAACGGTACCACCCGGCACACCAACCCCTGATCTGGTCGCCACGATTCAGGCCTTTGCCGCGTCCGTACCCTATGGCGATTTTCCCGGCAGCCGTGATAACTGCGCGCCATCCGGCAACCCGGTATCCGGTACGCTGACGCAGTATTTTAACTGGGCGCACAGCGGGATTGATCTGGGGGTGCCGCTGAACACACCGGTTCAGGCCACACACAGCGGCATTATCACCTGGGCAGGCTGGAACACATATGGGTATGGCAATCTGGTGATCGTCCAGAACGGCGCGTTCATCACCTATTACGCTCATCTCACCTCGGCCAACGTGGCCGTTGGAGATATGGTCGTGAAAGACGCGATCATCGGCTGGAGCGGCAGCACCGGCAACAGCAGCGGCCCGCATGTTCATTATGAAACGCGGGTGGATGATGTGCCGTTAGACCCGCTGACGTTTGACACACGCGGCTACGGCACGTGCTGATAGTCCCTTTTTCCGATAGGCACACTCAGCAGAAAAGAATATAATGAACGTAAATTTAGCATTGAATCTTCATGGAGTGCCGTTATGACTGGCGCTGTTAACCCGCCGCGCTTTGTCTCGTTGCAGTGGCGGCTGCTGCTGCCATTGTTCGCCGTGATTCTGGTGGTGGCGATGGCCGGCGCGTATCTGCTGGCAAACACCGTTGGCGATAAGCTGGTGATCCCCCAGGAGAATATCCTGCTGTCCAGCGGCAGCGCCATCGCTGATCGCGCCGCCGCCCTGTACCAGCGCCAGCGGCAGGAAGCGCAGCGTGCTGCCTTTACCGTCGGCGTGGCCGAAGCGATTCGTAATCAGGATGCCGAGGCGCTCCAAACCCTGCTCGACGGCCCGGCGCGGCTGGCGGGACTGGACAGCCTGATTATCACCGATGCCAGCGGGCGCGAACTTCTCGGCCTGCTGCATGTCACCCATCGTGATGACTATGCCGTCAGCACCGGCACGGACTTAAGCGGCGAACCGGTCGTGCGTGATGTGCTGGACGCCGGTTACATCGGCGCGACCGGCCTGCTGCGAACGCCGGAAAACACGCTGCTGTATACCGCCGTGCCGGTCAACGATGGCGCGGAACTGGTGGGCGTGGCGCTGGTCGGCCAGCGGCTGGAAGCGGTGCTGGCCGATATACGCAGCAGCGCGGTGGTTGACGTGACGCTGTATGGCCCGGACGGCACGCTGGCACGCACGACGTTTCCACTGAATGATGACACCCTGACCGCGCTGGCGCTGCCGCCGGATACCTTCAACGCGGCGCTGGCCGGGGCACAGCCGGCCCAGCCGGTGATGATTGGCGGCCAGACGTACCAGAGTCACTACACACCGTTTCAGTTTGGACCGAACGTGCTGGGTGTGACTGCCGCCGCCGTGTCGGATACGCTCCCCGCGCTGGCCGAAATGGGGCGGCAGATCACGGGACTGGTGATGGCGCTCGTTGCGGGCGCGGTCGTCATTGTCGTATTCGCCGGCATCAACTTGTTGATTGTGAGCCGTGCCAACCGCATTACCCGCGTAGCGCGGGAACTGGCCGCCGGCCAGTCCTTCCGCCGCACGGGCATGGCCGCCACCGACGAAATCGGCGCTATCGGGCAGGCGCTCGACCGTTATGCCGATTACGTGCAGGAACGCCAGGACGCGCTGCGGGCTTCGCTGCGCCGCCAGCGCCGGGAGGCGGAACATCTGACAGCGGTGCTGGAAGCCCTGCCGGACGGCGTGATCGTGCAGGATAATGACGGGCGCGTGATTTTGATGAACGAAACGGCCAAAAAGATGATCGGCTCACACCGCATCTTTCGCAGTTCCGGGCTGGGCGATTTAACCGCCGCTATCACCGATACCCTGGGGCCGGTCATCGCGCCCGGCCTGTACATGCTGGGCGACCCACGCCGGGTAGAACTGGATGACAAAATGCTGTCGGCGCAGGCCGCCGCCGTGCTGGATCTGTCACAGGCACGGGTGGGCACCGTGATTCTACTGCGCGATGTCACGCAGGAAGTCCGGCTGGAACGTGCCCGTGACGCGCTGCTGAACCGTTTCGTGCAGGCGCAGAAGCCGGTGGCAGATCTCGCCCGCGCCGAAGCCAGCCGCCAGCCGCAGGCCCCTCTGCCGCGCGAACTGGCGCGCCACGCCGTTACGCTGCAAAAGCTGATTGCCGAAATGCGTGAATTGAGCGGCGTGGAAGCGCCCGGCGTGCGCGACGGCCAGCGCCGCCTGCTGCTGGACACCCTCATCTGGACGGTGGCGAACGAATGGCGGCAGATCGCGCAGGCGGCCAACGTGACGCTGGACGTGGTGATTGCGCAGAAAGGGCTGTATGTGCTGGGCGACGAGCGCCGCCTGCGCTGGGCGATTGGCAATCTGGTGGACAACGCTATTAAGTATACGCCGCCGGGGGGCAAAATCTCGCTGGATATTCGCGGCGAGACCAATGGTTACGCGCTGCTGCGCGTGCGCGACAACGGCGTGGGCATCGCGCCGGACGAACTGCCGCATGTATTTACACGCTTCTTCCGGGGCAGCCCGGTCACACCCGCCGGACGTGCGATCCATGTGCCGGGCATGGGTCAGGGCTTGACGGTGGCACGGCAGATTATCGAAGCGCATGGAGGTCGGGTCGAAATTCGCAGCAAGCCGGAACAGGGCACCGCCGTCTTTTTCGCGCTGCCGCTGACGGCCTCGGTCGGCCTGGAACTGCCCGCCCTGCCGGTTGATCTGGATGGCGAAACGGTGCAGATCCGCACACACGACCTGCTGCGCGACGCCTGAAACGACAGACAGGCATCATAAGGGCGGGTTGTCAGACCCGCCCTGCCAGATGGCGATTACTTCAGGGTGAACAGATAGGCAATGATGTCGTTGATCTGCTGCTCGGTAAAGATTTCCGCATAAATCTTCGGCATCAGATTATCGGGGAAGCCTTCCACCACATAGGCGCTGGGGTTCACAATCGAGTTGTGAATATAGTCATAGGCCGACTCACCCGGCACGCGCGTTTCCGCCCGAATGCCCACGTTCAGCAGCCCCGGCCCGATCAACTGGGCTTCCTGATTCGCAAAATGACAGGTTGAGCAGGCAAAACCGGCTTCCGGTTTTAACTCGTTAAACAGCACCTGCCCATTGGCCGCATCTCCCGGCGGCGCCGCGTTGACAGTGGGCGCTTCAGTTGGTGGGATGGTGGTGGCGGTCGGCAGTTCAGTGGTGGCCGTCGGCGGAAGCGCCGTCGCCGTCGGGGCGTCAGTCGGCACAGGCGAGGCCGTCGGCGTACTGGTCGGCGCGGCGGTCGGCGCGAGGGCGGTTAGCTGGTCGGCGGTGGCGCTCAGGGCAGCGCGCGTCCCCTCGGCCTCGGCTGACCATTCGGGTGTGGCAACCGTACCACAGGCAGCAGCCAACAAAGCGGCAATAATCGGCATTACACGGGTTAGAATCTTCAACATGACTGCCTCTATTGTGAAACCGGGAACATAACGGCAGCAGTATAGCATAGGGGCGCAATCCATCGCAACGGACAGCGCCCCCGGGCCGTTAGTGCCGTGTTAGAAATCACCCCGTTACATGGACAGGATGAGAATTATAGGTGCTGTGTAGGGGCGGTCGCCCGCCAGGGAGCGCCGATGTGCGCTCCCCTACTCCGGCTGCTCCCGGCGCCAGGTATCAACCGCCAACCGCGCCTCCGGCGTACCGATCACTTCCAGGGCGCGGGCTGCCGCGTCACACACGCGCAGTCCAGCCGCCGGGGCATCGGCAGTATCATCAAGATGGCGAATCAGGGCCGGTACAGCCGTTGGACTGCCCGCTATCCCCAGCGCCCAGGCCGCTGCATAACGCACCGGCGGACGATCTACATCGAGCGCGCGCAGCAGCCCGGACACCGCCGGTTCGCCAATTTTACCTAACAGCCAGGCAGCCTGACTGCGCTCCAGTTCGCGGCCATCCAGCACTGCTACCAGCAGGCCGCGAATCGCCGGCGCGCCAATCGCGCGGAAAATTTCCGGCAGCCTGTGCTGCAACCCGTGATGCTGGAATTCACCCAGCGCGGCCAGCAGCGGCCTGACCGCCGGTTCGCCGATCCGGGTGAGCGCGACGGCAGCCGCCGCGCGCACGCCCTCGGCTGCCGAAACCAGCGCGGTAATCAACACACCAACCGCCTGGGGATCACCGATCTGCCCCAGGATTTCGGCCATTAGAATCTGTACCGCTTCGGTTTCACCGGCGAAATCCGCCATGATGGGCGCAACGCTGGGGCGGCCAATCTTGACCAGCGCCGCCGAGGCCAGCATCCACAGTTCCGGCTCATCTTCCCGCAGCACCTGAATCAGCGGCAGCACCGACGCTTCGCCAATATTTGCCAGCGCCAGCACCGCCTGAATTTGCAGCGGCTTGCGCGGAATATGCAGCGTGGCAATTAACGGCACCACGGCGCGGGTGTCAGCCAGTGCGCCTAACGACTGCGCCGCCTGAATCTGAACCATTGGGCTGCCGTTTTGCAGTTTCCACAGTAATTTTTCCAGTGTGCGCCGCTCGACCTGCTGCATAAGATTTCTGCTCCAAATACTATCACTATTACATAGCACCGATTCTTGTCAGATGGGCTTGCAAACACCTTGCAGCCTTGTGAATTCTGGAGCAGAAAGATTACAGGAATTAAACCTTGGGCATCGCTACAGCCCGGCGCGAGGCACAGCTATACATCCTGGCTAAAGCGCCCTGCCGCAGCAGGGCAGGAGTCCTGCTAAAAGCCGGTGGTTTCCGGTCGGCGGTAATGGATGAGGCGCTGGAGCGCCTTCAGTTCATACGGCCACTGGTACACCTCAAACCGGTAGCGCCAGCCGCTCAGGGTTTGCAGCAGCCGCCGCCACTCGCCCTGCAGCCGCACATCGGTTACAGTCGGATAATAGGCATTTATAACAGCCTCAAAATCCCGCACGCGGCGGCGCACCGTATCCTTAAACCAGGGTGTGCCGGGGTCGCGCCGCATGGCAAATTTCGCCCATTCCGGGCTGGCCCATTCGTCCAGCGTTTGCGGAAAACGGAAACCCAGCCTGATGGCTTCATCCAGCAGGATGCTGCCTTCCTGCGGCACCGGGGTATAGATATACAGCACGAGTTCGGTCGCCGGGTTCACCTGCTTCAGCTTACGAATAAACTGAATCGTAGCCTCAATATCGGCGGCAGGGTCGGGCGGATTGCCCAGCACGAAGGACAGTTCCGGCACAATGCCGTAGTGTTTCATACGTTCAACCAGCGCCAGCGTCATGGCTGTACCGGATTTACCGCCTTTGTTCATGCGCTTCAGTGTTTCATCATCACCACTTTCCGCACCCATAAAAATCATCTTCGCGCCGCTGCGCTGCATGGCGGCCCAGCTATCATCACTGTAGCTCATGAGCGTATCCACCCGCCCCAACCCCCACCAGCGAATCCCCCTGCCGGTGATGCGCTCAGCAAACTCGGCGGTGCGTCGTTCATTCACGAAAAAGTCCATATCGTGAAATTCCAGCCCATCAATCTGCCAGTTCTGATGCAGGTAGTTCACAATGTTTCCAACACGTTCGGCGCTCTCCGGCAGCCAGCGCCGGTTGCTAAGGGCTACAACCGCGCAGAAGTTGCAGGCAAACGGGCAGCCGAAACTGGTGTTGTGGGACAGCACGCGCCGACCCAGGTAGCTCTGCCCCAGATACTGAGTCATATCCAGCCGGTCGTAGGGATACCAGGGCAGATTATCCAGCGGCACGTATGGCGCGCGCGGGTTAACGTGTATCGCGCCATTCTTGTAGGCCAGTGATGGCACGTCGGCCAGCGCGCCGCCGGTGTGCAGCCGGTCAACAAAGGCGCGGAAGGGCGCTTCCCCCTGCCCCTGAATCACATAATCCACATAGTCGCTCTGCAAGATCGTTTCGTAATGCTGCGTCGGAAAGTAGCCACCCCACAGAATCGTCAGCCCCGGCAGCGCCGCTTTGACAGCTTTACACACCGGTACTGCCTGCCGGATTTGCGGGCCGGGCATGACCGTCACAGCCAGCAGCTTTGCCCCGGTCGCCCGCGCGCGCTCAATGATGCGGCTGGCCGGATCCGCTATCAGATTGCCATCAATGAATTCCACATCGTAATCGGCAGCGATCACCGCCGCCACCGCCAGCAAAGAGAGGGGGAGGCGCTGCTTGCCGGGGGATGTACTCCGAGGGTTATACAGTAAAACCGTAGGCCGCATGGCTTCACCTCAGTTAATTCTGCTAAACATCTGTCGCCCGCGAAAAAGTATAACGTAAATAACGTCAGTACGAGTCGAATCCGATTTTGTTGATACATCTCAACAATATGACCCTTTATGAACCCTTAAACACCGAGTAGAATAAATTTTAATGAAAGGAAGTGGGGGTATAATTATGGATGAAACGAGTAATCAGGATAGGACCCTCACCCCCGCATAATTAGGGGGCATCGTTGAAAAAAGTATGGTACCGTTAGTAAGAGAGCAGCTAACTGCCCTTGAGTGAGGGATATGAACACAACTCATTTCAACAGCTCGACGATTGAATACCGTGCGGCCCGCGCGGCAGGCACCGAAAACCCGCGCCTGACCGTCGAAACCGTAGATAATCACGTCTACTTTTACGCGGACGTGGACAGCGACCGCTGCCTGGCGCTGATGCGTACCATCCGGGAGACAGACGCCATGCTGCGCGCCGAATACCTGTCACGCGGGTTGGAAGGGATGCCCCCAACGCCAATCTGGCTGCACCTGTATTCCTACGGCGGCGATCTGTTCACCGGCTTCAGCGTGGCCGACCAACTGTCCATGATTAAATCACCAATCTATTCAGTGGTCGAAGGTATCTGCGCCAGCGCCGCCACGCTCATCAGCATGTCGTGCAGCCGGCGGTACATCCTGCCGCGCAGTTTCATGCTCATTCACCAGCTCTCAGCCTTTGTGTGGGGCACACACGAGCAGTTCAAGGATGAAATGAGCCTGCAGCAGAAGGCGATGGACCGGCTGGTTGAGTTCTATGTGGACAAGTCAAAGGTGGGCAGCGAGGCTGACCTGCGGAATATGCTCCAGCGCGATTTCTGGATGGACGCGGAAACCTGCGTGAAACTGGGATTTGCCGACGAGATTCTGAAATAACAACCGGGATGGCCGGGTTCGCGGCCTGTAATGACATGGAACAGGGACACGACGCGTCGTGTCCCTGCGTTTTTCCGTAGGCTACGCTTCGGGCATGACCACCCACAGAATGATGTACAGGAGCAGGCCAGGGCCGCCCATCAGCGTCGCCACCAGGAAAATCAGGCGAACGACGGTGGGATCAACGTTGAAGTATTCGGCGATACCGCTGCATACCCCGGCGATTTTCTTGTCATGATTCGAGCGGGTCAGGCGTTTTGTCGTTTCCATGAGTTTCTCCCCTTACTGACTGTGCGTTCTATTCATCTATTACGTAAAGGTCGCTGCGAAAGTTTCTCGACTGCTTCAGCCTGGTTTATAATGCAACTTCATAACGGTTTATTCAGGGATACTAACGATGCCAGCGGAAGATGTGGCAGCCTATTACAACCAGGGACGCGAACAGGAACGCCTGACGCGCGACAGCGGCAAGCTCGAACTCGTGCGCACGCAGGAAATCATTCAGCGTTACCTGTCACCACCGCCGGCTGCTGTACTGGATATTGGCGGCGGCGCGGGGGTATACGCGCTGTGGCTCGCACGGTTAGGCTACACGGTACATCTGGTGGACCTGATGGCGTTACATATCGAGCAGGCCTTGCAGGCGTCTGCCCGGCAGCCCGATCATCCACTGGCGAGCGCGCGCATCGGCAACGCGCTGCAACTGGATTTCCCGGACGGCTCTGCCGACGTGGTTCTGCTGCTGGGGCCGCTGTACCATCTGACCGAACGCGGTGACCGGGTGCAGGCTTTACGCGAAGCCTGCCGTATCCTCAAACCGTCCGGCCTTCTGTTTGCCGCGACCATCTCCCGTTTCGCCTCGCTGCTGGATGGCCTGATGCGCGGCTTTCTGACGGATGCCCGCTTCGCGGAACTGACGGCGCAGGACCTGACCGACGGCCAGCACCGCAACCCCGGCCAGCAGCCGGGATACTTCACAACGGCCTACTTCCATTACCCGACTGAAATTCAGGCAGAAGCCGCCGACGCGGGTTTTCAGGTTGAAGCTACGTTAGCGGTTGAAGGCCCGGCGGGCTTTATGCCGAACTTCGACCAGTTCTGGGACGATCAGACCCTGCGCCAGCGATTACTGCGTCTGCTGCGAATCATCGAAAGTGACCCGGCGATCATCAGCGCAACCGGCCACCTGCTGACCATCGGACGAAAACCCTGATGCGCCCCGGCCTGTCTCCCATAATACTGGATCGCAACTGGCAGGTTTCAACCGACGGCGGCACCGGGTGGCTGTCACTGCCGGCGCTGGCCGCTTACCCCCGCAACCGGCTGCCGCTGCGCCTGCGCTGCGTGGTTGATCTACAGCCTACCGGGGTCTGCGTGCGGTATGTGCTGCGGCTGGAGGCTGCGCCGCCGGGGACAATCATCACGGTCAACGGCTGGCGCGTCGGTACGGCGGGCGGCGATATATTTCAGGCCAATGTCACCGATCAGGTGGCGCTGGATACTAACATAATCGAACTCGACATCAGCGCGGCGGGCGATCTGCGCGGCGTGAGCTTGCAGGCGATACCATGCGCTAACATGGATTGACGCTCTCCCCCCGTTCCACTAAAATACGCTTACCTTGATAAGCATAATGGAAAAGCAGGCGTTGAATGCGATACTTTATTGAAAGCATGGGGTGTCAGATGAATACGGCGGACGCGCAGCGCCTCGCGTCCGAGCTGGAACGAATTGGCTATCACGCCACACTGAACGCGCAGGAGGCCGATATTCTGGTGGTCAACACCTGCGTTGTGCGGCAGTCCGCCGAAGACAAGGCGTACAACCGCCTGCATGAGTTTAAAC
>JARKOK010000379.1 GCA_029975765.1 Aggregatilineales bacterium
GAGAATGACAGCCTATGACTCAGCAGTCAGTGAGCAGCAAATTTGCCGATCTGATGCAGGCCGGGCGGGTGGCTTATGCCGCCAACAAACGGCAGGTGGCGCATGATCTGTGGAAAGAAGCCGCCGCGCTGGAACCGTACAGCGAGCAGGTGTGGCTGGCGCTGCTGGACGTGCTGGAGGCGGACACCGACCGGCGGGTATGCCTGCAAAACATCATCGCCATTAACCCGCTTAACGTGCAGGCGCGGCGTCAGTTAAACCGCATCGAAGCCCGCTTGCAGCGGCAGGCGCTCCACCAGCAGGAACAGCAGCAGCAGCGCCTGTCCTGGATACGGCGGCGGCGCCGGTTGTTACGCCGCGCTGTTTTCCTCGGCATCGCGATCGGTGTCTCCGGCGTGTTGTTTGCGGTGGTCATCAGCATCCTGCTGTACGCCCAATGAGCGGAGGTCGGCGGCCAGTTGGGTCAACTCCTGCGCCGTCAGTTCCATCGTGCGGGCGCTGGTCAGGCCGCGCTGGGTGATGCGCTCCACCCGTTCCAGGCTGATCGCCACTTCTTCCAGCGTGCTGGCCTGCTGCCGCGTGATGTCGTAAACCTCGCTGGCCGCATGATGCGACCCGCCCACATTGGCCGCCAATTGCGCGATCAACCCCTCCGCTTCCTGCGTTACCGCTACCCCCGTATCCACGCCCTTTAGGCCTTCTTCGGTGGCGCGCACGGTGTCTTTCATCGCCGCCTGTATTTCCCCCAGAATCGCCCGTACCTGTCTGGCCGCCTGCGTGGACTGCTGCGACAGCGACCGCACCTCGTCGGCCACCACTGCAAAGCCGCGCCCGTGCGTTCCGGCGCGCGCCGCTTCGATGGACGCGTTCAGCGCGAGCAGATTGGACTGGATGGCAATTTCGCTGACCGAGGTAATGATGTCGTCAATGCGCTGCGTGAACTGCGCCAGCGCCAGAATCGTCCCGGCGATGGCCGATACCTGCGTGCGAATCTGGTTCATGCCCGTGATCGCCTGCTGGATGGCGGACTGCCCGCTTTCCGAGGTTTCGACCGCCGCTTTCGCGCTGGCGGCCAGATGGCGCGCCTGTTCCTGCGCCTGCTGCGACCGGTTCATGAAATCTTCCAGCAGCGCGTGTGTCCGCGTAATCACGTCGCCCTGTTCGGTCGCGCCCAGAATTTGCTGGCCGGTCTGTTCGTGCAGGGCTGCCGCCGCCCGCGCGAGTTTATCTACCGGCGGCGCGGCGGGACCGCCCGTTGGCACGGCCAGCGGCGTCACCACCGGCGCGGCGGCAGGTGCGGGGCGCAGCCACAGCGCGGCGGCGTGGCACAGCGCAACCAGCGCCAGCCCGATCAGGACATGAACGCCCGGCCACAGCAGGTATAGCAGACCAAAAATCAGGGCGGTGACCAGTCCCAGGCCATTAACCCGGTCCAATGTAGAAAGCGGGAATCGCTGGCGCAGCAGGTGAATCATGGCGAAATGCTCGTCGTGTTAAACGGTTGAACGGGGCGCGGTGAACGCGCCCCATTCTTAGCATAAGACCATAACGAGCGCCGCGCAATTGAGATTAGGCTTCGACCTTCGCCGCCACGAAGTCAATCTCCAACTGCACCGCTTCCGATACATTCGCCACACCCGGCACATTGGGGATCGTCAGGTTGAAATCGGCGCGCTGCACGGTGGTGCTGGCCGTCCCTTCCAGCCGGTCGTCAGCCGTCGCCGTCACCGTCGCCTCGAACGTCACTGGCCTGACGATGTTTCGCACCTTTAAATCGCCGGTGATCTCGAACGTCACCGCCTGCCCGACTTCGACACGGGCCGGCAGGCCGGTGATGGCCGTCGGCGTGAACTCGATAAATTCGTAATCGGCCTGGATGGATTGCAGAATCCGTTCGCGGATCGCGCCGTTGCGGAAGTTATTGTCCGTCGCCAGCGTGCGCGCGTTGATCCGAATCATCCCCACCCGCGAATTGGCCGGCGTGGTGAAGTCCACCAGCACATCGCCGGCCACCTGATCGGTCACGCCCACAACGGTGGTTGGCACGCCGCGCAGGTCTTCCGTCAGGATGAACCGCACTTCCGAGTTTTCCGGTACGATACGGTACAGCGTGGTTTGCGCAGCGGCGGGCGCTGCCGCGGATTCAAGCGTCGCTTCCGGCGTGGCCTCGACGGTCACAACCGTATCCGGCGCGGCGCTCAGCGTGGCATTGGCCGCCAGCAGTTCGGCCACCTGGGTCGAAAGCCGGGCGATCTCCGCGTCACGCGGGTCAGGCGTGGGCGTGGCCGGGTCTAACGTCGGCGCGGAAATGGTCGCGCTAGGTTCGCCCGACCCACCAACAGCGGATACGTAAATGAAAATGCTGGCGGCAGCCGAGGCGGCCATTAACAATAAAACACCGATCACCGAAACAACTGTACGCGTGGACATGCTTCCATTTACTCCCAGAGATTGCGCATCCAGTACCAAACTGGACGATAGTCCGCTTCACTATACGGCAGGAATTCAGCCCGCGCGGCAGTTGTTCAGCGAACTTTTAATGAACTCTCATCTCTGGCAAAGCTGTGTCCGGTGGGCGGCACATCCACATCCAGCCCCACACCCGTACAGCCAATAATGTTCCGGTCATCGTCATACACCGGCTCAACCCGCGACCAGAAATGCCGGCCTGACCAGACAAATTCGAAAGTGACCGACCTGCCGGCTAACGCCCGCTGGTGCGCCTGCACGCAGGCCAGCATGGCCGTGTCCGCCCGCGCCAGATCGTATAACGACCTGCCGATCAGTTCATCCAGCTTCACCTTCAGAACGTGCAGCCGCCCGCCCCAGGCGGCCAGAAAGCGTAACTGCCGGTCGGTTGACCAGAAAATTCCCGGCGCGTTCGCCGGTTCGACAGCCGCCTGCAGCCGCGCGGCGATCTGATCCGTCCCGCCGCTGGCATCCAGACAGTACCCGCGCCCGCGACTGTTCACCAGATAATGATCGCAGCCCACCTGGCGCAGTTTCGTTCGCAGGTTGCTCATATGCGCCGAGAGCAGCTTACGCGCTTCCTCGCGGGACAGCGCAATCTGTTGCAGCCGGTAGACAAGGTCCTGAAACAGAACCACCTGCCCGGTGGTCTGCGCCAGAATCAGCAGGATTTCAAACTCAGTCGGCGTCAGTTCAATCGTCTTGCCCCGGCAGGCGGCTGTCCGGCGGTGTTTATCCAGATACAGGCTGCCGACCGACACAAACCGGTCGTAGTCGCTGACCGGTCGCCGCCCGCTGCGGCTGGCGGCGGGCAGTCTGGTCGCTGCCTCGTGCAGCAGTTGGGCGCGCAGCCGGAGGCGCTGCGTCTGAATCGCGTTTTTCAGGCTGGGTACCAGCATGTCTACCGGAAAAGGTTTGATGAAAATATCAAACGCGCCGGCCCGCATCCCCTGAATCACCGTATTGGCCGTCGCCTCGGCCAGCGTGACGATCACCGGGATCGAACTGTACTGGACGGCCAACTGGTGCAGCGTGGCGGCTTCGGCTTCCAGACAGCCTAGATCGCCCACCACTGCCGCGTAATCGGGGTCGGTTTCGAGCACACGGAACATCTCGTCGTTGCTGCTGACCAGCGTTACCGTATATCCCTCGGATACTAACCGCTGACCAATTCCCTCACGATAGGTTGCTTCCGGCTCCACAACCAGGATGCGGCTCATAGGACTCACCTCGATGCATAAGTTTAACCCTGACCCCCACCGGACGCGGCTAACCTGAAAGATTAAAAATGCTGATACAGTTGGATAGGCATTCAATGGTTATAAAATAGTCTATATTGTATCGTAACGCTATAGCCGGTTGAAATTGGTATTGTTACGGTAAGTATAATGCCAGTCGAGATCCGGCGTAAAATAAGAGGGATATTATTTTACCGGTGGTTTTTTGGCTGCCCCGGCAGTTCAGACCGCTTTTCAGAAAGGACACCTTCATGCCTTATACTTTTCCTGCCGGTTTCCTGTGGGGTGTGGCCGGCGCGGCCCATCAGATCGAGGGCGGCAACGTCAACAGCGATTCGTGGGTGCTGGAACACGTCCCCGGCTCGCCCTTCGTTGAACCGTCCGGCGACGCCTGCGACCACTATCACCGCTACCCGGACGACATCGCCCTGATCAGGTCGCTGGGTTTTAACAGCTACCGCTTCTCGATTGAGTGGGCGCGCATCGAGCCGGAGGAAGGCGAATTCTCCTATGCCGCGCTCGACCACTACCGCCGGATGCTGGAAGCCTGCCACGCCAGCGGCCTCACGCCGGTTGTCACTTACCACCATTTCACATCACCGCGCTGGTTCGCGGCTAAAGGCGGCTGGGAAGTGCTGGCAAACGCGGACTACTTCGCCCGCTACTGCGAGCGTGCCACCGCCCATCTGGGCGATCTGATCGGCGCGGCCTGTACGCTCAACGAGCCAAACGTTGGCCTGCTCATCCAGCATATGGGGCATATGCCCGGCGACGAGGCAATGCTGAACGCGTCCTACCGCCGGGCGGCGGCGCGCGCCGTTGGCAGTGACGACTTTGCGGCCTTCCCCAACTGCCGCCACGCCCCCGCGCGGGACACCTTCCTGAAAGCGCACCGGCTGGCCTTCGACGCGATCAAAGCCGGGCCGGGCAGTTTTCCGGTCGGCCTGACGCTGGCGCTGGTGGATCATCAGGCCGCGCCCGGCGGGGAAGCCGCCCGCGACGCGGCGCGCGCGGCGATAGATGAACCCTTCCTCGAAACCGCGCGCCACGATGATTTCATCGGCGTGCAGACCTACAGCCGGATGCGGCACGGCCCGGACGGCGTGCTGCCGCCCGAAGCGGGCGTCCCGGTGACGCAGATGGGGTACGAATTCTGGCCGGAGGCGCTGGAAGGCACGATCCGCTACGCCCACGTGTTCACCGGCAGGCCGGTCATCGTGACCGAAAATGGCATCGGCACGGAAAACGACGCCGACCGGATCGAATACGTGCGCCGGGCGCTGCGCGGTGTGCAGCACTGCCTGCAGGATGGCCTGCCCGTGCGCGGCTACTGCTACTGGTCGGTGTTCGATAATTTTGAGTGGTCGCAGGGTTACCGTCCCAAATTCGGCCTGATCGCCGTTGACCGGGTGACCCAGACGCGCACCCTGAAACCCAGCGCCGAATGGCTGGGGCAGATCGCCCGCGCCAACACGCTGGCCGACTGAGGCGGCGCGCCGGGACGACCGTCGTGCCGTCCCGCCTGCTCCGAAACAAAAAGGCGAACGTAACGTTCGCCCCGATGCAAGTAGGGGCGAACCGTTGGTTCGCCCCTGTAACGCCTTGATCAGTCTACCCTTCCAGCAGTTCACCCGTTACCGGGTCAACGCCGGTCGAAATCCAGCCGCGCTTCAGGCCAACCAGAATATCGTCCAGATATTCGGTCACTTCCGCCGGAATTTTATCAGCGGCCAGGTGCGGTTCAGCAAAGCCTACGCCGTCATTTTCCGCCGACATAATCAGGTTCGTGCCGCCGGGGAAGTCCGCCCCGCCGTTCACCAGCGCCTCAATCGCCGTGTACACGGCCACGTCCACGCGCTTCACCGCGCTCGAAATCAGGTTTTCCGCGCCGGGGGTCTCGCCGTTGCCGAAGGTCGTCAGGAATTCATCCTGATCCACGCCGATCACCAGCGCGCCGTCCTGCGCCGCGCGGGTGATACCACCCGAACCCGTCGGGCCGCCCGCGCCGAAGATCACGTCCGCGCCTTCGCCCATGAACTGGCCGGCTGCCGCCGCGCCGCGATCCGGGGCGGTGAAGCTGTCAATGTACACGCCGAGCGTCTGGATGTCGGGGTTGATGAACTTCGCGCCGTTTTCATAACCGTTGCGGAATTTCACCACCGGCGGAATGTCAATGCCGTACACGCCGCCAATCACGCCGCTTTTGCTCATCAGGGCGGCCAGCGCGCCGGCCACGAAACCGGCCTGATCTTCACGGAACTGGAGGCCGGTGTAGTTAGCGGGGGCGGGGTTGCCGCTGGCATCTGCGCCCACAAACTGGTCAACACCGATGAAGTACACACCCGGATTCGCCTCCGCCGCCGCGCGGGTCGCGTCCGCCAGCAGGAAGCCGACGGTCACAATCGCGTTGTAACCATCTTCAATGCAG
>JARKOK010000349.1 GCA_029975765.1 Aggregatilineales bacterium
GGCATTGGCCGACAGCATGATATGAAACAGATTCTCACTGTTATTGATCTAGCGCAGAGCGTAACACAGGTTTGTCGGGAATGTCAAATCTTTAGCGGTGAACCTCGCCGTTATCTACCAAGTCCGTCCAGCTTGCACAAAGTTCTATGTGCTTGTTCGCTAAATCCAATTATGTTTTGTTATTTAATGTATCCTTCTCCAGAACTCACATGTAAAGATCAATACTGAGTTATCGCCTGTATTAAACTTTTGAATTATCTTTTCCTTCGCCGAACAGGAATGGGCTATAATGAGTAAAAGTATATGATAATTCATAGAGATGATTGACTATGAAAACATCGAGCATTCTTAAATTATCGCAACAAGAAATCGATCAATTCTTTGTTCAGCTTGAAAACTATGATTACACGCGACACTCAAGAAGTTTCTCATCTCCTACATTCGTTGATGATTTTGCCATAACTGATAAATCAGGTTATAATCTATTTATAACACATCACTATAATACGTCCGTATTATCTGATAAGGATACAAGGAATGCCCACTTGGAATGAAATTCTTTCCGAAGTCGCAACTGCGGGCAGTACGTTTGACGTCATTCGCCGCCGATACTTAAAACAATTACATGAAGTAACAGGCAGAAATGTGATCATATACTACTCTGGTTGGTTGCAGAAACCAGACAATCCAACTGCTATTTTGGGCGAAACAGACAAAAATGGTTTCATGGCCGCAATCCATAGTCTTGATCGCACAAAAGGTTTGGACTTACTACTACATACACCCGGCGGAGATGTTGCAGCAACAGAATCGCTGGTTTTTTACTTACACGAAATGTTTGGTGGAAATATTCGTGCCATAATTCCACAGATAGCGATGTCAGCAGGCACGATGATTGCCCTTGCTTGCAAGCAAATCGTTATGGGAAAACACTCCAGTCTTGGCCCCATAGACCCTCAATTTAATGGTCTCTCCGCTCACGGAATCCTCGAAGAATTCAAAAGAGCGCACAAAGAATTTCAAGACGATAACTCTAGAGGATTTGTCTGGCAACCTATTATAAGTAAATATCACCCTACACTGATTGGAGATTGTGAAAAAGCTATACGCTGGGCAGAAGAAATGGTATTTCACTGGCTAACATCCTGCATGTTTGCAGACAAAGTGGATAAGGTGGAACGAGCAAACCAAGTCATCAAAGAACTTGGTGATCACGCCCTGACAAAGGCTCATAATAGGCGTATTTCCGTTGAACGCGTAAAAGAACTTGGAATCAACGTGAGTCCTCTTGAAGAAGATCAGACTTTCCAAGAAGCAGTTATGAGTGTTCATCACGCCTGTATGCTCACATTCGATAGAACTCCCGCTACTAAGATAGTTGAAAACCACATAGGCATTGCTTATGTTTCAATCAGTGGAGGGCAAATCCTTATGGAATTACCCAAGTAAAGTACAAACTGCGTTTTTATCCTAACGCGTTCCGCAGCCTCGCCGCCAGGTCGCCCACCGCGTCCGCGCCATCCCGTCCGGCCTTGACCAGCGCGCTGCCCACAATGAAGCCTTCGACCAGCCCATTCATGCTGCGTGCCTGCTCCGGCGTGCTGATGCCAAAGCCCATCACCAGCGGCCTATCGGCTTTCGCCCGTACCCGTGCGATAAAATCTTTTAAATCCGGCGGCAGTTCGGTTCGCGCGCCGGTTACACCGGTGAGCGATACGACATAAATGAACCCGGTCGCATGGCGGTTCACCAGTTCGATCCGCGCGTCGCTGCTGGTCGGCGCGAGAAAAAATACCAGCGCCAGCCCTTCCTGCGCGCAGGCCTCCGCGAACAGCACCGCTTCTTCCGGCGGCAAATCCCGCACGATCAGCCCATCCGCCCCGGCGGCTTTCGCATCCCGCACGAACGAGTCCACACCATACGCCAGCAAGGGATTGATGTAACTCATCAGCAGCATGGGTTGTTGAACGCCGCGTCCGCGCAGCGTTCGCACCGCGTCCAGGCATTGGCGTACCGTTGTGCCGTTTTCCAGCGCCATCTGCGTCGCGGCCTGAATCGTCGGCCCATCGGCCAGCGGGTCGCTGAACGGCACGCCGATTTCGAAGCCGTCCACGCCTGCCGCCGCCATCGCCTGAATCGCGTCTAACGACGCTTCGTAAGTGGGATACCCGACTGGAAAATACGGCAGAAACGCCGCGCGGTTTTGTTCCTGCGCGCGGGCAAACATCGCCGCCAGATTATTTACTCCGGTTAGCTGTATCATTTCTGCCATCCCCCTACCCTGAGCACTTCCCCGCTTACAAACTTCTCGCCGTCGAATGTCAGCCGCACGCCCTCGCACCAGCTACATGCCCCGCCCCAGGCCATATGGTCGGCATCCGGCAGGCAGCCCACCGCCTGTGCCTCGACAATGCCACCGTGTGACACCACCAGCGCCGCGCCGCCGGGCGGCAAAGCCGCCGCTACCTCCCGCAAAAAGGCTGCGTGTTTATTGGCACACCGTGTCACCGCGCCGCCGCGCTGGTAGGCTGCGCCCCATCCGGCAAAGCCCGCATCCCAGGCGATTTCGTCCTCAACCCCTTCATCAATCATGGCAAGCTGTTCAAGCTGCTCGTCTACGGCGAAACCCATCGCCACCGCCGTTTCATAAGCACGCGGTATGGTGCTGGTGATGACCCGTTCAAACGGCCCCATCGAATTGCCCACACGGCGCGCCAGTTCCACACCCGCCCGCGACAGGTTTTGCCCCGGTTTCAGCCGCATCGAATGGCGGCGCAGTTCGATAGTTCGCGGCATTCCGACACCCGCCGTCAGTGGACGCAGCCAGGCGTCTATCCCCGCTTCCACAATTTCCCGCGTCACCTGCACGCGCATAGCCCAGTTCTGCACCACTTCATCATAGGATTCGGCAAACCGGCGCTGCGTCTCCGTATCAGCGGCCTCATCCTGATAACGATCAGCCGACTCCCAGTCCAGGCCATCCACCAGCAGCCCGCGCACGCGGAAACCAGCCCGGTACAGCAGTACCGGCCATTCGGTATCTGCGCCCAACGCCCACCCCGGCGTCGCGTTCGTTACCAGAAATTCGGCAGCGCGGCGGCTGAAGCCTTTTGACCCCGCGCCAAAGTCCATCTCCTGCCCCAGCAGTCTGGAAAAGGTGTGATTGATAATCTGTTCCGCATCGTACATCGCGCGGGGATGTGTCTCCCACGCGGCTGCCGTCCGACCAATTACCAGACAGTCCGCCTGCCGCACCTGTTCTACCGTCGCCCGCCACTCATCCGGCCTTGTCTCTACCCAGCGCAGCAGCCGATCCATATCGGCGTAATGAATAAAAGCCGCGCCGCTCTCCACACCGGCTTTCAGCGCGTTGTAGCGCCCATACTGCCAGGCGTCATTGACCAGGATACGGGTATCGGGTAACGCCTGTATGGCGCCCACCTCGTCCGGTTTGGCAGACGGCGGCATGGACACAAAAACACTGCCATACACCGCCTGCAACTGCGGCAGCAAACGCCGCAGCCGCCCGATTTCGCCGCGCGGATGATACGTCGTCACCAGTGCTACGCTCATGCCTGCTGCTCCTGTTCGTTCAACCGCTTGATCAGGGTGGCAATCCGGTCTGGCCCTTTCGGATGGTCGGTGACTTCAATCGTGGTGTAACCCAGGCTGTGATACAGCGCCAGATTGCCGGGCAGCGACATCCGCACCCCGACGCGCAGCATGTCCCTCCCCTGCTGGCGAGCGATGTCCTCCATCCGGCGCATCACCGCTTTAGCAATACCTCGCTGCCGGTAAGCGGGCAGCACCGCCACCCGCCCCACATACAGCGCGTCTGAGTCTACCCGATACCGCGCCGACGCGACCGGCATTTCGCCAACCCACGCCAGCAGCGCGCCGCCCTGCTGCATCGCGGCAGCCACGTCATCCACCGTCTCCCGGTTCGCGCCGGACGGCGGCTGGAGTACATTTTCGTACTCAGCAAATGCCTCACGCATGATGCGGTACACCAGCGGAGCGTCGTTCAGCGTTGCCAGCGTGATTCGCGGTTCCACTTCATCAAACAGGGCGCGGAACAGCGAATCCAGCCCGTAGGCGAACGGCAGCCGGTCAATGTCCTCGCGGTTGAGATACGCCACACACTGACCTTCATGCAGGTGAATGTCGGCAATCGGCACGTTCGTTTCGCCTACATAGCCGAATATTTCCACATCATAAGACGCTTC
>JARKOK010000397.1 GCA_029975765.1 Aggregatilineales bacterium
ACGCAGCGCGCGAAGTTATCCAGAATTGGCTCCCAGTCCTTACGCTGCACCCACCGGCTCAACTGCTCGATACCCTGCAAAGCGCGGTGCGGGTTAGCCGACTGTTCCGCCAGCACAGCGGCGATCACGTCACGCGGCCAGTCCTGTTCCTCCACCCAGGCGCGCAGCCGGCCGCCGATGAAGTCCAGCACATCGGCGCGCGCTTCCGGCGGCACCTCGACCGGCTGCTGTAAAGCGACCAGTTCGATGGCCGCCCGCAGGTCAACATCCAGTTTCCTGGCGACCAGAATTTGAATCACGCCCAGCGCGGCGCGGCGCAGGCCGTAGGGGTCGGCGGTGGAGCGCGGCGCGAGTCCGACCGCGAACAGCCCGACGAGGCTGTCCAGACGGTCAGCCAGCGCCAGCAGCATACCGGCGCGGCTGGCCGGCAGTTGATCATCGGCGCTGCGCGGCAGCCAGTGTTCAAAAACCGCGTTCGCCACTTCCGGCGGATTGCCTTGCAGCAGCGCGTATTCCCGCCCCATCACGCCCTGTAACGACGTCATTTCAACAACCATCTGGGTAGCCAGGTCAGCCTTCAGGATATGCGCCGCACGCTGCGCGATGCTGGTATCCGTTTCGTCTACGCTCAGCAGATCGGCCAGCGGCGCGACCAGCTTCGACACACGCTCATTTTTGTCCAGCATCGAACCGAGTTTTTCCTGAAATGTCAGCGTCGCCAGCCGGGGCAGATAGTCCCGCAGCGGCTGCCGGATGTCTTCCTTATAGAAGAAGTCCGCGTCGGAGAAACGCGCCCGCAGGACGTGTTCGTTGCCATCAATCACCATATCCAGATGTTCCGGGTCACCGTTCCGCACCGCGATGAAATAGGGCAGCAGTTTGCCAGCCGCATCCTCTATCGGGAAATATCGCTGGTGTTTTCGCATCACCGTCACCAGTACCTCGCGCGGCAGTTCCAGATACTTCGCCTCGAACGTGCCGCGTAACGCGGTGGGACGTTCCACCAGATTCGTCACTTCGTCCAGCAGGCCGGGATCGTCCGGGATGCGCCCGCCAACTTCCGCCGCCAGCGCGTGAATCTGCTCACGGATGGTCTCGCGCCGGGTTTCGCCGTTCAGGATGATACCCTGCGCCTTCAGCGTATCCAGATAATGCTGGAGGTTCTGCACCGGCAGTTCGGGCGAACCGTAAGGCCGCAGCCCCAGCGTGACGGCGCTGCTGGCCGCGCCAGCATAAACGAACGGAATCACCTGCCCGCCCAGCATGGCCGTCAGCCAGCGCAGCGGGCGCGAAAAGGCCGCACCACTGTCATTCCAGCGCATCGCCTTACCGAACTTAATATCGGCCACCAGCTTCGGCAGCGCCTCGGCCAGCACCTCGACTGCCGGGCGGCCCGCCTCGCGCACCAGCGCCGTAACATACTGCCCGCCGTCCATCTCCTCAACTTTCAGCGCGCTTACCTCCACGCCCCGGCTGCGGGCGAAACCTTCCGCCGCTTTGGTCGGTTTGCCGTCCGCGTCGAAGGCGCGCGCGGCGGGCGGGCCTTTCTCGATGCGTTCCATATCTTCCTGCCGCGTTGGTACGTCCCACGCCGCCAGCACCAGCCGCCGGGGCGTGCTGAACACCATCACCCCTTCCTGCGGTTTCAGCCGCAGGCTGTCGAACAGCGTCAGCGCCGCGTCCTCAAGCTGTTCCTGGGCCGAGGCCACATCGCTGGCCGGCAGTTCTTCCACGCCGATTTCCAGCAGGAAGTCCGCGCGATTGGGTAAGGGCGCATCGCCATGCGCCCCTACGTTTGGTTCTTGCAGTGGCGGCGCGTCCCAACCCCGGACTCCGTGCCGAAGTGGGTACTCCAGCGTTTCGCGCTGCTGGGCGAAGGCTTTCGCCACATCGCGCGTCATGTTGCGCATCCGGTGGAAGTATGCCGCGCGTTCCGTCACGCCAATTGCGCCGCGCGCGTCCAGCACATTAAACAGGTGGTTGCACTTCAGCACATAATCGTAAGCCGGGATGACCGCGCCCGCCGCCAGGGCGCGTTTGCTCTCCTGCTCGTAAACGTTGTAGACCTGTTTCAACCCTTCGATGTCGGCAATCTCGAAGTAGTACTTGCAGTGTTCGATCTCACTTTGCAGGAACACATCCCCGTAACGCAGGCCGTCCAACCAGTCAATGTCCCATACCGCATTTTTGCCTTGCAGCGCCAGCGTAATACGTTCCAGGCCGTAAGTGATTTCCACCGCAACCGGATTCAGTTCAATGCCGCCTGCCTGCTGGAAATACGTGAACTGCGTGATCTCCTGCCCATCCAGCCAGATTTCCCAGCCCAGACCCCACGCGCCCAGTCCGGGGCTTTCCCAGTTGTCCTCGACCAGCCGCACGTCATGTTCGCGCAGGTTGATACCCAGCGCCTCTAATGACTGTAAATACAATTCAACCGGGTTGCCGGGGTCGGGTTTGAGGATCACCTGATACTGGAAGTAATACTGCATCCGGTTTGGGTTTTCGCCGTACCGGCCATCGTCCGGGCGCACGCTCGGTTCAACATAGGCCACGCGCCAGGGTTCCGGCCCCAGCACACGCAGCAGCGTAGCCGGGTTGTTGGTACCCGCGCCAACCTGCACGTTATACGGATTCCAGATCACGCAGCCCTGGTTCGCCCAGAACTCATGCAGCTTAAGGATGACATCCTGAAAAGTGAGCGGTTGCGCCATAAGGTTGCCTTTGCCATCTGAGAAAACATCGGGGACGTATTATAGAGAAGCCGCGCCGTTTTATCGAGACAAAGTCAGAAACCCTCTCATCATACCATCACCCTTCAGGATAATTTTTGGTCATATAATCTTATGTGAGGGATATCACAATCAAGGAGATTTTGCTATGTCCCGCAATCGCTTGCTCCTGGTATTAGGCATCATTGTCCTTGTAGTGCTGCTGTTGGTGATCGTTGGGAATGTCGCTGCTTCCCATACCAATCCTCCAGTGACAACGACTGTCAATTGGGATTCGCCCGAAACTGAAAAGTTGATGCGTGCCGCCTGTATGGACTGCCACAGCAACGAAACCCGCTGGCCCTGGTACTCGTACATTGCTCCAGCCTCATTTTTGATTGTGGACGACGTGAACGAAGGCCGTGAGGCCCTGAATATCTCCACCGGCCATAATGTCGAGGGAGATGACATGATCAACGAGATCGAAAAGGGCGCGATGCCAAAAGCGCCATATCCGCTACTCCATCCGGAATCCAACCTGAGCGCCCAACAGAAAGCGCAGTTGGTCGCGGGGATTCAGGCAACGTTTGGTGGCGAGGGGGGTGAGGGGGACGAAGATAGTGAAGGCGGTGAAAGTGGCGGATAGCTGCCAGATTTGGCTGTTAAGCTGACAACTGCATCGTGATAGACATTGGGGGCGGCTAACCGGTCGCCTCTTTTTATGAGCCGCTTCTTAGCCAATACTTAGCTTTCATCAAAACTGACCGCCTATCCTCCCACGTAACTTATACAAAAGCTGCAAACAGGAGCGCATCATGGCAAAAATCATCGGGATTGGACTGGCACTGGCTGTTGTTGTGCTGGTGGTATTAGTGGCGGTCGGTAACTTTGCGGTCGAACGCACCAACCCACCGGTGACGTTCACGATCAACTGGGACTCACCAGAGACCGAGCAGTTAGTTCGTGCCGCCTGCTTTGACTGCCACAGCCACGAAACCCGCTGGCCCTGGTACGCGCACATCGCGCCGCCCGCCTTCCTGCTGGCGAACCATGTCAATGAAGGCCGCTCCGAAATGAACTTTTCGACCGGCCATAACCTGCGCGCCGACGAAATGATTGAAGAAATCGAGCGGGGGAATATGCCGCCAGCGGATTACCTGCTGCTGCATCCTGAAGCCAACTTCAACGCCGACCAGAAAGCGCAGTTGATCGCCGGGCTGCGGGCGACCTTCCCGGCAGGCTTTCGTTTTCAGCGGGGCGGCGGCTAAACCAGCAAAATGCTGAGAATACCATAAATCCCGCAACCATCTTACCGGTTGCGGGTTTTTATTCCTGATGAAACTATTTAACCGTCACCCCAAACAGAAAGACCTGACCCGGCTCGACGATGCCGAACTGGTTGAACTGGCGAAAGACAACCA
>JARKOK010000404.1 GCA_029975765.1 Aggregatilineales bacterium
ACGCCGATGGCATTCTCGATCATGTGGTCAGCCTGCGCCGCGCTCAGGCCGCCGACGCCCAGCAGCGCCGCCTGTTCTTCCGGCGTCAGGTTCGCCCATTGGCCGACCATCGCCGCGCGTTCTGCCAGCGTCCGTTTGTAAAATCCGGGTAATCGTGAGGTGTGTTCTTGAGTCATGCGGCCTAATCTAGCAGTTGAATGCTTTCAAAAACTATCAGGAATGGTGAAAAAGCGCACAAAGAATAAGGGATTGATGAATCAGGGCGTGTACAGCCGGGCGTAATGCAGGTCAAAGCGGGCATCGGTGAACGTCGTCAATCCCCATGATGGCGTATCGGGGAAATCCAGTTGACCGCGCCACGCGATTTCGCCGTTGACGCGGAAGGTTGTCATGCCGTCCGGTTCGATATTGAGATACAGGTGATTGATCCGGGGCTGGACGTGGATGAAATTGCGCCAGTCAAGCGACGAGCCTGTGCTGATGTAGTCACCGTAGCCGACGAGGAACAGGACATCATCGCGCTGTGTTTCGACCCACAGTCCCCAGGCCGACGAGTCGGTGTTTGAAACGTCCGCTTCTATCTCAATCGTGAATGGTGGTGAACGTGTTTCGGCTCGTGTGCGCTTCAGCCACAGGCGCGGGCTGCCACCGAGGTCTTTGACCAGCGGCCATCCAACATCCATTGAGGTCGTTTCCCATACCAGCGCGCCGGCACGCGGCGGATCGGCCAAACCGAGCGCCAGCGCAACAGCCAGCACGATGCCGCCGACAATAACCAGTAAAAGCAGTGCCAGCGACAAGCGCCAATGACGAGGTGGAACGGCATTGGTTAACTGAGCAGCTGAATCTCTGTGCGGTTCAGACATCAGGTCAATGGCGGTTCGCCAGGTTAGAACGGCTTTATCACCATGAGAAAGATAATGATAGCAACGATAACTCCTTCGGCGTAATGGGCATTACGAACGGTTGGGCCGTTAAATGCGGCAGTCAGCTCAGGCGTGATTTGCCCCTGCACCAGCGCATTGTCGAGCGCCTTTCTAAAGACCTTGCCATGTGGTATAAAAATGAAAAATATTATCGGGTTCAACATGAGAAAAAGGAATAGCGAAACGAGCAGTCAGTTCGTTGATGCACCCTGCAAAAAGCCAAGCAGAGGCCAGCCGCGCATCAAGGCCACGAGCAAGCCAAAGAGCAGTATCAGCATTGACGCTGGAATGACGAGTAGACTTTCAAATCGTCCACTCAATTGTATTAACGAGTTAAAAATGTGGATATCAGTGGCCTTCGCCGCCTGTGCCCGTGTGATCTGGCGGCCAATCAGCCCTGCAATCAGCGCAAACGCGCTTAGGATATGAAACAGTCGAACAAATGACGATAATTCTACCATTATTATCCTCAACCCGATATTCAAAACAGTTTGATCTGGTACAGAGTTAATGATACGACGGATGAGTTTTTTAGCAACTGCAACAGTTTTATTCGGCGTTTTATCGTTTGGTGTTGTATCAGGTAGGGGCGAACCGCCGGTTCGCCCCTACAATGCCTCTTTGCGTCAGATATCACCAGTCCAGGAGGCTGAGGCCACTTGGGATGGCACACTGCGGCGCGTGCGTGTGCCGATCCTGATGTATCACTATGTCAGCGAACTGCCAGCAGATGCCGATAAATACCGGATTGATCTGACCATCACCCCGGCGCTGTTCCGGTCGCATCTGGCCTACTTGCAGGAGCAGGGTTACAGCACCATTTCCTTATATGACCTGGATGCGGCTTTGCTGACCGGCGCGCCGCTGCCGCCCAAACCGGTGGTTCTCTCGTTTGATGACGGTTATATTGACCACTATGTGAATGTGTTTCCCGCGCTGCAAGCCTACGGTTTTACCGGCACATTCTTCATTATAACGGCGCTGGCCGATGCGAACCGCCCGGATTATGTTAACTGGTCACAAATTCGCGAGATGGCCGACGCGGGGATGAGCATGGAGTCGCATACGAAAGATCATGTGGATTTGCGCGGGCGGGATTACGATACACTGGTGTACCAGATGCTTGGCAGTCTGGAAAGCCTGACGGCCTACACCGGGCAAACCGCACATATGTTTTCGTATCCTATCGGCCATTATGATGGCATGACGCTGGCTGTGGCGCGGCAGCTTCCCATCTGGCGCGCCGTGACGACCGAGCGCGGTGTGTGGCACACGACGGATAACCGGCTGGAAGTGCCGCGTCTGCGGATAACCGGCGGCATGGGCGCGGGGGGACTGGCCTCAATTTTGCAGACGAATCAATAAGGACACGGCACGCCGTGTCCCTACAGGTTGATCGAACATAACGCTGATACTTCAATTAATCCGGCAGAATCTTTGTGCCCATCACGGCATCCAGCCAGATCACGAACACCAGCGAAATCGGCACCATCGTCACCAGGAAGTACATATAACCGTATTCCTGAATGCTGACACCGCGCGCGCTGGGCAGCAGAATCGGGAAACTACTGATAATCAATACGGAAACGGCAAAACCGAGAACAAAAGACACAACCCAGACGATCAGGCGGCGAACAGTAAGAGAAGACATTCGAACGTTCTCCGAAATTTAAGGCCACATACGTCCCTGATTGTAACCTCAGGTAAGGGGGTGTTGCAAGTCTGCCGCGCGAGTTGGCTGGAAAATGCTGGCATAACCGGGCAGGGTTTGTTAAACTTTTGGAACGGTGTTACAGTTCCATCACATCCCGTGACCCCGACAAGTGTTAGTATTCAATGTGTCCGGTATCGTCGAGGCTCACCAGTGTCTGCCGCCGGGCGGCTGGACAGCCTTTCTGTTTGAATGGGTATGGGTAAAGGGGGCCAGATTTCATGGCTGACTTGTTTGACAAGATTGCGACCGATGAGACGATCAGACGCGCTAAGGAAGCGACCGAAGTTGGGGTATATCCCTATTTTCGCGCGTTGAGCGACTCAGAAGGGGTAACGGCCACGTTCGAAGGTAAGGACGTGGTGATGCTGGGTTCCAATAATTATCTGGGGCTGACGACCGACCCCCGCGTCCGGCGGGCAGCGATTGAAGCCATTGAACGCTACGGTACGAGTGTTACCGGATCACGGTTTCTGAACGGCACGCTCGAACTGCATCTGGAACTGGAACGCCGGCTGGCGAAGTTCATGGGGACAGAAGCGGCGGTGGTGTTTTCAACCGGGTATCAGACGAATGTCGGCACGATTTCGTCGCTGGTGGGCAAGGATGATTTTGTCATCGTGGATAAGGATGACCATGCCAGCATCGTGGACGGCTGCACGATGAGCCAGGGCGAGATGAAACGTTTCCGTCATAACGATGTGAGCAGCCTCGAAAACGTGCTGAGCAAACTACCTGCCGATGCCGGGAAACTGGTCGTGGTGGATGGTGTGTACAGCATGGGCGGCGACATCGCGCCGCTGCCGGAGATTGTTGACATCTGTAAGAAGTATGGCGCGCGCATCATGGTGGACGACGCGCACGGCATCGGTGTGACCGGCGAAGGCCGGGGGACGGCGGTTCACTTCGGCCTCAAAGACCAGGTTGATCTGACGATGGGCACGTTCAGCAAGAGCTTCGCGGCTATTGGTGGGTTCATCGCCGGGGCAGCCGATGTGATGTATTACATCCAGCACAAGGCGCGTTCGCTGATCTTCTCGGCGGCGCTGCCGGCGCCGCTTACGGCGGCGGTACTGGCCGCGCTGGACATTATGGAAACCGAGCCGCAGCATGTGCATCATTTGTGGGAGAATGCCGATCACATGCGGCAGGGCTTTAATGAGCTGGGGTATAACACCGGCAAGAGCAACACGCCGATTATTCCGGTGATTCTGGGCAGCGATTTTATCGTGGCGCTGGCCTGGAACGCGTTGATCGAAGAAGGTGTTTATACCAACCCGGTTGTGCCCCCTGCTACGCCGCCTAATGCCGGCCTGCTGCGCACCAGCTACACCGCCACGCACCGGAAGGAACATCTCGACCGGGCGCTGGCCGCGTTTAAAGTGGTGGGCGAACGGCTGGACTTGATTCCCACCAAGCCGGAAATGCCGGTCGGCAAGTAAGGTTGTGAGGTAAAAATACACGGGATGCGGTAAGCCGTATCCCCTGCCGACAGTCGGCATATCACGGGGCGAACCAACATGGTTCGCCCCGTTTGTTATTATGTGCCGTGTCCGGTTTATTCCTGCTGGCCGAACAACCCCATCACCCGTTTGTGCAGCGGCGCGAGCAGGCTGTAGGCCACCGGCACGACGATCAGCGTCAGCAGCGTGCTGCTGAACAACCCGCCGATCACGACTGTGCCAAGTTCGGCGGCGATGATCGCGCCTTTGGACAGGCCGATTGCCAGCGGCATCAGCGCGAAAATCGTGGCGAGGGCGGTCATCAGAATGGGCCGCAGCCGCCGTCCCCCAGCTTCGATCAGCGCGTCGTGTACCGACATGTGCCGTTCGCGGCGGTTGGCCTGCACGCGGTCAATCAGCACGACGGCGTTGGTCACAACAATGCCGATCAGCATCAGCAGGCCGATCATGGCGGAAATGCCCAGCACCCGGTTGGTCAGTGTCAGCAGCACCGCCGCGCCCACCGGCGCGACCGCGATGCTGAGGATAATGTCCAGCCAGTGAACGACCGAACCGAAGGTGATGATGAGCAGCAGAATGACGATAGCGATAGCGATACCCATCGCCACAAACAGGCTCTGGAAACCCTGGGTCTGAAGTTCGCTTTCAAACCCCTGGCTGACCTTGATCGTTTCCGGCAAATCTGGCAGCGCTCGGATGGTCTCAATCGCCTGACCGGTCACGCCCAGCGTGTTCTCGGTTTCCAGTTCGCCGGTGAAGCGCACGGCTGATTCGCCGTCAATACGGATGAACGTCGTCGGGCCGTTGTCACTGCCGCCGGCGGCGCTTACCTGCGCCAGATTGCTGCTGGCGTTGGTCAGGCCGGGGATGCTGTTGAGTGTGTCAATCACCGTCTGGTTGATAGCCGTCAGTTCCTCCTGCGGGCCGGACAGCACCACTGCGAACCCGCCGAAGCCCTGCTCGCTGATCGAAGCCGCCGACACGGTAACATGCTCTTTGCCAAAGATCTGTTCGGCTTCGGTGCGAATCTGCTGGGCAATACTGTCCAGCCGCTCGCGGGATTCAATGCCCAGGGTGATGCTGGCGATGTTTTCGCTGACTCCGCTGCGACCCAGCAGACTTTGCAGGTTCATGCCGCCGCTGCCGATGTTCGTCTGGACATTTTTCAGTTCATGTTCCGGGATGGCGCTGGCGATATAGGTTTCGAGTGCTTTCACTTTCTCGTTGGTTTCGAGCATCTTCGTGCCGGCGGGCAGATTCACGCTCACGCCGATCTGTGGTTCACCCAGTTCCGGCAGGAAGGTGGTCGGGCGCGAGGCAAACAGCAGCATCCCGATAATGAAACTGATGGCGGCTGCGCCCAGTACTGCCAGACGGCTGCCACCGCTGGACAGTGACCAGCGCAGTATCGGCAGATAGACGCGTTCCAGCCAGCCTTCATGGCCTTCGGCGCTCACTTCCTGAGGGCTGATGAACAGATAGGCCAGCACCGGCACCACCGTGATGGCGACGATAAAGGACGACATCAGCGCGTAAGTCACCGTAAGGCCGAAGGGCAGGAAGAATTCGCTGATGATGCCACCGGTCAGGCCGAGCGGCAGGAAGACGACGACCGTGATCAGCGTGGCCGAGAAGATGGCAACCGACACATCCCGCGTGCCGGTGACGATGGCCTGATGTTTGTCACCACCCGCCTGAATTTCGCGGAAGATGTTTTCCAGCACAACAATCGAGTCGTCCACCACGCGGCCAATCGCCACCGTCAGACCGGATAGGGTCATGATGTTCAGCGTGACACTGGCCGGGAACAGCCGGATCAGAAACGCGATGATAGGTGACGATTCAGCCGATGGCGCGAGCAGTCCGTGTACAAACGGCGGAATCCAGTTCATAACAGCCAGTGCCATCGCCAGCGACAGCGGAATGCTGATGGCAACGACGAGCGTGCTGCGCCAGGCCGGATAGGGCAGTCGCCCCGGCCACAGGAAAATCAGGGCACCAACAACCGCGCCCATCAGCAGGAGGACACGCACCACCGGGTCGGCCTGCTCGAATGCGCGGCCAAAATCACCGCCGGCAGCATCCATCCCGGCCAGCACGACCAGCACCAGCACTCCCAGAAAGAGGATGACCAGCACAATGCCAGCCAGCCGCCGCGCGCTGACTGACCATACCCCGGCGCTAAGGAACACCAGAATAACGATCACGGCGAAGATTCCGCCCAGCCCGCCTTCCCGCGCCACACCGTTGATGGACTCTTCGATGAAGCTGGATTGTTCGAATACGACAGCGGTGCTGATGCGGTCGTTCTGGACGTCAATATCATGCACCGTTTCGGCAGCCTGATGGAAGGCGGTAACGGTGTTGGCTCCGGCTCTTTTATACAATGTGATGAGCAGGCTGTTGCTGCCGTTGGTACGGGTTACATTGTGTGTCGGCGTGAAGACTTCGCCACCGGCGGCGGCGCGGTCCTGTACCGCCTGCGGCAAAACTGCCAGCACAGACTGGGGCAGCAGCCGCAGCGCGTCTGTGGTCAGGTCGTTGAACACCGCTGGATCGCGCTGGAGCATGTACTGCACCGCTTCCAGGCTGAGATTGCCAAACAGATTCGGTGCGAAGGCTATCCCCTGCGGACTGGAAAAAATGCTGTTCATGAAGGCGCTGGCCGTCGGGAAAGTAAAACCTTCCGGGAAGCGGAAGAAATCGTCAGCCGTGTCGAGTTCGATGCCATAGAAATCGGCTACCAGCGCCCACTGTGCGTTAATCGGCGGCGCGGCGGGGTCGGCAGGTGGCAGATTGGTCGTATACTGGGACGCCAGCGCCTCTGCTGCGGAGTCCTGTTCGCCGCTGGCAATCGCGCGGACAGCGGCGGCGGTTGTTTCATCCAATGTGTCCAGTACGTCTTCCGGCAGCAGTGCCAGCACCTGTGGCGAGAGTTTCACCAGCGCGGCGGCATCCAGACTGGCGAAGAAATCCGGTTCCTGCTGGACCAAATACCGCACCGTCGCCGGCGTCAGGCTGTCCAGCAGCCGCACCTCGTAACCGGCGAACTGAGCCGGGACACTCGCGTTGATCGTGTTCAGGACAGCCGATGCCTCGCCGTTACCGATTGCCAGCAGATCGGCAGCCGTTTGCAGCGGGCGTCCGGCAAACTGAGGCTGTCCGGCCAGTGTGTCCCAGACATCATCCAGCGGCGGCGCGGCCTGGGGCAGCGCCAGCACCGCATCGGAGAAAGCCTCGTAGACATCAGCCGACAGGGTGGGCAGGAAGGTAGGATCGTATTCCGCGATGAAGGCGATCACGTCTGGGCTGAGGCCGCCGATAATCGCATTCGGATTGATGGTTCTGACCAGCGGCGGGAGTTCCATGCCGGGCGGCAGAGCGCCGGGATCGCGCAGCAGCATGAGGAAGTTGAACAACTGCGCGGCGGGCAAGTGGGTCGCGCCGCCAAACTGAGCCGCCGCATCCTCCGGTAGCTGGATATTGAGCAGATCGTCGGCGGTATTGAGTTCTACACCGAAGAACGTGCCCATCAGCGCGAAAACTGGCGGCAGTGCCGGCCCTTCGGGTACGTTGGTAACAGCAGGTGCCGCCGGTTCGGGAGTCGCTTCGGGCGTAGATACGGCGGCAGCGGCGGCAGGCAGCGGTTCGGTCGTGGTGGTGACAACTGCGCCGTTGCCAAAAATACTGAAGCTGGCAAGCGGAATATCATCGAAGCTGAAACTGATTAACTGCGGCGGCGAGATTTTCCAGGCGCTCGGCAGATCTACCGGCGCAGGATCGGCCTGCTGCCCGGTCACGCTCTCCGCCAGCGCGCGGGCGGCCAGTTCGTCGCGGGTGAAACCATCCAGCCCGGCGATAAAATCCTCCGGCAGCGCGGCAAACACCTCCGGCGACATGGCTGCCAGATGGTTGGCTTCGAAGTAAGTCACCAGCGAGGGCTGAAGCGCCAGCATCTGGCGGATAATATCGGGCGTGAGGTCATTGGTTTTGCCTAACGCCCCGACGATGTACCCTTCCTGCAAAAAATTATTGAGTGTCGCGGCAGTCGTGCGCGTCAGCGACCGCATCTCCAGCAGATCGCTGGCATCGGTGAAACCATCCATCTGCCAGCCCTCCGGCAGGGATGGAGGTGTGGTTGGAATGTCAACGGTTGTTTGTTTAAGGGTTTCGACGGCCTGCGCGTCCTGCGCGCCAGCTACGCCCGCCCGCGCAGCGGCAGCCGCCCACGCCTCGGGTGATAGCTGCAACAACAGACTCTGCGGTATGGCGGGGGCCGTTTCGGGGACGGACTCTTCATCTTCGCCGGGCAGCGCCTGGCCGCCGCTGATCGAAACGCGGGCAACCCCATCCAGCCCTTCTAACTGCGGTACGATTTCCTGTTCAACCAGAGCTTCCAGCGCATTCCGGCTGTCGGTCGTGGTTGCAATCTGCCCGGCCAGATATGCGAGTGCTGCCCGCGCCGTTTCCGGTGACAGGGCGCTCCATACTTCCGGTGACAGTTGGAACAGGAAGTTCGGGTCTTTTTCATGCAGGTAAATCAGCACACCCGGGGTCAGTTCGCCCATCAACCGCTGCGCGAAAACCTGCGGATTTTCTCCGGCGGGTGCTTGCAGGCGGCGCTGCGGCAGCCATACGCTGTCCAGCGCGGCGCGGATTTCGTTCTGCAGGCGCACCTGATTCAGCCCAAAGTCATTCCGCGCGATGATGACACTGCCAAACGCGCCGGTCGTCGTGGACTCCAGGTTGACAATATCATCCACATTGTCCAGCGCGTCCTCCATTCGCTTGGTAAGGACGTTCAGCACTTCTTCGCTGGTCAGGCCGCTGGCCTGCGCCAGAATGATCGTCTGCGGCAGCGAAATAGACGGCAGCAGTTCCTGTTGAAGCTGCGTAACGGCGACCACCCCCAGCACCAGGAAGATCACGACCAGCGCCAGCGTAATAACATAAAAGCGTAACGAGAGGCGTGTGAACAGACTAAACAGCGATTTCATTGTTGGCTGCCACCCCTTATATGGTAGGTTCTGATAGATGTGAAGCGTTCAACAAATAAACAGCCGCATCTTACGACGCAGCCCGGGTGGTCTTTTTACACTGTACTTTTTTTCACCAAACTCTCGGATTGTATACTGGTGTGACAATCTCGACAAGGTGCGGGCAAGCGAATGTGGGCGAACTTCACGTTTGCAGACCCTTGGCGCTATCCGGGCTTGTCTCTGTTGAGACACGGCTTTCCCGCGTATAATCATCTATGATAAACGGAATAGACGCATTGCCCCCTTAAGACCGGCAACCATCTGGAGACAAACTATCATGACCGAACAACCGCTGCGGGCAGGAATCATTGGCCTGGGTGTAGGGAAAGCCCATGCGAAGGGCTACCGCACCAGCCCCGATGCTGAACTCATCGCTGTATGCGACATTAACGAAGAACGCCTGCAAATGCTGGCGGCGGAATGGGGTACCCCGGTGCATTACACGGATTATCACCGGATGCTGAAAGAAACGCCGCTGGAGCTGGTGAGCATCTGCCTGCCGAACGCGCTGCACGCTGAAGCGACCCTGCTGGCGCTGGAGGCCGGAATGCATGTCATCTGTGAAAAGCCGATGGCGCCCACCGTTGCCGAAGCGCGGCAGATGCTTGACGCGGCGCGGCGGCTGAACCGACGGCTGATGATCGCCTACAATTTTCGCTATCGCCCGGATACGCAGTGGATGAAAAACCTGGTGCAAAGCGGCGCGCTCGGCACGATTTTCCAGGCGAATGTCTCCTGGCGGCGCGAAACCGGCATCCCCGGTTCGGGCTGGTTTGGTGAAAAAGGGCTGGCCGGCGGCGGCGCGCTGATTGATCTGGGCGTGCATGTGATTGATCTGTCGCTGTGGATGATGGGTTTCCCGGATGTGACCACCGTCAGCGGCGATACGCGTATGTTGTTCGGGCAGCATAATCTCAAAACCTGGGGGCGGCATCCCGGCGACCGGGCGCGGGACGGCTTCGATGTCGAGGATGGCGCGGTCGGGTTCGTCCGGCTGGCGAACGGCGCGCATATGCTGGTACAGGCGACCTGGGCCGAACATACGCAGCCGCAGCAGGACGACATCCGGGTGGAATTGCAGGGGACGGAAGGTACGGCCATCCTGCACATCCGTAATTATCGGAATGAGGATACGCTGCGCTTTTATACCGAACTGCATGGTGAGCCGGTCACCGTGATTCCCTCGCCACGTTTTGGCGGGCCGCAGGGTCATGAGGCCTTGATTCACGATCTGACGCGCTGCATCAAATATGACCTGCCCACGCCCACCGATGGCGCGCAGGGGCTGGCTGCGATTCGTGTGCTGGAAGGATTGTATGAATCGGCGCGTGCCGGACGCGAAATCGCACTTGAGCCGGAGTGCGTGTAGTATAATCAAACCGAGCGAAAGGTGGGATGAATGGCTGTTCCGCGCGCGCACCTGTACACAATTGACGAGTTTGAAGCCTTTATCGCCCGGCCTGAACATGCAGACCGGTTGTTTGAACTCATTGACGGGGAGATTGTTGAAAAAGTGCCAACCGAGGAACACAGCCTGGTTGTTGGTGACATCTACGTATCGCTGCGGTTGTTTGTGGATGAATATGATCTGGGGCGGGTGGCGTTTGAGGTGCGCCGCAAAATGCCGCGTGATGACCATAACGCTCGACTGCCGGATGTAGAGTTCACCAGCAAGGAACGCCTGCTGCCAGTTGTAAAACGTGGCGCTGTGCCGCAGATGCCCGACCTCGCAGTTGAAGTGCAGTCGCCATCTGACTCGCCGAAAAAGCTGCTGGATAAGGCAGCGTATTATCTGGCGAACGGAACGCGCATGGTCTGGTTAGTATATCCCGATAAGCGGCTGGTGGAAGTGCTGACCGCTGACGACCGTCAGTTCTTTACCGGGGACGATACGCTAACCGGTGGCGACGTGCTACCAGGTTTCTCTCTGCCTGTGAAAAATGTCTTTCGCTCAGTATAGCTGCAATGAATGATATTGCGGCTGACCTCCCGAAAATCATCAGCGTCTTTGGGCTGGCGTGGCTGTACTTCTGGCCGTCCATTCCGGCAGGGCTGGCGCTGGGACTGTCGCCGGTGGTGGTGATCGTGACAACGGCGCTGAGTTATGCCTCTGGTGCGGCAGTCATCACGCTGCTGGGCGGGCCGCTGCGGGCGTGGCTGATGAAACGCATTGGTAATCGGGCGGCGGTTAACCCTGGCAGCCGCCTGTATCACATCTGGGAACGCTTCGGCATGATCGGCCTGGGATTGGCCGCGCCGATGACCGTTGGCGCGCAGATTGGCGCGGCGGTGGGGATGGCGCTGAACGCCCCGCCGCGCCGGTTGTTTCTCTTCATGGCGCTGGGCGGCCTGCTGTGGAGCATCGCCCTCACGCTGCTGGTATCGCTCGGTGTGTTAGGTGTGCAGCAGGCGGTAGGGCAGTAAAGCCGCGACGCAAAGACGCGAAGAAAATAAGGCGCAGAGAATAAGGGCGAGGCAGTGACACGGCACGCCCCTACGGGCGCATTTTCCTCTTACACCTTGTCAGTTTCCCGCCGTGCCAGCAGCCGCTTCACATCTTCGCTCTGCCGCTGAACGGCATCGGCGTAATCGAGCGTTGTCCACTGGCGGTCACGCAGCAGCCATTGGCCGTCCACCATCGTATCTGTCACCTGTAAGCCGTTGATGCTGTACACCAGCGCCGTGAACGGGTCGTTCGAGGGCAGGGGAGTCCAGCCGATGCCGTTCCGGTCAAGCACGATCAAATCCGCTTTTTTACCCGGTGTCAAATCGCCGATGTCGTCCGACAAGCCGAGCGCCTGCGCGCCGCCGGCAGTGGCGATGTCCAGCACGTCACGGGCGGGCAGCGCGCCGGGGCGTTGTTCGCGGAAACTTGCCAGCAGCGCCAGCACGCGCATCTGAATGAACAGGTCATAGTCGTTGTTGTTGCACACATTGTCCGTGCCGAGCGCAACGTTGATGCCCGCCGCGCGCATTCCGACGACGGGTGCGGCCTGCGCCCCGGCACGCATACTCGCGCTGGGACAGGTCACGGCGGAAAACAGACTCGCTGCCAGTGCCGGCCAGTCCTCCGGCGGGATAGTAATGCTGTGCGCCGCCAGAATCGGGCGCTGCAACATGCCCATCTGCCGCATCTGCGCGACGGCTGTTGTGCCAAAATGTTCGCGGCAGTAATCGTCTTCCTCGCTGTTGGTCGAAAGGTGAATGTGCAGGCCAGTGTTGTATTTCTCTGCCAGGATGCGCTCCGCCTGCATGGATTCCGGGGTGTTATCCACAAAGAACGCATGAGGCCCGACCCAGCCGCGCAGACGGTCAGGCTGCTGCCCCATGTCTTCGAGGAAGGCGTCCACCCGCGCCAACTCACGCGCCCGCGCCACCGGGTCGCCCAGTTCCACCACGCCATAGGCTAACGCCCCCCGCAGACCGCTCTGCGCGACGGCTGGCACGACCTGATCCATGTAAAAGTACTGGTCGGCAAAGGTGGTGGTGCCGGTGCGAATCATCTCGGCGCAGGCGATCTCGACGGCGGCGGGCACCATATCGGCAGTCATCACCAGTTCGAGGGTGCGGATACTGTTATACCAGCCGTCCAGTGTGAACAGCGACACGCCTTCCGCCAGCCCACGAAACAGCGTCATCGGCGTGTGGGTGTGGGCATTGACCAGCCCCGGCATGATGAGTTTGCCCGTACACTCGATTTGCTGGTCGTAGGCGTGATTGGATGGTAAATCGGCCATATCGCCAATGGCGGCAATGCGGTCGTTTTCAATCAGAATATAACCCCGGTCATAGAGGCGGTCAGATTGGCCGAGACACAGAATCAGGGCGTTGTGCAGCAGGGTGGTCGTCATGGTTGGCTTGCGTTTCTCTTTGGTGAAAGTGACCGAATTTCCGCTTCAAGAATAGCGCCATTCGCCAAGTTGACAAGGCTGGTGGAATGAGTTATGTTCTGTAACATTGAAAGAGCTATCCTTGTCACAGCGCAAGTTCAAGCAGTGTTTTTTACGGTTCCTTTGTGAAGGAGTTTGATTCTTATGTCTCGTCGTTCCCTGTCTGTGTTCGCCCTTGTGGCTCTCGTCCTGACTGCGCTGGTGTCCCTGAGCATTGCCAGTGCCCAGGAAGCCACGCCGGAACCCGCTTATGTTGATCCCTGTCTGGCCGATACGGGTGAAGCGGAAGTCATTGTTACACCGGAACCCGGCAGTGCCGGTGTCAGCTTCACGATTATTCTCCCTAATCCGCGTGGTGATCGCTCGTTCATTGACTCGGCAGCCGCCGGCGCCGAACGTGCTATTGCCGAACTGGGTGTGACGGGTACGATTGTTGAAACCGCCGGTGCGCAGGAACATGACGCCGCCGTGCGCCGCGCCGTGCAGGATAACCCCGACATTGTGGTTACGATTGCGGTGGATGCGCCGATCATTGAAGAAATCGCCGACGAGTTCCCCAATCAGAAATTCGGCGCGCAGGAAACGTTCTTCTTCGCCGGTGTGCCCGATCTCGACAATCTGGCGCTGTACAACATCATGACGCATGAAAACAGCTATCTGGCGGGTATCGCCGCCGGTATGCTGACCCGCACCAAGAAAGTTGGCGCGGTGGGTGGTATGGACACTCCTGGCATTAACCTGTTCATCGTCGGCTTTGAAGAAGGCGTAAAGTCGGTTTGCGAAGACTGCGAACTGGTTCGCAGCTATGTGGGCGACTTCTCCGACCCGGTGACGGCGAAGGAACAGGCGCTGACGCTGTTTGCCGATGGCGCGGACATCCTGTATCAGGTGGCCGGGCGCAGCGGTGAAGGCGTGCTCCAGGCGGCGGCGGAAACCGGCAACTTCGCTATTGGTGTGGACAGCAACCAGGATGATCTCTATCCCGGCACGATTATTGTCTCGGCGATGAAGCGGGTGGACAACGCCGTGTTCAATTTCGTTAAGAGTGTGGTGGATGGCACTTACACTGCTGGCGAAACTACCGTTGGCCTGCGCGAAGGTTTCGCAGGTCTGAGCTGGGACGTGGGTGTCTGTTCACGTACCTTCGATCAGGCTGGCCCCGAAGATATGGTTGCCAAGCTGCCCGCTGTGCGGCAGGCGATTGATGAAGCGCGTGAGAAGATTCTGAGCGGCGAAATCGTCGTAACCAATGCTTACGAACAGGCGCTGCAGTAAGTCGTGTGAGGGTGTAGGGGCGCATGACCATGCGCCCCTACGATCAATTATTACGTTTTACGGAGCACACCATGCCCCTTGCCGTAGACATGCGGCATATCCGCAAGTATTTCCCCTCGTCGAATGTCCTCGCCTGTGATGATGTCAGCTTTTCGGTGAATCAGGGTGAAATTCACGCGCTGGTGGGCGAAAATGGCGCAGGCAAAACCACGCTGATGAACATCCTCTACGGGCTGATTTCGCCGGATGAGGGTCAGATTTTTGTAAACGAGCAGCCGGTGCACATCGCTCACCCCAATGATGCCATCCGGGTCGGCATCGGGATGGTGCACCAGCACTTTAAGCTGGTGCCGCCGTTCACTATCGCGCAGAATATCATGCTGGGTATCGAGCCAAACCGCGCCGGTTTTATTGATGCTGCCGACGAAGCCGAGAAAGTCCGCCGCCTGGCGGAATCCTTCGGCCTGCCGGTGAACCCCAATGCGCGCGTGGCCGATGTATCCGTCGGGATGCAGCAGCGGGTCGAGATTTTAAAGACGCTTCAGCGGAACGCGCAAATCCTGATTCTGGACGAACCAACGGCGGTGCTGACGCCGCAGGAAGTTCATGAACTGTACACCGTGATCCGCCGCCTCGCAGCCGATGGCCGCACAATTATCCTGATTACCCACAAGCTGCTCGAAGTGAAGGAAGTGGCTGACCGGGTAAGCGTGATGCGGCGTGGACGGATGGTAGGCACGCACAATGTCGCTGAGGTGACCATTCGCCAGATGGCAAATATGATGGTCGGGCGTGAGGTTATTCTGCGGGTAGACAAACAACCGGCTAAACCCGGCGAGGTCGTGCTGCAAGCGGAAAACCTGCTTGTTGCCGGGCACGGCGGTATTCCGGCGGTATTTGGTGTCAGTCTGAATGTATGTGCCGGGGAAATCCTGGGGATCGCCGGTGTAAGCGGCAACGGCCAGACCGAACTGGTTGAGGCACTGACCGGCCTGCGTTCGGTTGAGGGCGGGACGATCCGATTGCTGGGGCAGGATATTACCCATGCCAGCGTGCGTGACCGCCGTAAGGCCGGTCTGGCGCATGTGCCGGAAGACCGGATGGTGATGGGACTGAACCTGAAAACGAACCTGGACGAAAATGTCGTCGTTACCCATTACCGCGACGAACCATATTCTGAGCGCGGCATTCTGCGCGGCAAACCGATTCGTAAGCTGGCGCAGCAGATCATTGATGCGTTCCAGGTCAAATCGGCGCGGGTGGGCGAAGAGATTAAAACACTGTCCGGCGGCAATTTGCAGAAAGTTGTGCTGGGGCGCGAACTGCACGGTAAACCAAAATTGATTGTCGTAAACCAGCCGACGCGCGGCCTCGATGTTGGCAGCATCGAATTTGTGCATAAGACCCTGATTGAGGAACGGGATGCCGGCGCGGCGGTGCTGTTGGTATCGGTGGAACTGGACGAAATTCTGTCGCTGAGCGATCGTATCGCCGTGATGTTTGAAGGGCGGATTATGGATGTGCTGGACGCGGCGGAAGCCAACGAGCAGGACATCGGTATCCTGATGGCCGGGGGCAGCCTGGAAACCGAAGCGGCACCCCTGGAGAAAGCGCAGTAAACCATGCCACGTCGTTTACGCCAGACGCTCGACACGCTGGCAATTCCAGTTGCGGCGGTTCTGCTCGGCCTGCTGGTCAGCAGCATCTTTGTACTGATGGCGGGAACTGACCCTGTTCAAACCTACCAGCGAATGTTCTGTGAAGGCTTTGGCGCGAAGGGCTGTCAGACTTTTGGTGATCTGCTGGTGACGCAGGCGCAGTATGCCGACGGCACGACCGGTACGGTGTTCGCGCCGTTTTACGGCGCAGGCGGTCACCGGCTGGCGGTTGTGCTGGAGCGGGCGACGCTGCTGATTCTTACGGCTCTGTCGGCGACCGTTGCTTTTAAGGCCGGTCTGTTCAGCATTGGCATGGACGGCCAGTTTGTGCTGGGGGCGATTACTGTCGCATTTCTGGGATACTGGCTGCCGGGGCAGGTGTATACACTGGCCGGTTTAGCCGGCCCGGATGAAGCGTCACAAACGCTGCGAACCGTGATGCATGTGGTCATCCCGGCGGCCTGCATTGCTGCGGCGATGGCTGTTGGCGCGGTTTATTCGTGGATAGCCGGTTTTCTGAAAGTCCGGCTGAATGTGAACGAACTCATCAGCACCATCATCCTGAACGCGATTGCCGTGCAGATCGTGAATTATCTGGTGCGGTATCCGCTGCGTTCCGATTTTAACTCGACGGCACGCACGGCGCGGATTGATGACACCGCCTGGCTGATTCCGTTTAATCGCGGCATCTTTCAGGATGTGGAATGGTTCTCCGGTTCGCGCATGGGAATCGGGATTGTCATCGCCGTACTGGTCGCTGTTTTTATCTGGTTCTTTCTGTGGCGTTCGACTGCCGGCTACGAGCAGCGGATGGCCGGCGGGTCGCGGCTGTTTGCCCGTTTTGGCGGTATTCCCAGCGAACGCGCCGCGCTGCGGGCGATGCTCCTGAGCGGGGCATTGAGCGGGCTGGCGGGCGCGATTGCGATTCTGGGGGTGGAGCGCCGCGTGGTAGACGGGTATGCGACCGCTGGCTTTGGTTTTGACGGCGTGATGGTTGCTATTCTGGCGCGAGAGGCCATTCCCGGCATTCTGCTGGTGGCGATGTTTTATGCCGGGTTGCAGCAGGGGGCGATCAATCTCCAGTTTGGCGATCTGCCCCGCCAGCTTGGTGGCATCATCATTGCGTTTATCATCCTGTTTAGCTCGATGGAAACGTACTTCCGCAATCTGATCGCCCGTATCCAGGCGCGCCTGCGCCCGCACAAACCTGAGGTTGCGGAGGTTCGCACAACATGATTGACTTTTTTAACAGCTATGGCCGCCAGCTGCGGATCGGCCTGATCCTGGTCGGTATCGCGGTGGTACTGCTGATTCTGTTCGGCTTGCCCATGGCTCTGCTGCAAAGCAGCATCCGGCTGGCGACGCCTTACGTTCTGGGGTCGCTGGCGGCGCTGCTTGCCAGCCGGGCCGGGGTGCTGAATCTGGCGATTGAAGGCAAGATGCTGCTGGGCGCGTTTGTGGCGGTCGTCGTCGTCTTTCAGCCGGGCGTTCCGCCGGATCAGGGGCGCGACCCCATCCTGGGGGTACTGGCGGCGGCGCTGTCCGGCGGGGTGCTGGGGTTTATCTTCGCTATTCTGTATCTGCGGATTAAGATCAACCTCGTCATTCTGGCGCTGGCGGTCAATCTGTTCGTTGCCAACGCGACGGTGTTTTTTATGCGGGTGTCGTTTGGCTCGTTTGGCACGCTGGCTGACCCCAGTATTCGCAGCCTGCCGACCATACAGCTTCCCATTATCCATAACCTGCCGTTTGTCGGGCCGCTGCTCAGTGGTTATCAGTTTGTCGTCTATCTGAGCTGGATTATGGCGGGGGTGGTCTGGGTGCTGCTGTTCCGCACGCAGTTTGGGCGGCACATTCGCGCCGTCGGCCAGAACCGTGAAGCGGCGGAAAGCCTGGGCATTAATGTCACCAGCGTGCAGATTTTCGCGCTGACACTCAGCGGGATGCTGGCGGGCATGGCGGGGTCGTTCCTGTCGCTGGGTGTACTCAGCCAGTTTGTCGAGAGTATGACCAACGGGCGCGGCTGGACTTCAATCACGATCTCGCTGTTTGCCTTTGAGCAGCCCATCGGCGCGTTTATCACGGCCTTATTCTTCGGGCTGGCCGAGGCGCTGTCGTTCTACCTGCAAAGCCGCCCCGAAATCAATCTGCCGCCGGATTTGCTGCTGGCGCTGCCGCAGATTGCGACGCTGTCGGCGCTGGTCGTCGTCGCGCTGCGGATTCGCGCGGCGGAGCTGATGAAACGCCGGAACTTTGCCGCCCAGTTCGGGCACGAACTGGACAAGCTGCGGCGCGGGGTGCTGGTTGGCGGGCAGGATTAAACACCTTCCGGTATACGAGTGTGTGGGCCGGGGCGAATGGTTGGTTCGCCCCGGCCTGTCTGTTTTTAAGGCACATTAATCACAAACGTATCCGGTGAACTGCACGTGCCAAACGTGCCGTTGGCGCGCTGCGGGCAGACGCGCCAGTAATACAGGCCATTGGCTAACGGCGCAGTCGGAAGTGACAGCGTGTTGGTGCCGTTTACGGTCTGGCTGTCGCTCACTGTGGAGAAACTGGCGCTGCGGCTGATTTCGACCTTGTAACCAATCGCCCAGTTAACCAGATTCCAGCGCAGCGTTGGTGTGATGGTGGTCAACTGCGTGCGCAGCGGCGCGGCGGCGGCGGGCGAATTCAGGATAAAACTGCTGACCGTACTCCAGTCCGACCATGAACCACCGGCTATTTTGGTGCGAACGCGCCAGTAGTAGCTGCGATTGGCAGCCAGCACCGGCGCGGTATAGCTGGTGCCGGTCGTTTGAGCAGTAATCACCGCGCCGGAGGTGAAGGTGCTGGTTGTGTCCACCGCGATTTCGTAACCCGCCGCGTATCGTTCGGCCCGCCAGGTAAACGTGGGCGCGGCGCTGGTGACGGTCGCCCCGCTGCCGGGGGCGGTCAGGGCGGGCGCGCCGGGAACCTGATTGCTGACGGTGACAACAAACGAACTGGCGTTCTGGCTGATGACACTGATCTTGATGCCGGCGGCGGCATCCTGGAAGGTTTCACCTGGCTTCCAGCGCGCGCCCTCGCCGTTCACAACCAGGCCTGGCGAACCAGCGGTGGGATCATCCACCACGACCAGCGCCGGGCCAGTGTTGGTGCCCGGCCAGCCGCCGCGCCCCAGCAGCACATCGTGGATGATCACCGCCGTATCCGGGATGTTCTGGTCGTAATCCTGCTGGCCGGAGGTTCTGAAGCGGGCCTCCACCGTGTAATAATGGCTGGACGAGCCGTTGATCGGTATTTTTATCATGAGCGGATTGACGCTGGACAGCGGGTTTCGCAGCCGCTCCAGCGTGACCGTCGTTCCCGTGCCGGGCGGTACTGTTACCCGGCGGTTCGTGGGCATCCAGCCGGCAATCGTCATGTGATCGGCGATAATTCCGGGGGGCAGGCAGCCGAACGAGTCCCAGACCGAACAGGTACCACCGCTGTCGCTCATCACATCCCAACTGGAAATGTAAATATCCAGACCGCTGGGCGGGTTAACCTGCGGGCCAGACGAGTGGGGCAGGCCAAAGCCATGTCCCATCTCGTGGGTGATGTAATCATAGACCTGCGCCCAGGGGGGCAGCCAGGTCACGCTCCAGACTTTTGACAGGCCATCAAGTGTCATCCAGCGGCTGCCACCCCACGCACAGCAGTCCAGCGAGGCGTTGAACATCATATTGATGCCTTTGTACAGCGCGAAGTTCACGCTGGCGTTGGAGACAGCGATGCAGTCAGTTACCAGCCGGTCGAGGTTAGCGTAGCCTGTAGCCGGGACGTAATATGAGCGGGGTTGCGGCAGCTCTCGCCACATAGTGTCGGTGGTTGTGCCGGTCAGTGTGACGGCATTATAGGAATTCTGCCGCCAGAAATGGTCAACTCCGGGGTAGGTGGCGCTGAACAGGGCGTTGTAGTCTGTCGTTGGTACGGTCGCTACATCCTTGAATTTGCACAGGAGGTTGACCCAGGGATACGCGCCCGAAGCGGCGGGCAGCGCCACATTTGTGCCGGTCGGTGTGATGGTTTGCACGGCAAGTGCTGGCAGATTGGCGGTCAGCGTACCCGGCAGCCCGCTGCCAGTCACGGTCGCGGTAAGGCGAATTTCACGCCCCAGCAGCGCCAGCGCCTGAGCGTAATCCATATCTAACTGCGCCAGTGTCATGCCATTATGGTCACTCAAAAGGATGAACTGCTGCGGTGGCTGATTCGAGTTTGCCGGTGGGTCGCCATGTAATATGGAGATATAACCAACCAGCGTCATGCTGCTTTGTGCCGCGCTGTCGCCGGCACTTATTCCCAGCAGCAATATTCCGATGATCAACCAAATGGATAGACGTAAGATGGTATGCCGCATTATTTTCCCCCTATATGTGGAACTATAGTATACAGCGAAAGCAGGGGGCAGATAACAAAGAAGATGTGAAAAAATTCCATCCTGAGGCAGCCACCGGCACACCGGACAAAGCGAGTCCCTGATAACCGGCACGCGCCGTTACGGGGCGTTAATCACAAACGTTTCTGCCGCGCTGCATGAAACTGAAGCGCCAGCGGTGCACCGGACGCACACGCGCCAGAAATGCTGGCCGTGTTCCAGCGGCGCAGTAGTGACAGCCAGCGTGTTCGCGTTGAGAGCAGCCTGAAAGCTGACGGTGTTAAAGGCAGCCGTCCGGCTGACCATCACGTCGTAGCCGGTTGCCCAGGTGACCGGCCCCCAACTCAGAGTCGGGGTACTGGTGGTATACTGCGGCAGGGGGATGGCCGCCGCATCTGACTCCAGCATGAAGCTGCCAGCCACGCTCCACCCGGACAGCGTACCGACAGCCGTCTGCGCCCGCACGCGCCAGTAGTAGGTACGGTTGGCCGCCAGTGCTCCCGGCGCGGTGTAGGTGGCTGCCGCTGTCTGGGCGCTGATAACCGCACCGGATGAAAAATCGCTCCGCGTATCAAGCTGAATGTCATACCGCACGGCGCGTTCAACCGCCGTCCAGGTGAAGACCGGCACGGCAGCGGTCGCCAGGCCGGCGGGTGCGAGCGGCGACGGCGCGGCCAGCGCATGATTGGCAATGGATAGGGTAAACGTGTCAGCGTTCTGACCCGTGACCTGGATACGAATGTCGTTGGCTTCGTCGTAGAACACTTCACCCTGTTTCCAGCGGGCTTCTTCACCATTAACCACTTCTGCGGGTGTGCCGGCAAAGGGGTTAGCGACGACGACCAGCGCCGGGCCGGTATTGGTACCCGGCCAGCCGCCGCGCCCTGGCAGGACATCATGAATGACAATGGTCGAGGCGGGAATGTTCTGGTCATAATTCGAGTGACCGAGCAGGCGGAAACGGGCTTCGACCGTATAATGGTGGCCGCTTATATCGCCGATTGGAATTTTCGCCATCAAATAACCCGTACTGGAAGGCGGCTGGCGCAGGCGGTCGAGCGTGAGGGTGACAATCTGCCCCGGCTGGACGGTTGCAATACGGTTTTCGGGCATCCAGCCTGCCAGTTCAAGCTGATGGGCTATCGTGCCGGGGGGCAGACAGCCGAAATTTTTATCCTTAACCTGACAGCTTCCCTGACTTTTGCTCATGACATCCCACTGAGAGATGTAAATGGCTGTACCGCTGGGCGGATTAGCCGACGGCCCTGATGAGTGCAGCAGGCCGAAGCCGTGTCCCATCTCATGGGCGAGGTAAGTAAAGGTCTGCGACCAGGGCGGCAGCCAGGTCACGCTCCAGGTTTTCGTCAGACCGTCCAGCGTAGCGGTCTGTTCACCGCCCCAGGCGCAGCAGTCGAGCCAGTCATTAAACATCAGATTGATGCCGGTGTACTGGGTGAAATTCACGTCCGCGTCGGCGGCGGCGGTGCAGTCATTAAACAATAATTCGAGGTTGGCGGGGCCGCTGGACGGGATGTAACCGGCGCGCGGCAGCGGCAGCACATACCACCGCGAAACGACCGCCGTGCCGGTGAGGTTGATCTGATCATAAGAGATTTGCCGCCAGTAATGGTCAAGACCGGGATAGGTGCTGCTGAACAAACTCTGGTACTGTGCCGGCGTGTAGGGCGCGGTATTATTATCACTGAACTGGCACAGCAGGTTGATCCAGGGCTGCGCGCCTGTGGCCGGCATTCCGGCAGTCTGGACGGCGGCGCTGCCGGCTAACTCGATCCCGGTAACTTGCAGAAGCGGTGCATTAAAAGCCTGGGATGCCGCCGTGCTGGCCGCCAGATGGCCGGTTACCTGTACTTGCTGGCCGCGTCTGGCAACGGCTGCCGCCGGATCGAGCGATAACTGTGCCAGATTGCTGCCGGTCGCGGTTTGCAGCAGCGTAACCTGCTGCGGCTGGGCAGCGGAGTCGGGTGGCGGATCGCTGTGTAAGGTGACAATATACCCCGTGAGCGAAATGCTGTCCGGTGTGGTCTGGGCAGCAGCCTTCGTACCCAGGCCAAAGAGGGCAATGAGGATTATGAGTGAGGCGCACCGGATAACGGGATTCATGCTGGCATCTTATTTTTGATATAAATTCATTGTAGGTTTCATACCCTAACATGAGCCTTAATCCTGCTGTGATAGGACGAATTACCTACCAGCACCTAACAGAGAGGAAGAACAGATATGGCAGTTCCTTCGCACCACCAGGACCCCTGGACGCGCGTTCGCACGGCGCACGATTTACCGGCTGACGAAGTGATTTCCGCGATTCAAAAGGAAATCCGGCGCGGCCACACCGAAAATGCCGTGCTGTTGGCTTATGAAATGTGTGTCACCAGCCCGGAACTGGAAGCCTATCTGTGGGGGCGCTTGCAGGTGATTTCGGTGGAAGACATCGGGTTTGGGAATATGAACGCGCCGGTGCTGGTTGAGGCGCTGTTCCAGATGCACCAGCGCATCCCGCGCCCGCGCGGTGACCGTTACATGATGGCGATACATGCCGTGCGCTTCCTGTGCCAGTGTGAGAAGGAGCGCGGCAGCGATTACCTGTATAACTGGGCGGAACTGGTGGTTGAGCAGCAGGGCCGTCTGCCGGAAATTCCCGATTACGCGGTTGACATGCACACGCGGCGCGGTCAGGAGATGGGGCGCGACTACGAATATTTCCTTACCGTCGCGGCGCAGGTACAGCCGGAAATGCCCGGCAGCGATTTCGCATACCGGGATGTCCTGCTGGAAGCCTTTCGCGCCGGGAAGAAATAAGGTTGTGGCGGGCAGGGGCACGGCGCGCCGTGCCCTTACCGGCGAACCCAAATTGTGTCAGGCCAGCATCCTCTGGTACAGCGCGTATACGCCGTCCGTGTCCAGCGCCTGCACAACCCGAACGTTGGGCGCGTGGCCGCTGCGGGCGTGATGGTCAAGGATCGTCTGGCCGCGTGTGTGCGTGCCTTGCAGTTCGACCGTCACATAATATTCCGCGCTCTGGCGCACCAGATCGGGCTGCAAGGCGGCGGCCATCGCCAGGGGGTCGGGCAGCAGGTAGCCCGCATAACCAGAGTGTTTGATGAGATCCACCGTCACACGGCTGGTATGCCTGAGGAAATGAGCAGCCTCGGAGTTTATCGCGCACAGCGCGTCCCACTGCGGCCAGGGGAAGGGGTGTTCGAGCGTCGTCTCCCACGACAGCATGGCGGACATGGGGAAGGCTCGCAGCGTCATATAGGCGGCTTCCGGGTCGGCGTAGATGTTGAATTCGGCGGTGAGGTTGGGCGTGTTGCCCATCGCGTAGATGGTGCCACCCATGAATACGAACTGGCTGATTTTGGATGGGAAAGCCGGGTCAAGCTGGCAGGCCAGCGCGATATTGGTCAGCGGCCCCAGGGCCACCAGCGTGTATTCTCCCGGCGCGGCGTTTGCCAGCCGGACCAGCGCGTTCGCGGCGTGTTCGGTTTCAATGCGGCGGGTCGTGGCCGGTCGGTCACGCCAGTCACCCAGGCCGTCCTTGCCGTGTACGTGTTCCTCTGGCTTCCAGTCTGCCACAAGCGGTCGTTCCGCGCCCCGGTACACGGGCACGTCCCGGCGCATCACATCCAGCACGGTGCAGACATTTGGCACGACGTTGTTCACATGCACGTTGCCGGTGACACAGGTGATCGCCTCGATGGTGACGCCGGGGTAGGCCAGCGCCATCATAATCGCCTGCGCGTCGTCAATACCTGCGTCGGTATCAATAATCAGCCGCATTGTTTAACCTTTCAGAAATGTATCCAGATGGCGGGCTGTCAGAGCAAAAATCAGCGCCGCATCATAAAGCCCTTGAATCTCAACGTATTCGTCAATCGAATGTGCGTTGGCGCCGGCTGGCCCCAGACCACACACGGTCGGGATGCCGCGTTCGATGAGCAGATAACCCTCATTGGCCGGGCCGGCCACCAGTCGTTCCGGCGTAAAACCTTTTACCTCTCGGACAGCCGCCTCCACACTGGCGAACACCGGCGCGTTTTCGTCAGAAATCGCCGCCGGCGCATAATTTAACAGCTCATAGTGGAAGGTGATGCCGCGCCGCTGGATTTTATCCATGCAGTTTTGCAGCAGAGACTCCACCCGTTCCAGCCCAAATTCTGGCGTGATACGAATGTCCATCAGCGCCTCACAGTGATCCGGCACGACGTTGATGCTTGTGCCGCCGCTGATGACCGTACCGGGGGTGAAGACCGTGCGGTAGCGGTCAAAGTATTTGTGAGGGGAGCGCGGGGTGTCCAGTCGTTCCAGTTCCAGCAGCAGCGCCGCCATCGCGGTTACGGCGTTCGCGCCCGCCGTGCCTTCCTGCCATTCCGCCGAGCCGGTATGCACCATCTCCCCGTCGCACACCAGCCGGTAACGAATCAACCCCCGGTGTCCCAGTATGATGTCATCGCCGGAATAGGCGTAAATCGCCCCCAGGCCGGAGAGCCGGCCATTCGCCGCCAGCCATTTGATGCCGAGTGTGCCGGTCGCGCCGCTTTCTTCGTCGGGTACACCGATGAACTGCGCGCGCCCGTTTGTCAGCGTGCCGGTGTGTGCCAGCGCCGCCAGCGCGTACAGCGCCGCCGTCATGCCGCCCTTGGTATCAACCGCCCCGCGCCCGTAGATACGTTCACCGGCTGCCATGCCAGAGTAGGGGGGATAGGTCCAGCGGGCTTCATCACCTGGCGGTACGGTATCCAGATGGCCGAGCAGCAGCAGGCCGGTATCCCCCTGTTCCGCTGTGCTGACGATCACATTGGGGCGGCGGGGATTGTCGCCCGCGATCTGTACGGGCAGGCCAAGACGGTGCGCTTCGGCGGCAATCGTCTCTGCGACAGCGATTTCATCATGCTGGCCGTTTACGGATGGCGTTTGCAGCAGGCGGCGGCAGAAGGCCACCATCTCCGGTTGGAATTGAGTCAGGGTGTGAGCGAGTACCGTATTCATGAGCAATGATTGTACCCGATGCGGGCAGGGCGGGAATAAGTCCATTCCCGTAAAAAAATACTTAAATGCTCATGATGTTTGTCAGGGATTGTGCTGACGAACCTCGGCTGTTTCGTATTGTGAAAGAATGTACAATCGAAACAGTGTTCATTGGGGGAATCAAGGGAAATCCACCACTATGCTCAGAAACCAAAAGAAATTAACTCCCCCTTCAGACGATAAACGCTGGAGAATAGTCGAGGCCGCCATGCGACGGCACGGCTACCATCCCAATGCTCTCATTGAGGTCCTGCACACTGTGCAGGAATCGTTTGGTTTTCTGGATGAAGATTCGCTGCGTTTTGTTGCCTCGGCCCTCAGCGTGCCTCTCAGCCGCGTGTACGGGGTGGCGACCTTTTATCATTTCTTCAACCTGAAACCACAGGGCGAACACAGCTGCGTCGTTTGTATGGGGACGGCCTGTTACATCAAAGGCAGCGGCAGTATTGTCGAACGGATCGAACGCGAGTACGGCATTAAACCTGGAGAGACGACGCCGGATAACAAGTTTTCCCTGTTATCGGCGCGCTGCCTGGGTTCCTGCGGGCTGGCGCCGGCGGCAGTACTGGACGGGAATGTAGCCGGTAAATTGGAACCGGAACAGGTCATTGAGCGCATCCGGGAGTGGTCAAAATGATGATTGAGGAACTGCAAAAAATCGCGGCAGTTGAGCGCGATGAGG
>JARKOK010000429.1 GCA_029975765.1 Aggregatilineales bacterium
AGCAACAGCGCCAGCATACTGCTGATAATCGCCAGCAGCAGGGCTTGAAACTGCGCGGCCTGCAAGCTGGTTTCAAAGTAGTGTCCGGCGTAGAAGACGACCACCGCGCCGACACCCGTCACCAGGATAGCGAACACCAGCGCCAGCCCGTCTATGTACAGAGAAAATTCCAGCCCGATTTCGGGTATCCAGGGGAGGTTGAAGGTTTGCGCGGGCTGGCCGTCGGGCAGCGGCAGGCGTGACAGCAGCAGGATGAACAGGACGGCCATTACGCCCAACAGCAGCCATCCCTGCTGCGCCGCCTGCACCCTGCGTCCGGCGACGGCCATCAACAGCGCCAGAATGAATGGTATAGCGATGATGATTGCAAACTCCATTGACCCTCCCAATGGATATTCGGGCTAACCGGTAAGGCTCATATATCGGAAAGGCTGAACTGCGTTTGAGGCGCAAGACCTGATGGCAGGACAGCGCGGTATACAAATGATGGACAGACCCAGGCCAGCTAACCGTTCCCTAACCTGGTAATAAAGGCTGCCCGCGCGGGCCATCCTGTATTCCGCTATCTGGATACGTACCGTGATTGATGAATGCTGCTAACGCTGTCGCAGGAACGGGCAACCGCCGCTTATTCTATGTCCGCAGACCAGCTTCCAGACCTTGACTGTCGGGTAGATTAACATTCCCTGCCGGGTAAATCAAGGAAACTCGCCCGATTTTTCAGCTCGTTAGTATGAAATACATCAGATTTTAATGAGCGAGCAGCTTTATCCAGTCGTGGGTTGGCGGCAAATAATACCGGCAGAATTCTTCAGATGATGCAGCGAAAGCTATGGATTTGCAGGGTAAAGTCGCCCGGAGTGAATTATAATCCTGGCTGCGATAGGCTCTGGCTTCAGGGCGTCTTGGCGTTTAGCAGTTGAGGATAGGGTATGCGTAAGCTGGTGGTGATCTTTTTGTGCCTGTTGGCCGGGGCATTACCTGCCGTCGCGCAGGCGGATAGTTGTCCGGCGGTAGTGCAGGCGGCGATGAACGCGACCCTGCCCGCGTGCCATAACACCGGGCGGGATCAGGTATGTTTCGGTTATGCGCCGGTGGAAGCCGTGCCGCGCGCCGAGGCGCGTCTGACGCTGGCCGCGCCGGGGGATACGGTAAACGCGGCAGATGTGCAAACCCTGCGTCTGGGCGCGATGAACCTGGATGCGCAGGCGTGGGGGATGGTGCTGGCGCGGATTTCCGCCAATTTGCCGGAAGATGGGGTAACGCTGCTGGCCTTTGGCGAGGTAGAACTGGACAACGCCGGGCTGGAAGTGCCGCTGGTAACGCTGCCCGCCCGCGTGAAGTGGCGCACCGGCGCCAATATTCGGACGCTCCCGGCGGCGGAAGCGGAAGTGGTGGCGGTAGGGAATCTGGGGGTGCCGCTGCTGGTTATTGGCCGCACGGCGGATGGCGCCTGGCTGTGGGTGCAGATGAGCGACGAGCGGCTGGGGTGGGTGGCGGCGGAACTGCTGCAAATCGAAGGGAATACCGACGCGCTGGTGGTGGTTGACCCGGAGCAGCAGGCCGCGCCGAACGCGATCTACGGCCCGCTGCAAGCCTTTACTTTCCGGTCAGGTATTAATGATACGCCGTGTCCGACCGCGCCGCCCAGCGGGATTCTGATCCAGACACCGGCGGTTGACCGTCTGATTCTGTTATGGACGAACGGCGTGCTGCTGATGTTCCAGCAGGCGGCCACTGTCTTTTTACAGGCGCAGCCGGATGAACTGGCGGTGCAGGCGCTGGAAGGTACCGTAGAAGTATATGCCGCGAACCAACTGCGGACGGTGGCGGCGGGGTATAAAGTGCGCGTGCCGCTGGACAATTTTACGGTAGGGACGACCGTGCCGCGCCTGCCCGAACCTTACGTATACGCCGACATGCGCGTGCTGCCGTTGAGCGTGCTGCCGCGTGAGGTGGTCGTGCCGGTGTCGCTCGGCGGGGTGATTATCCCTGGCCAGCCCAGCGTTGACCCGCTGACGGCGGTTGACCCGGAAGACGCCTGTACCGTTGCGGCCTTCACCGAGGCCCGGCTGCGGAGCGGGCCAGGCACGAATTATCCGATTGTGGCGCGCATTCAGGCCGGGGACAGCGCGCGCCCGGATGGGCGCATTGGCGGCACCGATGGGGTGCTGTGGTGGCGGCTGTCGCCGGATTTCTGGGTGCGGGCGGACGCGGTGTATATGGCCGGGGCGTGTCACACGCTGCCGATTGTCACGGCGCCGCCCGTGCCGGTTCAGCCGTGACACGTCCGGCGGCGGCGAGCAGCCCCCACCAGACCGCCTGAAACTGGATCAGCGTCCAGGGGTAGTGGTCGAGCAGGCCGATCACGGCCAGCGCGATCACGCCGCCCAGCAGCGCGACACGAGCAAGGGCTTCGTCTGATTCCGCATTTGTCTCCCCCTTCCCTGAAGGGCGGGGGGCTTTTAATGCCGCTTCCACGCCGAATACCAGCGTCAGCACCAGCAGTCCCAGGCCGACGAGTCCCAGTTCTGCCCAGGCCGACAGAAAGACATGGTGCGCGGGCTGGCCGCGCAGATCGTAGGTGGTGAATTGCAGATACCACGTCGCGCGCCAGGGGAAATTGCCGATGCCCAGCCCGACAAGCGGCGCTTCGCCGATCGCGCGGAAGGCAAATTCGGTGTAGACGGCGCGATCACTGACTGAGCGCAGTTCGACCGACTCCGCCCCCGCGCCGGTACGCGCCAGCAGAAACGGCCAGTACAACCCCGCGAACAGCCCGGCGGTGATCAGGCACAGGCCGCAGGTGGTGGCAAAGCGCAGCCGGACGGCGCGTTCTCGCCCGCGCAGCCGCCACAGCAGCGGGACGACCGCCAGGCCACCGGCGGCGAACCCCAGCCACGCGCCGCGTGAGAAGGTGAGCAGCAGTCCCCACAGCCCCGGCAGAAACAGCAGCATACCCAGCAGCCAGCGGCGTGTATCCCGCGCCAGCAGCCAGGCCAGCAGCGCCAGCAGGGCGATGACGAAGAAGCCGGCGAGGATATTGGGGTGGGGCAGCAGGCCATATGGACGCAGCCAGCGCAGCCCGTCCGCCTGGACGATGGCCGTACCGGAGTTGAGCGGATTCAATGTGAACTCACCCAGACCTGCCAGCCCGACTGAACCCTGCCGCGCCACCTGCATTCCGGCGAGCAGGCTGTTCCAGACCAGACCGGCAGCCAGCGCCGTGACGATGAGCCGCGCGGGCGGCCCATAACAGGCGACGACCAGCGCGAACAGAGCCGCTACCGCCAGCGGCAGCGCCGCGCCGGCTGTGACTCCCGGCTGGAAAGAACGGGTATAAGCCCAGGCGCCGGACAAAAACGCCCACAATGCCAGCGCCAGCAGCGCCAGCGCCCATAATCGCCGCACCCGGTCGCGGCGCAGGACGGCGAAACCCGGCAGTCTTGCTGCCAGCCACAGGCCAATCGTCCAGAACATTGCCCAGAAAATGAGGAAGCCGGCGCTGAACAGGGCATCAAACGGGCCGAACAGCCCTCTGAAGCGATACCAAACCGGCACGAGCGCGAAGGTCAGCAGGATGCCGGCGTGGATGAACGGACGGCAGGACAAACGCGTTACAAACGGCACGGTAAGTATTCCGATGGTGTGAGCATCTAGATGACAGGTGTCACTGGTAGATACCCTGGGGGGTATGTTACCATACCCGCATGGGTATCACGAAAGGGTAGGACAATGGACAAACACGCCTGCTGCGAACCGGTTCAACCGGGACTGAAATGTGAATATAACACAAAAACGCTGCACCGCATCCACCGGATTCAGGGACAGTTAGCCGCGCTGGAACGGTTGATCGAAGCGGACGAAGGCACCTGTGAGTCCCGTGTGATCCAGGCGCGGGCGGTGGAAAAAGGCGTCACCAGTCTGATCACGCATCTGGTGGAATGTTATCTGGTCAACACGGCGCGGTACCAGATGGAACACGACCCGGAACAGACGACCCAGGACATCGCCCGGATTTTTGATCTGTTGAACCATTGACTGCCGGGAAGTGTGATCGCGTACCCTACAGGCGGATCGAGATGACTTTTACAGGGAGCAGGCTGGCATGGATTTATGGGTCATTTTTATCACAGGTTTAACGACGGGCGGCCTGACGTGTCTGGCGATTCAGGGCGGCCTGCTGGCGACGGCGATCACCGCGCCTGTGGCGGTGGCGGCGGCCCCCACGCCTAAGCGGAGAAGCCGGAAAACGGCAGCGCAGCCGGTGACAGGCGTGCAGGTGGCGCAAAATCTGTGGCCGGTGGTGTATTTTCTGGCGGCCAAGCTGGCAGCCTATACGCTGCTTGGTTTCCTGCTGGGCGCGCTGGGGTCGGTGTTCCAGATCACGCCCACCGTGCAGGGCATCATGCAGTTGTTAGTCGGCCTTTTCATGCTGGCGACGGCGCTGAATATGTTCAACGTGCATCCGATTTTCCGCTATTTTGTCATCCAGCCGCCGAAAGCACTCACCCGGCTGGTACGCAACCAGGCGAAAAGCCAGAGTGTGTTTACGCCGGTGTTTCTGGGGCTGATGACGGTGCTCATTCCCTGCGGCACAACGCAGGCGATGGAAGTGCTGGCGATCAGCACCGGCAGCCCATTGGTGGGCGCGCTGATCATGTTTGTGTTCGTGCTGGGGACGTCACCTACGTTTCTGGTGCTGGGTTTCCTGGCGACCCGAATTCGCGGCCAGTTTCAGAAATGGTTCGCGGTGGTGACGGCGGCGCTGATCCTGATTCTTGGACTGGTATCGCTGAACGCCGGACTGAATCTGCTGGGGTCGCCCCTCGCGCCGGAACGGATGCTGGCGTCGTTGTTCCAGCCGGCGAATGCCTGGGATGCGCCGCCGCAGGCACAGATGGTGGACGGCGTGCAGGAACTGACGATCAATGTCAGCGATTGGGGTTATAAACCCAACTATTCAATTGCGGAGAGCGGCAAGCCGCTGCGCCTGCGGATGGTGACGAACAATACCTACAGTTGCGCGCTGGCGTTCACGATCCCCAGCATGGGTTATAACCGCACGCTGCCGATTACGGGCGAAACGCTGATTGATCTGCCGCCGCAGCCGGAAGGGTTTGTCTTTTTCACGTGCAGCATGGGTATGTACAGCGGCACGATCAAAATTGAAAAAAGCGAGGCATAAACGGATGAAACAGCAGCGATTGCAGATTCAGGGAATGCACTGTGTGGGCTGCGCGATGACGGTAGATGGCGCGCTGGAAGACCTGCCGGGTGTGAAGTCCGCCAGCACCAGCTATGCGCGGCAGACTGCCGAGGTGGAATACGACGAGCAGAAGGTGACGGAAGCACAGTTGATCGCCGCCATCGAGCAGGCGGGCTATAAGGCAAAGGCGATTTAACCCCTCCCTGAACTCAGAGAAGTGGCTAAAAATCACGCTAATCCCCATTTCTCTGTGGACAGGGGTTCAGGCCGTAGGAATGCGAGGTGTAATTCATAATGGCAATACAACAGATTGATCTGCCCGTGATCGGCATGACATGCGCGAGCTGCGTGCGGACGGTCGAACGGGCGCTGACCAAAACCGAGGGTGTGGAAGGGGCGAATGTGAATCTTGCTACCGAACGCGCCCATGTGGAATTTGACGCCAGCAAGACCAGTGTGAGCGAAATCATTGACCGCGTGTCTCGCGCCGGTTACGGCGTGGCGCAGGCCAGCATCGAACTGCCGATCACGGGTATGACGTGCGCGAGCTGTGTTCGCAATGTCGAACGCGCGGTGAGCAAGGTGCCGGGTATTCTCTCGGTTAATGTCAATCTGGCGACGGAGAAAGCCAGCGTGACGTACCTGCCGGGTACGGTGCGGCGGTCTGATCTGATTCAGGCGGTTGAAAAGGCCGGGTATGGCGTGCTTGACCTGTCGAACGCCGAAGCGCCGGAAGATGCCGAACGGAAAGCGCGGCAGGCAGAAATTGACCGCCAGAAGCGGCTGCTGCTGATCGGGATTGTGTTCAGCCTGCCGCTGTTCCTCATCAGCATGGGGCGCGATGTGCTGATGGCAAGTCTCGCAGCGACGGCAGAATCGGCCAGCGGCGGGCACAGCATGGGTATGAGCGCCGCGCCGGCGGTCAATCCGCTGCTGGCGTGGCTGCTGTGGGCGGGCTGGCCGTTTGTATTTGGGGTTCTGGCAACGCCAGTGCAGTTTATCGTAGGGCGGCAGTATATCGTTGGCGCGATTAAAGCGGCGCGCAACCGCAGCGCCAAT
>JARKOK010000432.1 GCA_029975765.1 Aggregatilineales bacterium
CCCTATCCGGCGTTTATAATACAACTTTGCTTTCCGAAAGACACAAGGCGCAGCGCCCGGCGAGGCGGTTGCCGATTTTGAGGGTTAAAACTCCATGAAAGTTATCCTGCTTGCAGATGTGTACAAACAAGGTGTGGCCGGCGAAGTCGTCGAAGTCGCCGATGGTTACGCGCGGAATTATCTGATTCCGAAGCAGTTGGCGGCTAAGGCGACCCCGGCGGAACTGGCAAAGGCTGACAAGCTGCGCGAAACCGCCGCCGCCCGCAAAGCCGAACTTGAAGGCCGCCTGAACGATCTGGCGCGCCAGATTGACGGCGTGGAACTGGTCTTTGGCCGCCGCGCAGCGAATACCGGCAAGCTGTTCGGCTCGGTGACAACCAGCGAGATCGCGGACGCGCTGCGCGAAAAGACCGGGATTGACATCAACCGCCGCCGCATCAGCCAGCAGGCGCTGCGTGAAGTTGGCACATATGAGATTCCGGTGCGTCTGGGGTCAGAAACTTCGCCTAATCTGCGCGTGATTATCATGCGGGAAGAAGAACTGCAAAATTATCTGGCGGCCCAGGCCGGCACGCCGGAAACCGAGGAACCGCAGAACGTGGTGGAAGCCGCCAAAGAAGCGGTGGAGACTGCCGTTGAAGCTGTGACAGAGGCGGTGGAAAACGTGGTGGAAGCCGTCAAGAACGCCGTCGCGCCTGAGAGCGAATAACCGGCGCGGCAGCCGTTTCCCCTACTCCGGTTGAAAAAACGCAGCCCCGCCGGTATAACTGTCGTCGGGGCTGCTGTATTTTGGCGGGTGGGGGTAATGAGTAACACCACATGGATGCACAGGCACTCGGACGTTTTCTGCGCGAAACCCGCGAAACTAAAGAACTGACGCTGGATGACGCGGAACAGTCGCTTAAGATTCGCCGCCGCATCCTGGAATCGTTTGAACTGGGCGATTTCACCGTTAAGGACGCTTCGCCCGTTCAGATACGCGGCTTTATTCGTAACTACGCCCGTTTTCTGGGGCTGGATGAAGACCGGGTGGTGGGTTATTACGACGCGGCGCTGCTGGACAGCCAGCGCCCCCGTCGCAACGGACGGCGCGGCAAACGGGATACGCAGCCGTTCGCGCCGGTCGCCCCGCGTAAAATCACCGATACGAATCCGACACTGCCGCCTGTAACCATCGGCGCGGCGGGAGGGCGGCGCGGCGGCGGGCTGCTGAATACGCTGGTGATGCTGCTGGTCGCGGCGGCGGCGGTGGCGCTGATTGTCTTTGTAACGGTACAGTTGATCGGGCAGCCGCCGGATGCCGATCTGCCGGGTGTGGCCGACCGCGATATTCTTAATCAACTGCCGCCGTCACCCACCTATACCGCCATGCCCACGCTCACGGCGGGGCCAACGCCAACGCCGCTGTCGCTGGCGGCAGCGCCGCAGAATTATGATGGACGCGGCGTGCTGGTGACGATCAATCTGGGGCAGCGCAGTTGGCTGCGGATTGTCACTGATGGGATTGAACAGTATTCCGGGGTGGGGCGACCGGGTGATCGGCTGGAATACCGCGCGAACGACAGCCTTGTGCTGACGGCCAGCAACGCCGCCGCGCTGGGCGTTACGTACAACGGTCAGGCGCAGGGCGTGTTTGGCGGGCGCGGGCAAAAAGTGGATGTCACCTTTACGATGTCCGGGATACAGATCAGTTCCGGGCCGGGCTTTGAACCGACCTCCGAATTCAGTCCCACGCCGCCGCCGACTTCGGCGATTGACGTGCAGGGTATGATCGCCGCGCTCACTCCGACGAACACACCTGGCCCCAGCCCGACGCCGAGTGACACACCGACAGCCACGCTGACACCTTCGATCACCCCGACACCGAGTGACACACCGACAGCCACGCTGACTCCCAGCAACACCGCGCCGCCGACCAATACGCTGCCGCCGACCAACACCCCGCTGCCGACGGCTACCCCAACGGCGACCCGCACGCCGCTGCCACCAACCCCAACGGCGGTTCTGCCGCCGCGCGTGACACAGGAAGGGCTGCCGCCGACCAAACCGGCGGGATAAAACTAGGTAGGGGCACGGCAGGCACGCCGTGCCCCATCATTTTGATCAAAAATCCCGGCATTTGATACGAAAAGGATTCAGAATGAAATTATCCACTGCCGATCTGATACTTTCCCCGAACGCTGCGATTGACCTGCAAACCCACACGATTTTCAGTGACGGCACCTGGACGCCTGACCAACTCATCGAACACCTGCTGCGCGAAGGCTTCGGTTTAGCGGCCATCACGGACCATGACCGGGTGGATACCCTGGTATCGCTGCAACAGCTTGCACTGGAAAAACAGTTTCCGCTGCTGGTCGCGGTCGAAATGAGCGCGTCGTGGAAAGGTGAGCCGGTAGACGTGCTGTGTTATGGCTTTGACCCGGAGCATAACGCGCTGGCTGATCTGGCGCAGGAGGTTGCCCGCCGCCAGCGCGAGAATACCATGCAGGTCGGCAGCTACCTGCGGCAGAATGGTTATACGTTTGCGGGGGCAGACCCTTCCGGCGAAGTGGCGGCAGTCGCAAATCTGCCGAGTTCCGCCCAGCCGCACGCGCTGGTCGCCCTTTTGACGAAATATGGTTTTGAATCGCCGGGCAGAATCCTGCGGGACGCGGGCTGCGATTTTGCCACCAACGAACCGGCGGCAATCGTGGACGCAGCGCACCGCAGCGGCGCGGTGGCGCTGGTAGCGCATCCGGGGCGGCAGGATGGCTTTGTGTGTTTTGACGTGGCGCTGCTCGACGAACTGCGCGCTATCGCCCCGATTGACGGTATCGAGGTCTATTATCCCGCCCATTCAGCCGAACAGGTGGAGATGTATCGGGACTATGCCCGGAAACACAATCTGCTGACCAGCGCCGGCTCAGACTCACACGGCCCGGATAAGCAGCTTCCGATCCAATACCCGGTGGAATACAGTCGCAGTCTGCTGGAACGATTGGGTATTCAGATCAGGTAGTGTGGTTTGATGTAATGTGCTGAGGGTTCATCAAGAAAGGACACACCATGCAGTTTACGCTGTCTCTACCGGACTGGGCGGTTGAGGAAAATAACCGGCTGCCGGAACGCCTGCCGACGCTGGAAGATCGTATGGCGGCGGTCATTCGTTTTTCGCGGCTGAACTTTGAACGTGGTACGGGCGGGCCGTTCGCCGCCGGAGTCTTCGAGCGCGATACGGGCAGGCCGGTGGTGATCGGCGTGAACCGTGTCATGGCGCACAACTGCTCGTCCGCCCATGCGGAAGTGATGACACTTTCACTGGCGCAGCAAAAGCTGGGTACGTGGGATTTAGGTGGCGCGGGGCTGCCGGTGTACCAGTTTGTGGTCAACTGGCGACCGTGCGCCATGTGTTTTGGCGCGACGTTGTGGTCGGGGATCCGGTCACTGGTGATCGCCGGCAGCGGGCCGGAACTGGAACAGATCACCGGCTTTGACGAAGGTCCAATCCACCCCGAATGGGATAAGGAACTGGCAAAACGCGGCATCGAACTGGTGAACAACGTGCTGACCGATGAGGCGGTGAAGGTCTACCGCGATTTCGCCGCCAGCAACAGTTTTGTCTACAACGCGCGACAGGGTTAGTTACCAGATACAGTTGCCGGTTTCCGGTATAATTCAGCTAATGTAGGGGCGATCTGGTGTGGTCGCCCTTGTGAAAACACGCGATCACGAAAGAAGTCAAACGAGGTTGGTAACATGGCGCTGCCAACAGAAAAACTGTACACGGTGGATGAATTCGAGGAATTTATTGTCAGGCCGGAAAACCGCGACCGTCACTTTGAACTGATTGACGGCACCATCGTGGAGAAAGCGATGCCGACGGATGAACATGCAATCATTGTCAATTGGATACTTTTTTATCTGACGGGCTATGCACTGGAACACGGCTGGCGTCCCCCTGGCCCGGAACGACGCTTTGTCTTTCCGAATGACACCCAGAATGCTCGCCAACCG
>JARKOK010000457.1 GCA_029975765.1 Aggregatilineales bacterium
TCCGGCTGCACGTCGTGGGTATCCGGGCGCGGCGGCACCACCAGACTCACCCGCTCGCCGCCTTTCAGCTTTACTCCGGCTTTGACCTGCGTACCGTTGACCGTAACCTGACCGTCTTTAATCAACGCCTGAATCTGCGCCCGTGACAGCGCATCACCCACCCGCGCGACGATCAGCTTATCCAGCCGCTCGCCCGCCGTTTCAACGGTAAATTCAATCGTCTCGCCGCTCATTCGCTCACCTGTGCTATACGAACGATAATCTTAACACAGCCGGGGGGTGGATTCAATTGGCACGATAGTGCGGCGGTGTACCCGGCGATAATGGCTGTTATTTTTTATTACTGTTTTGATTGTCTTTACTTCACCGTGATATAGCGCCAGACCACAAAGATTGCGACGAAGTTTAATCCGGCGGCCACCAGGCAGTTCGCCAGCAGCCCCGAAACAAACAGCGCCGGAGCCACCGGGGTCAGCAGCGCCCGCCCCAGCGTCACGGCAGTCACCAGCACAGTCAGATACATCGCGCGGGCATCCGGGCTGAGTTCGGTTGCGAGCGGAATACTGGCGACGACACTCAGTTCAAAGGTCAGATAGAAGAAAAACAGCCCGACCAGCGCCAGATTCAAATTTACCCCGGTCAGCGGCAGGACGAAGCACGCTAGAATGTTGCCGCTCACGCCGAGCAGCACCAGGCGGCGCTTGCCAAATTTATCGGCAAAAAAGGTCACGATGCCCTCACCACCCAGTTCAGACATCCCGATGACCGCCGCTGCCACCGCTAGCGCCGCCAGTTGAATGCCGAAGGACGCTTCAATCCAGGTGCCAAAGACGACGCTGACAAGTTGATTGGCGGCGCTGATGCTAAAGCCCAGGCATAATCCAGCCAGCGCCATCGGGCTGCTGACGGCAGCGCGCAGTGCCGGAAGAAAGGCGGCATGATGCACGACCGGCGCATCCGGTTCGATCCGCAGCCAGATCATCACGAAGCTGACCGCGACGAGAATCCCCAGCGCCAGAAATGGAGCCTGCCAGTTGTAATTCGCAATCAGCCAGGTCATCGCCGGGACACCGAATAAAAACGCGCCTGACCACGCCAGCTCGACCAGTCCCAGATACAATCCGCGCCGGTGGTACGGCACTTTATCACCGATGTAGGCCTGCATCGCCGGATTGAGCGCCGTTCTGCCGAGCGCGCCGACCAGCAGGGCAATCGCCAGACCGGTAAAATCAGGCCAGACGAATACACTGGTCATGCCCGCCATGTACAGCAGCAGCCCCAGGAGGATAGTAAATCTGCGCCCGCGCTGTTCGGACACCCTGCCGATGAACGGCGCGACCAGACCGAGCAGCTGCATCAGTGCCAGAACGCTCACGATGGCGCTGACTTCGACGCGAACTCCGCGCGCGAAAACCGGCAGCAGCGGGTAAATCATGCGAAAGCCGGTGTCAGTGATGGTGCGCGTCCCGGTGAGCAGAGCGACGACCGGCAGCATGGGCGAAACCTTCTGCTTTTTGAGCGAGGGCGACATCATGAACGCTGTCCTGAATAACAGGAAATGGGTAGACCCTCAGTATTCCACAGGGTCAGGCAGTCTGTCTAGAGCATGTTATGGGCTTTAACGGTTCTGTTTTCCCCTCACCCTGCTCAACGGGGAATTTCGCGCGAGGATGAGGCCGCCGACAACCGCAAGACCGGCGTTGCCTCCGACAAGGTTTGTGTTACAATGCCGATAATCGGATTTGCGGGGATATGACGGCAGCCTGTCCCCGCGTGAAACTATCAGGAGGCACGTTCTGGATTCATTAGACCTGGCTCGTTTCATTGTGGATGTGGTCGAGGACAAAAAAGCCGAGGACATCGTTTTACTCGACCTGCGCCCGGACATCGTAATCGCCGATTTCTTCGTGATCGCCAATGGCAACAGCGACCGGCAGTTAAAAGCTCTGGCAGAGCATGTGCGCGAAGGGGTTAAAGAACGTTTCCAGAAACTACCCTTTTCCGTCGAAGGCACCAGTGACAGCGGCTGGGTGCTGATGGATTATGGCGATGTGATCGTGCATCTGTTCCTGGAAACCAAACGCCGCTATTACGATCTTGAAGGATTGTGGCGCGGGGCGCACGTCCTGCTGAATATCCAATAAGATACGGACACGCGCGGGCGTGTCCGTATCCTGCTCTATCCCACGATGGTTTACCGTTCCTCAAAAATCCAGGGGTCGGTATTACGCGGCCAGCTCACCAGCTCGGCGGCGTCAAACCACAGGGCAACTTCGTTCTCGCCGTTTTCCACGCCGTCCGAACCATGTACCAGGTTGCGCCCGATTTCCAGCGCGAAATCCCCGCGAATGGTGCCGGCGGGGGACTCGTGGGGTTTGGTCGAGCCAATCGTATTACGGGCGGCCTGCACCGCGTTCGTCCCTTCGAACGCGATCACCACGACCGGCGACGACGTAATGTATTTCACCAACCCATCGAAAAAAGGTTTGTCCTTGTGAATGGCGTAATGCTTTTTCGCCAGGGCTTCCGGCACCTGCATGAACTTCATGCCGATAATGCGCAGGCCGCGCGCCTCGAAACGGCGGATAATTTCGCCGGTCAGCCCGCGCTGCACGCCATCCGGTTTCACGATAATCAGAGTTCGTTCCACGTTGGTTCATCCTTTGCTGCACAATAAACGGGTCGCTGTGACCCGTTTTATGCTGATAACGATTAATACCGGGCAGCGCAGCCGCGCTATCCTGCCGGTTCCGGGTGATTATAACTGGTTGAGCGCCTTGCGGTAAGTATCAAGCGCCGCTTGCAGCTTGCCCTGCCGCATCAGGCCATCGCCCCACACCCGGTAAATGGCTGCGTTGGATTTATGTCTCTCAGCCAGCTTCGCCAGATCGGACGCCACCGAATCAAGTTCCACGTTCGCGCGCACCAGCGCCTCGTAATGGCGCAGGCCGCCCTCGACATCGCCGCCGCTGATACTGCTGCGCGCATCGGTCAGCAGCGCGGGGGCATCCACGCGGGCGGCAGGCGGCATAGCCGGCGCGGGCGGCGGCGGAGCCACCGGCTGCTGAATCACCGGCGGAGGGGGCGAGACGATTGGCTGCGATACTACTGGCTGCGACACCACCGGCTGCGGCGGCACGGGGGTCGGCGCGGGCGGCGGGCTGATCGTTTCTTTCAACCAGTCCGGCACTTCATCCACATCCACCGATTTCAGCCAATCAGGAATATCTGCCGCCGGTTCAGCGATCACTGCCGCCGGTTCGACCGGCTGTTCCACATCAGAACGCAGCCAGTCGGGCATCTCCTCCATCGGCATGACATCCGGCAGTTCAGCTTCAACCGCCGCTTCGCTCAGCCAATCCGGCATTTCCTCCGGCTGCCCCAGCGGCAAACCGGCTTCAGGCTCCAGCGCGACTTCTTCCAGAGCTTCGTCGAATTCTTCGACCTCCCCGTAAAGCTGCCGGTCAACTGCTGCCCGGCGGGCCGGGTCGTTAATATTCTGCAAGTACCAGTCGGGTACCGCGTCCACGTCCTGCTGACGCTCATATTCCAGGGCTTCAGCCCAGGAGTCCTGGTCGTCAATTTCCGACGGCATCGTAAACGCTTCCGCCACTGGCGGCTCTTCCTGTGGGGTGACAAACAGGCTGTCCAGGTCGCTTTCGGCTGCGACCTCGTCCTTTAACCAGTCCGGGATATTCTCTACCGGCGGCGGTTCGGCAATTACATCAATAAGCGCCGGCTGAGAGGGCGCGGGCGTGACCACATCTTCCGGCGGTGCTGCCGACCCCACCTGCTCGATCAACCAATCGGGCAGTTCTGCCGGGACTGCCGGCGCATCCGGGTCATATTCGGGTTCTGGCTCATCCCGCTGCGCGCCAATCTCAAGCTGGCGGTTCATCCAGCGTTCCATCGCCTCATGAGGAATATCCTCGCCACGCTCCAGCGCAACGCGAATGTCATCATCCGTCAGCGGCTGGTCGGCTTTGGCGCTGGCACCCCGAAGCACTTCAGGCGTAAAACCCTGACTGGAGGCCAGCGAGTCCAACCAGGCGGCGGGGTCTTCCAGTTCAGCCGCCTCAACTTCTTCTTCCAGCCCGCCCAGGTCTGATGGCAGGCTTTCCTCAGCCGGGCGAGAGGACAGTCCCAAAGCGTCGAACGAATAAGGGGTATAACCCGGCCCTTCCAGTGAGGAAACATCCTGCGGCGACGGAACATTTACATTCGCTTCGGTTGTCAGTTCTTCCTGTTTAGCGCCCTGACGCCGCGCCATCGTTTCCAGCCACGACATCGGATCCACCCCTTCAGCGAAGGGATCAGCCGCTTCTGCTGCCGGAACCGGCGCCGCCGACTGGGTTTCTTCTTCCTGTCCCTGAGTCAGGCTTTCCAGCCAATCAATCGGGTTGGCCGCCGGCTGCTTGGATGCCGGGGCCGCCGGGGTAATATCCGCCGCCAGCGCCGACAGATCCAGTTCCGGCACGCCGCCGCTCTGGTCGGCGGCCAGGCTTTCCAGCCATGACATCGTATTCTGGCTGGCGGGGGGCGGCGGCGCGGCGGGCAGCGGCATCTGCGCCGCCGGACGCATTGGCTGCGGGGGAGCGGCAGGCGGTGCCGCCGGACGTTCCGGCGGGACAGCAGCGGGCGGCGGCGCGGCAGTCACCGGGCGCGGCGGCTGGGCCGCTTTACGTGCCGCTTCTTCCTCAGCCCATTTCTTCGGGTCTTTACCGTAAGGCACGTACCCTGGCTCGTTGATTTCCACCGTAGACGGGTCTATTTCGGGAATTTCGACATTGGCTGTCGTGGTAATACCCTCACTCGCACCCTGACGCTTGGCAAGGGTTTCCATCCAGGCGATGATTTCTTCTGGCGACATCGTGTCGAAATTGGGTGTATTATCAGCGGGTGACATCACTCGTTCCTCTCAAACAAAAGTCCCGTCATCATAGACTACTGGAGCCAGG
>JARKOK010000458.1 GCA_029975765.1 Aggregatilineales bacterium
CCGCGCTGCCCGGCAATCCAGTGGAACTGATCAGCGGGCTGGTCAACCAGGCGGAACACAACCCGCTGCGAACCTACCGCGTGCTGCTGGATTACGCGCTGCCGATTGCGGCGGACGTGCTGCGTATCTCCCGCGAGGCCAGCGAAGATGCCGATGCGATTTTTAGCTCATTTCTGCTGGTCATCGCCGGTCACGTAATCGCCCGCGAACGCAGCGTGCCGGATTTCTCCGCGCAGGTTTTCCCGACGTTCACGCCAACAGCGATGTTTCCGGTGCCGGGGCTGCCGGAGCTGCCGTTGGGCAGCCTGTACAACCGCCTGACATTTACGCTTATGAACCAGGCCTTCTGGCAGGGCAGCCGCTACGGCTATCGCCGGCTGAAACACCACGCGCCGGACCTGCCGCCGCGTCTGCACTGGCCGTTTCGCCCGTCCGACCGCCCGCCCACGCCGACACTCTACGGCTTCAGCCGCCACGTTATTAGGCCGTCCGACTGGCAGGACAACATCTACGTCACCGGCTACTGGTTTCTCGACACACCAGACTGGCAGCCGCCGCTCGAACTGGTGCGGTTTCTGGAAGCCGGGCCGCCGCCGGTGTACGTCGGGTTTGGCAGCATGGTTACGGCGGACAGCGACCGGCTGACACACACCGCCGTTGAAGCCCTGTTGCAGAGCGGGCAGCGCGCGGTGTTGTTAAGCGGCTGGGGCAGCCTGGGCGACCGGCCTCTACCCGACACGATTCTAAAACTGGACGCTGTCCCGCACGATTGGCTGTTCCCCCGTATGGCGGCGGTGGTGCATCATGGTGGGGCGGGCACGACCGGCGCGGCGCTGCGGGCAGGTGTGCCCAATCTGGTCGTGCCGTTCACCGCCGATCAACCCTTCTGGGGACGGCGCGTGCAGCAGTTGGGCGTTGGCCCCGCGCCCATCGCGCAGCGCCGGCTCACCGCCGACCGGCTGGCAAAGGCTGTTCGGATGATGCTGGACGATACCGCCATGCGTGACCGCGCCGCCCGGCTCGGCGCGGCCATCCAGGACGAGGACGGCCCCGGCACAGCGATTCGCGTCTTTGAACGCCTCATCTATAACTGGCGGGCACACCGCCGGTAAGTCGCCTCCTATCCTTTCGGCTAGTTACCCCCTCACCAAACGTGGGATGTGTTCCCGCGTGCCCTGTGCGAAGATAACCTCAACCTGAAGCACCTGAGACTACTGTTCACGATAGATCGTGTCCCCGACCTGAAAGGAACAAACCATGAGCGACATTTTACGCACCCTGTCCGACGCGATGGCCGAAGCCGTGCAGACCGCCGGCAGCAGCATCGTGCGGATAGAAGCGCGCCGCCGGATGCCCGCCAGCGGCGTCGTCTGGTCAGCCGACGGCGTGATTGTCACCACGCATCACGTCGTTGAAGTGGAAGACAACATTCGTATCACCCTGCCGGACGGCAGCCGCACCAGAGCCGCGCTCATCGGGCGCGACCCGAATACCGACGTGGCGCTGCTGCGCACCGACACCGGCGGCCTGACCGTTCCCACATGGGCGGAAGCCGATGCCGTGCGCGTCGGCCATCTGGCGCTGGCGGTTGGGCGTCCCGGCGACCAGTTGCAGACGACGCTGGGGGTTATCAGCGCCCTCAGCCACAGCGCCAACGACCAGCAGTTCTTCGCGCAGACCGACGTGGTGATGTACCCCGGCTTTTCCGGCGGGCCGCTGGTCAGCGTGACCGGCGAACTGATCGGCATCAACACTTCGGCGCTGATGCGC
>JARKOK010000468.1 GCA_029975765.1 Aggregatilineales bacterium
AGATGGAACGGCTCGTCGGCTCGATTTCCGCCACGTCCGGCATGGAACTGGCCGTGCGCGACACCATGAAATACTGCTCGGAGCGCGAAACGTTCGGGCAGCCGCTGCTACACAACCAGTGGATACAGTTTAAGCTGGTCGAACTGCTGACGGAGATAGAAGCCCTGCGCCACCTGAATTATCACTGCGCGGCGCTGATGCAGGCCCAGGCCGACCCGACCGAAATCACGCGTATCGCCAGCATGTGCAAGCTGAAAGCGGGACGGCTGGCGCGCGAGGTCGGCGATACCTGCATCCAGTTTTACGGCGGCATGGGTTATATAGAAGAAACACGCATCTCGCGCTATTACCGCGACGCGCGGCTGCTGTCGGTCGGCGGCGGCGCGGACGAGGTGATGATGGGTATCATCGCCAAGCTGGAAGGCATGATGCCATCACGGAAGAAGGTGGAAAGCTAAAAACATGACACAGAGACTCAAGGGCACAGAGGAAACAGAGAGTTATCAGTTTTCGGTTCTCAGTTATCAGACAAAAACTGAAAACTGACCACTGCTAACTGAAAACTGTGGAGTGTATATGAAAATCAGCGCGCAGGTGAAAAGCAGCGAAGGTAGTCACGAGGTTTATCTCAAGACTAACAACAACGCCCATTCGATAGACATCGCGCCAAAGGCTAACGGTTTTGGTTCGAGCGCGAACGGCGGCGAACTGCTGTTCCTGGCGCTGGCAACCTGTTACTGCAACGACATCTACCGTGAGGCGGCCAGGCGTAATATCAGGGTACGAAACGTACAGGTTGAAGTATCGGGCGAATTTGGCGAGGTACCCGGCAGCCGCGCCGAAAATGTCACCTACAAAGCGATTGTCGAAGCCGAAGCCAGCGAAGCTGCTATCCTCGACCTGATGCGCCACACCGATACGGTGGCCGAAATTCAGAACACGCTGCGGCAGGCGACACCGGTTCGCTTAGAGTCAACCAAAGCGATTTCGGTCGCAGCAGATTAATTGAACCGCCAACAAAAGTTACCAGTTGCCAGTTTCCAGTCTCCAAGATTTTTCTGGCAACTGGTAACTGGTAACCAAAGGTGATTTTATGACTTACCGTATCGGCTCGGCACAGGGATTTTACGGCGACGACGTGACGAAGGCGCTGCCGATGATTACCGGCGGTCACGTGGATGTCGTCTGTTTCGAGGCATTGTCAGAATTGACACTGGCGATTCTGCAAAAGGACAGGCTGGCGAACCCTAAACGCGGTTACACCTTCGATCTGCGAATCATCGCGCAGACGATTCTGCCGGAAGCGTTCAAACGTAAGATTCCGCTCATCACCAACGGCGGCGGGCTGAATCCACAGGCAGCGGCGGAGATGGTGCGCGAAACGGCGGCGCAACTAGGGCTGGCTGGTTTAAAGGTGGCGGCGGTCAGCGGTGATGATATGCTGGCGCGGCTGGCCGAGTTGCAGGCGGCGGGCGAAGACCTCGCCAACATCGAAACCGGCGAACGGCTGGCCGACAGCCCAAATCAGAATTTCGTCACGGCCAACGTGTACCTGGGCGCTGCGCCGATTGTCGAGGCGCTCAATAACGGCGCGGACATCGTGATTACCGGGCGCGTGGCCGACCCGTGTCTGTACCTCGCGCCATTAGTGGCACATTTCGGCTGGGCGTGGGATGATTGGGGCCGGCTGGCGGCGGGCATCGTCTGCGGGCATCTGCTGGAATGCACCGGGCAGGTGGTCGGCGGCAACAGTCTGGCGCTAATGGACCGTACCAACGCGGCGGAACTGCCGTACCTCGGCTATCCGATTGCCCACGTCGAGGCCGACGGCAGTTTCATCGTGACCAAAACACCGGATACGCCCGGCTGTGTCAGACTCGAAACGGTGAAAGAGCAGTTGTTGTACGAGGTTCATGACCCGGCCAACTACATCACGCCGGATGTGGTGGCGAACTTCACGACGTTACGCTTAGAAGCTGCTGGCGACAATCAGGTGCGTGTGTCCGGCGTGACCGGCAGGCCGCGCCCCGATCAACTCAAGCTGAACGCGGGGCGGCTGGAAGGTTTCATGCGCGAGTTGATTTTCACGGTCGGCTGGCCGGAAGCCTGGACAAAAGTCGAGCAGATGAAAGCCATGCTGGGTGAAATTTTCCGCCGGATGCCAGCGATTGAGCGCGTCGAATACACTTATCTCGGCCTGAACAGCCTGTACGGTTCGGTGGCGGCGCTGCCGGATGACCCGCTGGAAGTCATCATGCGGGTAATGTTCACGGCGCAGGATCAGGACACGCTTAAAAACGCGGTGCGGCAGATCATGGCGACCGGCCTCAGCGGTCCGGCGGGTATGAGCGTCAGCGGTACGACCGTTAGCGCAGAACCGCGCTACATCATTGGTCTGTGGCCGGCGCTGGTGGGGCGGGACAAGGTGCAGCCGATAGTGGAGTATTTCGACCTTTAACCTCTGTAGGGGTACGGCGCGCCGTGCCCTCATAATATGGATACAAATATTCATGTTCACCCTTGACCGGCAGGAGCGCGTGCGGCAGCGATATAAGGTGATGAAACCTGGTTATCGCCCCGCGCTTGAAATCTACAAAGAACTGATGGATGGCCTCGTGACCGAAGATACGCGCCTGCTGGATGCAGGCTGCGGGCCGGGTGGGCTGGTCAAGGAGTACGTTGGGCTGGCGAAACTGGTCGTCGGGACTGACCGCTACGCCACAACCTTCACCCATCTGGCGGAGATTCCGACGCTGGTTGAAGCGAGTCTGGACGAACTGCCATACGCAGACAATTCTTTTGACCTCGTTACCTGCTCATGGGTGCTGGAACATCTGCAAACGCCGGAGAAAACCTTCGCGGAAGTGGCGCGCGTGCTCAAACCGGGCGGGCGCTTCCTGTTCATCACGCCCAACAAAAATAACTATGTCGTCTGGCTGCGGCGTATCATTCCTAACCGCCCCGCCAAACGCATCGTCTATAAAATCTATGGGCGTGACGAGGAATTCATCAACCCGACCTATTACCGCGCCAACAGCTACCATGATTTACACCGCCTGCTGACTGGCGCGGGCTTGCAGGCAGAACGTTTTGAACATATCAGCGACCCATCGTATCTGGCAGTAAATGAGGTGATGTTTCGCCTGAGCGTGCTGGCCGAGCGGCTGCTGGATGCCGCATGGCCGCGCGGGCGTGTGCATCTGGTGGGGCAGTATCGGAAACCAGAGTAACAGGGGGAATGATGGTAAAACGGCTCTACGACCTTGCCTACGGGCGCGCGGGCGATAAAGGCAATATCGCCAATATCAGCGTAATCGCGCGGACGCCGGAAGCGTATCAGGAAATCAAGGCGAAATTGACGGCAGAACGGGTGAAAGCACATCTGGGTGATCTGGTGCAAGGCCGCGTTGTGCGTTACGAGTTGGACAATATCGAGGCGCTGAACTTCGTGTGTTACGAGGCGCTCGACGGCGGCGCGACTCGTTCGCTGCGGCTTGACCCGCTGGGCAAGTCATTGGCCGGGGCGCTGCTGTACATGGAATGGGAATAAGAGAAAAGCGTAACACTAAGACTCGGAGACACAGAGGCGCAGAGATAAAAAACTTAACGCAAAGAGCGCGAAGGCGCAGAGAGTACGCAATAATAAGCTTTGCGCCTTTGCTTGCTTAGCATCTTTGCGTTACGCTTTTTCAGAAAAGGTTCAAATGATGTTACCCGCTTTTGATACACTCACCGTTCAGTCCTTCTCATCCTTCGCGTTTATCACGCTGAATCGTCCCGATGTGAAAAACGCTATGAACGCTCAGATGGTACGCGACCTGATCGCCGCGTTCGAGGCGCTGCGCGACCGGCGCGACGTACGCGCGGTGGTGCTGTCCGGTGCGGAGGGCACGTTCTGCGCTGGCGGCGACATCAAGGAACTGGCGGCGGCCTTCCAGAGCGGCCACCCCGAAGCGTTGGGCGACGCCTCCGCGCTGGATCATCTGCTGCGGCTGGTGAACGAAGCGCCGCAGGTCGTCATCACCAAAGTGCAGGGCGCGGCCATGGGCGGCGGCTTCGGGCTGGTGTGTGTGTCGGACATCGCCATCGCCAGCAGCGACGCCAGACTCGGCCTGCCGGAAGTGCGGCTTGGCCTCGTCCCGGCGCTGATTTCGCCCTACGTCATCCAGCGGTTAGGCCTGACACGCGCCCGCGAACTGATGCTGACCGGGCGGCGCTTCGGCGCGCAGGAAGCGGAAGCCTGCGGCCTGGTACATGAATTCTGCGACGTGACCGAAATTGATGGGCGCATCAACGAACTGCTGGAGCAGCTTCGCCAGTGCAGCCCGAACGCGCTGGCAGCCTGCAAGCAGTTGATCTTTGCCGTCACCGACCAGCCACCGGAGGACACGCTCGAATATCGGGCCAGACTGCTGGCTGACCTGCGCCGCAGCGACGACGGCATGGAAGGGATGATGGCTTTCGTGCAGAAGCGCAAGCCGCGCTGGGCAGAATAAAACGCGATAAAAGCCTAACACGGAGACTCAGAGGTTCAGAGGCACGGAGGGAAAAAAGAGAAAAGCGTAACGCAAAGACGCTAAGGATTTTAGGTAAAAACGTGTTTACTCAGCCCGTTCACGGGCTTAAAGCAGCCTTCAGGCTGCAATGGTTAGACGAGGGTTTTGAACCCTCGGCGTCAGCAAAGATGCAAACAGGAGAATTTTCATGGTTTCACCCGTGCCCCCGTATTATCTGCCGGCGGAAAACCGTTACGAGAAGATGCAGTATCGCCGCAGCGGGCGCAGCGGCCTGCAACTGCCGCTGATTTCGCTCGGCCTGTGGCATAACTTCGGCGGCGTGGATACGCTGGAAAACCAGCGCGCCATGCTGCGCCGCGCCTTTGATCTGGGCATCACCCACTTTGATCTCGCCAATAACTACGGCCCGCCGCCCGGCTCCGCCGAAGACAATTTTGGCCGCATCATGGCAAAAGACTTTCGCCCGTTCCGCGATGAGCTGATTATTTCGAGCAAAGCCGGTTATTACATGTGGCCGGGGCCGTATGGGGAATGGGGCACGCGCAAATATCTGATCGCCAGCCTTGACCAGAGTTTGAAGCGGATGGGGCTGGATTATGTGGACATCTTCTACAGCCACCGCTATGACCCGAACACACCGCTGGAAGAAACGATGATGGCGCTCGACCAGATCGTGCGGCAGGGTAAGGCGCTGTATGTCGGCATCTCCAATTACAACGCCGAACAGACGCGCGAGGCGGCACGAATCCTGCGCGAACTCGGTACGCCGCTGCTGATTAATCAGGTCGTCTACCATATGTTCAACCGCTGGGTTGAGCCGGATTTGCTGAACGCTTGCGAAGATAACGGCGTCGGCCTGATTTTCTTCTCGCCGCTGGCACAGGGCTTGCTGACCAACCGCTACCTGAACGGCATTCCCGAAGACTCGCGCGCCGGCAAACCCAATACGTTCCTGCGACCGGAACAAGTGACCGAGCAGAACGTGGCAAAAGTGCGTAAACTGAATGACATCGCACAGGGACGCGGTCAAACGCTGGCGCAGATGGCGCTGGCCTGGGTGCTGCGACACTCGGTATCCACATCGGCGCTGATCGGCACGAGTAAGGTCAGCCAGGTTGACGACAGCGCGGCAGCGATCAAAAATCTCTCCTTCAGCGCCGATGAACTGCGGGCGATTGACGACGTGCTGGCGGGTTAAGAGAAAAGCGTAGCACAGAGGCACAGAGATAAGATTGTGTCTATCCGTAAATTATGATGTAGGGGAGCGCCTGTGTGCGCTCCCTGGGCGACCACGCAGGGTCGCCCCTACGGAAATAATGATTTAGGATAGGTTCTTAACGCAAAAAGGCAACGGCGCGAAGAACAGATATAGTGAGGGCGGGTATAGAAACCCGCCCCTACTGAATCGCTTGAGTTTTATTTTGTTTTTTGGTAACCGGCAACTGGAAACGATGACCATGATCCGCAAACTGTTGATCGCCAACCGGGGCGAAATCGCCTGCCGCATTATTCGGACGTGCCGCGAGATGGGCATTATGACCGTCGCCGTCTATTCCGACGCGGACACGCGGGCGCTGCACGTCGAACGCGCCGACGAGGCGGTGCATATCGGCGCAAGTCCCGCACCCGAAAGTTACCTCAATATCGAAAAACTGATCGAGGCGGCCAGACGCACCGGCGCGGACGCGGTACATCCGGGTTATGGCTTTCTGGCGGAAAATGCGAAGTTCGCGCAGGCGGTGATTGACGCCGGGCTGATTTTCATCGGCCCGCCGCCCAGCGCCATCGAAGCGATGGGCAGCAAACGCGGCGCGAAGCTGATGCTGAAGGGTGTTCCGGTTGTGCCGGGGTATATGGGCGATGACCAGTCCAACACGCGCCTGATTGCCGAGGCGCAAACCATCGGCTTCCCGGTCATGGTGAAGGCGTCGGCAGGCGGCGGCGGTAAAGGAATGCGGCAGGTTAACACGCCGGATGAACTGCCCGCCGCGCTGGAAGCCGCCCGCCGCGAGGCCGGGCAGGCGTTTGGCGACGATACGCTGCTGCTGGAAAAAGTGGTGACTAACCCGCGCCATGTTGAGGTACAGATTTTTGGCGACAAACACGGCAACGTCATCGCACTGGGCGAACGCGAATGTACCATCCAGCGCCGCCACCAGAAGATCATCGAGGAAACGCCGTCTACCGCGCTCACGCCGGACTTACGGGCGCATATGTTCGAAGCGGCGGCCAGTATCGGCACGCAGTTAGGTTACTACAGCGCCGGGACGGTGGAATTTCTGGTAGATGACCGGAAGAACTTCTACTTCATGGAGATGAACACCCGCTTGCAGGTGGAGCATCCCATCACTGAGGAAACCACCGGCTTCGATCTGGTGCGCTGGCAAATCATGGTGGCCGAGGGTTTCCCGCTGCCGGATATGGACGTATATCCGGCGGGACACGCCATCGAAGTGCGGATTTATGCCGAAGACCCGGCCAATGACTTTTTGCCGTCTACGGGCGAAATCCTGCGCTGGCGCGAACCAACGGAAGTGCGCGTGGATGCCGGCGTGCGGACAGGCGACGAAGTGAGTGTATATTACGACCCGATGCTGGCGAAGGTCATCGCCTATGGCGAACACCGCGACGGCGCGATTCGCCGGCTTGACCACGCCCTGCACCAGCTCCAACTGCTCGGCCTGCGGAACAATATCGCCTTCCTGCGCCGCGTGCTGACCCATCCCGACCACCTGGCCGGAAACATCACCACCAGCTTCATCAGCCAGCATCCCGAACTGCTGACCGATGATACCCCTCTGCCCCCGGCGGCGCTGGTAGCGGCGGCGCTGCGGCGTTCCGGTCACGATGGCCGCGTCCCGCCCGACCGCTCCATTCCCAACTATCGGCCAGCGGGTTACGCCGGCGCGCTGCGGAATCACTGGCGTAACAACGCCTACCGCCCCATTCGTGAATGTTTCCGGTATGGCGGCGCGGAATATGAGGTGCTGCTTACTCCGGTGAGCAGCGACGTTTACAGCGTCCAGCTTGGCGACCAGAGTTATGCGGTACAGGTATGGGGGCGCGATAACGGCGGTGAGGATATTTCGCTGTCGCTGGACGGCCACCGCCAGATGGTGACAGTCACCCACGACGCGGATGATAGGTGGTGGGTACATCTCAACGGCTGGAGCGGCGCGCTGGTCTGGGTATCACCGCTGCCGGACAGCCGCCGTCCCATCGAAGCGGCAGGCTCGCTCCACGCGCCTATGCCGGGGCAGATTCGCGCCGTCCAGGTAGCGGTCGGCCAGCAGGTGAACCCCGGCGACGTACTGGTGATCTTAGAAGCCATGAAAATGGAACATCGCATAAAAGCACCTTACGCGGGCACGGTCGCTGCCGTGCATTTCGGGGTCGGCCAGTCGGTGCCGGTGGACGCCGTGCTGCTGGAACTGCACCCCTTATAGGGCTTGCTTAAAGTCTCATAACAAAGTGTGTAACATCCGGTCAGTTTTGCGGTACTATAGGGGTGCAGATAGAACATTTTATCGGTTTATATACGCAAGGAGCGACGAATGTACCGGAATAGACCGCGCGGTCTGGTTCTACTGGCAGTTGTGGTGCTGCTGCTTGGCACGATGTTCGCGGCGCAGGCACAGGGCGGCGGCACGCTGCGGGTAGGCATGGTCGCGCCGCAGGTGCTTGACCCGGCGCAGGGGTCGAACGACTCCGAAATCCTCATCAACCGTTCGCTGTACGATTATCTGATCGAAGTGCTGCCGGACAAAAGCCTCGCACCCAATCTGGCGACGGCCTGGACAGTCAGCGACGACGGCCTGACGTATACCTTCACGCTGGCCGACGGCGTGACCTTCACCGATGGATCACCGTTCACCTCGGCGGACGTGGTGTATACCTACAACCGCCTGTGCGCGCTGAACTCCCCGGCGCTGGCGCTGCTCAACGGCGGCTACTTTGCGGTCAGCGCGCCGGATGCCACCACCGTTGTTTTCAACCTCGTCAGCGAACCATGCTTTGAAACCGATGACCCTATTCTGATGACCGAAGCCTACCCTAACGCCGACTTTCTGTACGGCGTGGCCGACCGCTTCGCGCTGATCGTGCGGGACGCGAGCCTGCCGCCGGACGCGCCCGGCACGGATGGCAACGTAAGCAGCAGCGGGCCGTTCATCGGTACCGGGCCGTTCCGGGTGGCCGAAAGCAATGAGGGCGTCAGCCTGACTCTGGCGCGCAACGCGAATTACTGGAAAGACGGCCAGCCGCTGCTGGACAGCATCGTGTTCACCTTTATCAACGACCCGATCACGCAGGTGGACGCACTCCGCAGCGGGCAGGTGGACTTCATCTTCAAGATCACCCCGGAACAGGTCGCCACGCTGGAAAATGAACCGGGCATCACTGTCATCCAGAAAGCGACCAACCAGCATCCGGTCATTCGCCTGCGGACGGACACCGGTCCCGGCCAGGACGAGCGCGTGCGGCAGGCGTTTAAGCTGGCGACCGACCGCGAGCAGTTAAACGATCTGGTGCTGGAAGGGCGCGGCGTGATCGGCAACAACGACCCGATTGGGCCGGGTTTCGGGGTGTTCTTCAACGATGCCATTAAGACCGACTATGATCCGGTGGCGGCCTGCGCGCTGCTGGCGGACGCCGGTTATCCCGATGGGCTGACCATGACGCTGCAAACGATCAACGTGCTGGGCTATGACCTGCTGGCGACCGTGTTACAGCAGCAGTGGGCGGACGGCTGCATTAACGTTGACATCCAGGTGAACGAAGAAGGTTTCTACTACAGCGACGATAATCCGAATAACTGGCTGCAAGCCGAACTGGGCATCACCGGCTGGGGCGATCGCCCCGTGCCGCAGGGGTATCTGACGCAGGCCTATATCACCGGCGGCATTTATAACGAGTCGCACTGGTCAGACGCGGAACTGGACGAACTGGTGGCGCAGGCCGGCGTTACGACAGACCAGGAGGCGCGGGTGGCGCTGTATCACCAGATAGCGGACATCTTCGCGGCACGCGGCCCGATCATCGTGCCCTGGTTCGCGCCCATCTTCGGCGCGGTGCGCGAGAACGTACATGGGCTGGACATGGCGCCGTTCCCCGGCCTGACCGATCTGCGACCGGTATCCGTTTCAGGATAAGTCAGTGATAGGGGCGCACATGCGCCCCTTCTACCCCGTTTGGCTATGGAACGTTTGTGCGGTACACTCTGGGGGCGGCCATCGTGAGCCGCCCTTACGAAAGCGCATCACACATGACCGATACCCCCGTGACTGCTCAACCCAATGCAGCCCCTGCGCCAGTCGTGATGCTGCGCCAGTTAGCCGCGCGCCCGCTGTCGCTGCTGGGGGCGCTGGTGGTAACGCTGTTTCTGTTCCTGGCGGTATTTGGGCCGGCCATCGCGCCGTATGACTATGACGAAATCATACGCGGCGCGGCGCGGCTGCCGCCGTCGGCGGATTATCTGTTCGGGACGGACAGGCTGGGGCGCGATGTGTTCAGCCGCGTCCTGTGGGGCGCGCGGGAAATCATCGGCATTCCCGGCATCGCCACGACAATCGCCGTATTTCTCGGCGCCAGTCTCGGCCTGTTCCTGGGCTATCGCGGCGGCTGGGTGGATGAGGTCATCTCGCGGGCGCTGGACAGCCTGCTGGCAATCCCGGCGCTGCTGCTGGCGATGGTTATGCTCGGCACGATTGGCCCGTCGCCGGTGGGCATCGTGATTGTGATCGTGCTGCTGTACCTGCCAATTGTGGCACGGGTGATCCGCAGCGCGGCGCTGAACGTGCGCGCCAGCGGTTACGTCGAAGCGGCGCGGCTGCGCGGTGAAACGACCGCCTATATCCTGTTCCGCGAAATCCTGCCCGCCGCCCTGCCCGCGCTGGCGGTCGAAGGCGCGCTGCGTTTTTCCTACGCTATCTTCCTGACGGCCTCGCTCGGCTTCCTGGGACTTGGCGTGCAGCCGCCCTCGCCGGACTGGGGGCGTATGGTCAACGAAGCGCGGGACGGCTTTGCCCGCGCGCCCTGGGCGCTGTGGTTTCCGGCAGGCGCGATTGCGGCGCTGGTCATCGGCGTCAATCTGCTGGCGGACGGCCTGCGGCGCATCTTCCGCTATGAAGGAACGGCGTAGGGGCGGGTTTCGAAACCTGCCCCTACAGGAGTCAACTGATGCCCGAAATTCCCATCATTGAAGCTGACCGCCTTTCGATTGATTACCAGCTTGGCAAAACATGGGTGAACGCCATCCACGACGTGTCGCTGGTCATCCAGCCGCAGGAAATTCACGGCCTCGTCGGAGAAAGCGGCAGTGGTAAATCCACGCTGGCGCTGGCGCTGCTGCGTTACCTCGCGCCGAATGCCCGCATCACGTCGGGTAACCTTCACTTTGATGGCGCGGATCTGTTGGCGGCCAGCGAAAACGACCTGCGCCGGCTGTGGGGCAAACACATGAGCCTGGTGCCGCAGGACGCGCTGGCCTCGCTGAACCCTGCCTACACCATTGGCGAACAGATCGCGGAAATCACGCGGCTGCACGAAGGGCTGTCCCGGTCGGCGGCCTGGTCGCGCGCGGTCGAGATGCTGGCGCGTGTCCGTATCGCAGAACCGGAAGCGGTTGCCCGCCGCTATCCACACCAGCTCAGCGGCGGGATGCAGCAGCGGGTCACGATTGCGATGGCGCTCAGCACGCAGCCCCGCCTGCTGGTGCTGGACGAGCCGACGACCGCGCTGGACGTAACCACCGAAGCGGTCATCCTCGATCTGTTCCGCGATCTGATTCACGACAACCGTGCCGCCGCGCTGTATGTCTCGCACAACCTCGGCGTGATCGCGCAGATGTGCGACCGCGTAACGGTGCTGTACGCCGGCGAAGTCATGGCGAGCGCGCCGGTGCGCGACCTGTACGCGCAGCCGGTTCACCCGTATACCATCGGCCTGCTTGCCAGCATCCCGCGCCCAACCCCTGATGTTGAAACCCGCCTGCCGACGATTCCCGGTATTGCGCCGGCGCTGGGCGGGCGGCCATCCGGCTGTATGTTCGCGCCCCGCTGCCCGGTGGCGCTGCCGCACTGCTTTCACGAAAAACCGCCGCTGGAAGCCATCGTCCCCGGACGCTTCGTAAAGTGTCACCGCTGGCGGGAGATTGTCAGTGGTGACATAAAGGTGACATTCGTGCCGGATGGTGATATGGCGGGAGAACCGCAGGTCGAGTCCGCATCCATGAGCATCTCTGTCAGGGAACGGCGTGCCGTGTCCCTATCCGACGGTTCAACCACAGCTTCTTACATCCTCGATGCGCGCGCGGTGAGCAAACGCTACGGCGGATCATCGCTGCTGGGGCGGCTGACCGGCGCGCCATCCCGCGAGGTGCAGGCGGTGGATGACGTGTCGTTACGGGTGAGGGCGCGGTCAACCTTCGGTCTGGTGGGCGAAAGCGGCAGCGGCAAAACCACACTGGCGCGCTGCATCGTCGGGCTGGAAACCGCCGATGCGGGCGACCTGCTGCTGCTGAATGTGACCCTGCCCAATGCCCTGCCCGACCGACCGCGCGCCTTTCTGCGTGAATTACAGATGGTCTTTCAAAACCCCGCCGATACGCTCAACCCGTACCGCACGATTGGCGACACGCTGGAACGCACCCTGAAGCGATTAAACACGGCGGCCATGACGGTGGAACAGCGCCGGACGCGGGTGGTCGAACTGCTGGCGGCGGTGCGCCTGACGCCGGAATACGCGGCGCGCTATCCCGCCGAACTGAGCGGCGGCGAAAAACAGCGCGTCGCGATTGCGCGGGCCTTCGCGGCTAACCCGGCGCTGGTCGTCGCGGACGAACCCACCTCCGCGCTGGATGTGTCAGTGCAGGCGGTCATTCTGAATCTGCTGAAAGACCTGCGGGCGCGGCAGGGCGCGTCGTATCTCATCATTTCACACGATCTGGCGGCGATTGCTTATCTGGCGGACTGGATCGCGGTCATGTATCTGGGGCAGATTGTGGAAGAAGGTGATACAGCGCAGGTGTACACCGCGCCGTCACACCCCTACACCGAGGCGCTGATTTCATCCATTCCCGCGCCGGACCCGACCGTACAGGGCGGGCGCATCCGGCTGGACGGGGACATCCCGCGGGCTGCCGATGTGCCGCGCGGCTGCCGCTTTCATACCCGCTGCCCGCGCAAACTGGGCGCGATCTGCGAGCAGGACGCCCCGCCCTGGCAGGACGCGGGCGGCGGCCATCGTATTCGCTGCCACATCCCGCCTGACGACCTGATCGCGCTGCAAACCCGCCCGCCGGAATCGTAGGGACGCGCAGCGGTGCGCCCCACCTCATCACAGGGATAGGATTATGCTCCGATACATTGTGCGCCGGTTCCTGCTGCTGATCGTCACCATGCTGATTACGTCGGCGCTGATCTTCGCGCTGACGCAGATCGTACCGGGTGATGTGGCGCGTCTGATTCTGGGGCGCGAGGCGTCTCCAGCGGCGCTGGCGCAGTTCCGTGCGGAATTCGGGCTGGATGCCCCGGCGCCGGTGCAGTATGTCAATTGGCTGGCGGGTTTTGTGACCGGCGACTGGGGGCGCTCATTCACCGGCAGTCAGGGCGATGTGCGCCCGCTGGTGCTTGACCGGCTGGGCAATTCGATGCGGCTGGCGCTGTTCACGCTGGTGATCGCCGTGCCGGTGTCCGTCCTGCTGGGCGTGCTGGCCGCCCTGCGCGAAAACACCTGGGTGGACAGCCTGATCTCGCTGCTGTCGCTGTCGGTCGTCGGCCTGCCGGAGTTCGTTACCGCGCTGGTGCTGATTAACGGCCTGGCGCTGGGCGTGCGGTCGCTTGGTTTACCGGCCACGTCCGCCGTACCGGATAACACGCTGGCGGACTGGATACGGCAGTTGACGCTGCCGGCGCTCACCGCGACGTTCGTGCTGGTGGGCTACGTCTCACGGCTGACACGCGCCGGCGTGCTGGAAGAACTGCGTAAACCCTACGTGCGGACGGCGGCGCTCAAAGGGCTGCCGCGCCGTACCATCATCTTCAAACACGTTTTACGAAACGCGCTGCTGCCGACGATTACCGTCGTCGCCATCAGCTTTGGCTGGCTTATCGGCGGCCTCGTCGTGATCGAAAACGTCTACAATTATCCCGGCATGGGGTCGCTGATGGTCGAGGCCGTCAAACAGAAAAATCTGTTCGTGCTGCAAGCGGTCGTCATGCTGACCATCCTCTTTTTCGCGCTGGCGAACCTGGCCGCCGATGTGCTGTACGCGGTGCTCAATCCGCGAATCCGCCTGGAATGACGGCGGGCGGCTCGACGGGGCGGCGTTCCAGCCACAGCGTCACGAATGCCCAGACCGTCAGCGGCAGCAGGCCAATAACCCCCGCGCCAAGCGCGATGAGGAACGCATTCGTGCCGCCCAGCGTATCTACCAGCAGGCCGGTCACCAGCGTGCTGATCGCCGTCATCAGGTAGAAGCCAATCCAGTCGAACGAGAACACGCGGCCTAACATCGCATCCGGCACGCTCATCTGAATCATGGTCGAACTGTACGTCCAGTTAACCGAGCCGCCCATCGCACGGATGATAAACGCCGCCGCCGCCAGCCCCAGCGTGGGTGCTGCGCCGATCAGCAGCCAGCCGGCGACCACAAAAACAAATCCGACCAGCACCAGCCGCCGCATCACCCGCACTGAACCATCGCTGAAGCGGTTGAGCAGCAGCGGGCCGAGAATCGCGCCCAGGCCGAAGGCGCTGTACAGGATGCCAAGCGACCCTGTGCCGCCCTCTCCCAGCACAAACAGCGTCGTGCCGTAGGCGATCAGAATCGCATCGGTGCTGCCGATGCTCAACCCCAGTTTGATGAACAGCAGCGCGGCCACATCCGGGCGGCGCAGGACAAAGCGCACCCCCTCGCCCAGGCTGCCGCTGCCGCGCGGCTTACCTTCGGCTGCTGGCACCACTTCCTGGCGCGTGCGGATGCTGGCGACGAACCACGCCGACAGCGCGAAACTGGCCGCGTCAATCACCAGCGCCGCCGCTGTGCCAAACAGCGCCGCGACGGCTCCGCCGGCCATCGCGCCGACCGCCAGCATCACCGACCAGGTGACATTGCCAAGTGTGTTGGCCGCCAGCAGGTCCGCCGGCTTTACCAGGCTCGGCATGATGGCCGACCGCCCCGGCTCGAACAGCGCCGACAGGCTGAACTGCACCACCGTCAGCCCGTAAATCAGCCATAAATGTTCCGGGCCGGTGGCAAGCAGCATCAGCAGCACGATCACCGCGCGCAGCAGGTCGCTGATGATGAGCACGCGGCGGCGGTCGAAGCGGTCAATCAATACACCCGCCGCCGGGCTGACCAGCAGCGGCGGCAGAAACCGAGCCAGCAGCAGCCCGCTGACGGCTAAACCTGAACCGCCGCTGTACCGTGACACCAGCGCCGACAGCGCAATGGTATTAAACCAGTCCCCCAGCAGGCTGATAACCTGCGCGATCCACAGCCGGGCAAAATCGGGGTTATTCCGCAGCAGTTGAAGATAAACTTTCACACCAACCTCGTCGAAGGGTGCAGCCAGAATAGAGGGTGACCCAGGCGGTCAGCCCGCGCCCTATTGATGATACCACGCACCGCCCGCTTTCGGCTCTGTACCATCGGACAGCCCCAACGCCGGTTGACACCCCGCACGGCGAAGACTATGATTGCCCGCCGTCTGCACTTATTGTTTCACGCAGACACCCGCAAGAAAGGACTGCTGATGCTGGAATGGTTAAAGGTGATCGTTCTGGGTGTGGTACAGGGTATCACCGAGTTCCTGCCGATTTCATCCACCGGTCACCTCATTGTGGCTGCCGCGCTGCTGGATTTTAACCAGCGTATGGATGCGACCTTTGAAATCTTCATTCAGATCGGCTCCATCGTCGCTGTACTGGCCTTTTACCGGGCCGACATCTGGCGGCAGGTGCGCACCGTCCCGCATGATACCGGCGTGCAGCGGTTCTGGCTGGCGATTGTCATCGCCTGCGTTCCGGCGGTGATCATTGGTTTCGTGCTCAGGGACTGGATTCAGACCGTCCTCTACTCGCCAATGACGGTTGCCATCTCGCTCATCGTTGGCGGTATCCTCTTTCTGCTGGTAGAACGCCGCCCGCTGCCGGCACAAACCACCGAGATTACCGCCGTGCGTCCGGTGCAGGCCGTTGCCATCGGCGTCGCGCAGATGATCGCGCTCATCCCCGGCGTGTCCCGCTCCGGCGCGACGATTGTAGGCGGGATGCTGGCCGGGCTGGACCGGCGGACGGCTGCCGCGTTTTCATTTTATCTCGCCATTCCCATGCTGGGCGGCGTCACCCTGTACGAACTGGTATCCAATCTCGATACCCTCTCTGGGGATGATCTGGCTTTCTTACTGGTCGGCGCGTTCGTGGCGGCGGTAGTATCGTGGGTTGTCATCGGCTGGCTGCTGCGTTATGTCGCCGCCCACAACTTCCGCGCCTTTGGCTACTACCGCATTCTGGCCGGGCTGGTCATTCTCGCGCTGATCGCCGCCGGACTGCCGCTGCAATAGCCGGCTGCTGGCAGGACAACCGCATAAACCTTACATATTCTTTCAACGGCATGTCATGATACACTGATAATGACCGAATGAAGGGACTATGTTCTGCATGTCTGTGCCAGAAGTAACGCCGGTAATTCTGCTCGCCAGCACCGATCTGGAACTGTGCCAGATGGTTCGAGGCGCGCTCGGCGTGGATTTCCATCTGATTGAAATGCCGCCTGCTGAAAACCCGGCGGCGGTGAACCCCGCCCCGGAGGTTGTCGTGCTGGATGCCGCTCACCTGTCCGCCGCCGCTGCTTACCGGCGGACGGGCGCCGCGCTGCTTATCATCGGCAGCGCGGCCCACGTCGGCGCGGCCTTGCAGGCCGGGGCGGATGATTACATCGTTACCCCGCTGCCTGATGGCCTGTTACGGCGGCGGATTCAGGCGCTGCTGGATACACGGCGAATCCAAAACGAACTGAAGGACGCCCGGAAGGCGCTGCGCGAAACGAACGAACGCTTCCAGATTCTGTTTGATCATTCTCCCGACGCGATTTTTCTGCTGGCAGTATCCGAAACCGGGGCTTCTTCCACGATCCTGGACTGCAACACAGCGGCCTGCCGCATGAACGGCTATACGCGAGAGGAACTGATCGGGCAGTCCATCGAAATCCTGAACGTTCATACCCCCGATGATGTCCCGCAGGATGACTATGTGGACTGGCTCAGAAATCGAAAAACGGCGCATTACGAAGCCTGGCACCGGCGCAAAGATGGGACGATCTTCCCCATCGAAGTTTCGACCTGTTTGGTTACGATAGATGGTCAGGAAGTCGTTCTCGGCATAGACCGGAACATTACCGAGCGCAAACAGATTGAGACGGCTGAAAACCGCCAGCGGCGGCTGGCTGAAGCCCTCCGCGACACGGCGGCGGCGCTGAACAGCACGCTGGAACTTGACGCGGTGCTGGACCGGATTCTGATTCAGGCCGCGCAGGTTGTGCCCTACGACGCCGCCAGCATCGCCCTGCTGACCGGCGATATGGCCCGGATGGTACGCTGCCGGGGCTTCGAAGATGAAGCCGCCGTGCTGCAAATGCAGTTTGATGTCCGGTTCACAGCGAACCACCGTCATATGCTGGAAACCCGTATGCCGCTGGCGATCCCGGATGTCCTCGCGTATCCCGGCTGGCAGCAGTACCCACAGACGGCTCGCATTCGCAGCCATGTTGCAGCGCCGATTGTCTTCCGGGACGAGATATTGGGGTTCATTCACCTTGATAGTTTCACAGTCAACGCCTTCTCTCAGGAGGACGCCGCAACATTACGGGCGTTTGCCAATCAGGCTGCTACGGCGATTAACAATGCGCAGTTGTATGTCCGCCTGCAGGCCCTCTACCACGAGAACCTGCGCCACGCCGCCGAACTGGAACAGCGCGTGAACGAGCGCACCGTCGAACTCAGCCAGGCGCTGGAGCGTGAGCGAGAGTTAAGCGGCTTAAAATCCCGCTTTGTCACTGCTGTTTCTCACGAATTCCGCACACCGCTGGCGGTGATGATGACCGCCAGTGACATGTTACGCAATTATCATGACCGACTGACGGACATCCAGCGTGACCGGCGGTTACAGCAGATTCAGCAGGAAATTCGCCGGATGACCCAACTGCTCCAGGATGTGCTGGTGGTTCACTCTGGCGTGGATGGCGATCAGCGCGGTTTGTATCCTACCCGGTGCGATCTGCCCGAATTCTGCCGGTCACTCGTCCAGACCGCCCGCGTGGAAGACAATGACAGTCACCGGTTTGAATTTCATTACGACGGCGCGGCCACGACCGCCGTTCTGGATGAGGATTATCTGCGCCAGATTATCAGCCATTTGCTGTCCAACGCCGTGAAGTATTCCCCGACTGGTAGTACAATAACCTTAAGCGTACAGCAGGCCGGCGCAGCCGCGACGATCTGCGTCCGGGATGAAGGCATTGGCATCCCGCCGGAAGACCAGAAACATCTGTTTGAAGCTTTCCATCGCGCCAGTAATGTCGGTGTCATCTCCGGTACGGGTCTGGGACTGGCGATTGTCAAACAGGCCGCCGAATTACTTGGGGGCACCGTCACGGTAGACAGCCAGCCGGGTCATGGTTCGACCTTTACCGTGACTTTACCCCACATTTTTAGGGAGTCAGAACCATATGGCGAAAATTCTGGTGATTGAAGATACGCATTCACTGCGTAAAGACATCCTGGAAATGCTGCACTTCGAAGGTTTTGACGTGCGCGGCGCGGAAGATGGTCTGGCCGGAGTGCGCACCGCGTATGAGTTTTCGCCCGATCTCATCATTTGTGACATTCTGATGCCAGGGCTGGACGGCTATGGCGTATTAAACGCGCTGAAAAAAGATGCGGCGATGTCGGCCATCCCCTTCATCTTTTTAACCGCCAAAGCCGACAAAAGCGACATGCGCAAGGGCATGGAGATGGGCGCTTATGATTATCTCACCAAACCATTTGCCGCCGCCGAACTGATCGCCGCTGTCCATGCCCAGTTGAGTAAGCGCGAGGCGCTCAAAAAACTCTCCGACCAGCGCCTGGACGAACTGCGGGACAATATCATCCTGGCGCTGCCGCACGAAATCCGCACCCCGCTGACCAGCATCCTCGGTTTTTCCGACATTCTGGTGGCGGACGGCCAGTATCGCCAGCCGGAGCAGATTGTCGAAATGGCGCAGTACATTAACGATGCGGGCACGCGGCTGTACCGCCTGACGGAGAATTACCTCGCCTACGCCCAACTGGAAGCCATGACGACCAACACCGAGTGGATGGAAGTCCTTCAGTCATGCAGCACGCTGGATCCCGGCAGCATCGTCTACAGCACGGCGCTGCAAAAAGCCCAGGACGTTCACCGCGAGTCGGACCTGATTCTGGCGACTGAGGCCAATGCGACGGTGCGCGTGCTGCCCGAACATCTGAAAAAGATGACGGAAGAACTGGTGGACAACGCTTTTAAGTTTTCGCGCCTGGGCACGCCGGTACAGGTGAAAACCGAGCTGGACGGCAGCCGCTTTCGCCTCATCGTCAGCGACCAAGGGCGAGGCATGACAGCGGAGCAGATTGCGGCGGTCGGCGCCTACATGCAGTTTGGCCGCAAGTGGTTTGAGCAGCAGGGGTTAGGGCTGGGGCTGATTATCACGCGCCGCCTGTCCGAACTGTACGGCGGGGAAACCAGCATTGAAAGCATACCCGACCAGCATACCCATGTCACCGTCACCCTGCCGTTGGCCTGATTAAAATCAGCCGGGTTTCCGCTTGTGGAGAACTCAAGCTGATGGTAGACTGGCGTTAGGATTGTTTAACATCGCTCGCTGGTCGGGAGGCCGAAACATGCACACTGATCGAAACCGCTGGCGCTGGTTCGCAGGCTGCATCTTGATTGTACTCTTGGCTGCTGGCTGCTACCAGCAGACCGGGGTCGCGCCTGAGCCGCTGTCACCGCTCCAACCCGGCCCGACCAATACCCTCCCGCCAACCGAAGAATTCACCTTCCCGACGCCAGAGCCGCCGCTGCCCACGACCGCTGTTGAAGAACTCCCTACCCAGGATTTATTCGAGCAGCAGGAGATACCGACCACCGATCCGTTTCTGACCGGCGGTTCAGATATTGCGGCGGTACCCACGACCGATCTTTTCGGCCAGATTCCGACTACCGACCCGTTTAGCGTGGCTGTACCAACGATTGACCCCTTCGCCGCCGGGATTGCGCAGGTACCAACGGAAAACCCGTTTTTCCAGGAGCAGCTTTCGACCGAGATACCGGACATTGATCCGGTGTTCCTGACGGCCACCGCGATCATCAGCGCGGCCACCGCGACCGAAGCCTATAACATGACGGCCACCGCGATGGGCTTCGGCATTGGTGTGCCCACGTTCACCCCCACGCCCAGCCCGACGACGTTTGAGATCGGGCAGCCGCAGCTGCCGGGGACGGACTGCGTGCATACGGTCGTCGCGGGGCAAAATCTGTTCCGCATCGCCATGCAGTACAATGTTGACCTGCAAACCCTGGCGACTTACAACAACATTTCGAACCCCAGTATCATCCTTGTCGGCCAGCAGATTACCATTCCCGGCTGCGGCACGGGACAGGTGCCCGGTGGAAACCCCGTCCCGCCAGTAACCGGCGGCACAGGCTGCGCGTCACCCTACACCGTCCAGCAGGGTGATACCCTGTTTAAGATTTCGCTGCGCTGCGGCGTGCCGGTTATGTCCATCGCTGCCGCCAATGGCATCTCGAATATCAATCTGATCCTGATTAACCAGCAGTTGACCATCCCGCCGGGTTAAAATCGGGCGGATAACGGTATATATCTGTAGGGGCGAGCCGGCGGTTCGCCCCTACGCATCTCAACAGGGCTTCCATGCACGAAACCATTCTGACGACGGAAACGATTTATGACGGGCGTGTGGTGCATCTGGATGTGCGCCAGGTGCGGCTGCCCGACGGGCAGCAACAGACACGTGAGGTCGTGCGGCATCAGGGCGCGGTGGCGCTGGTGGCGCTGGATGACGAACAGCGCGTGCTGCTGGTGCGGCAGTTCCGCAGCGGCACGCAGCAGATGATGCTGGAGATCCCCGCCGGTCTGCTCGAACCCGACGAAGCGCCGGAAACCTGCGCCATCCGTGAACTGCGCGAAGAAGCCGGCTACCAGCCAGCGCGGTTGGAAAGCCTGGGCGGCGTTCACCCCACGCCGGGGTACACCACCGAGTATATTCATCTGTATCTGGCGACCGGACTGACGGAAGCCCGCCTGGCCGGTGACGTGGATGAATTTATCGAACTCGTCCGCCTGCCGCTGGCCGAGGCTCTGGCACTGATCGAACGCGGCGGCATCACCGACGGCAAAACGCTGGTCGGCCTGCTCCGGGTGGCCCGGCGGCTGGGGGTTTAGGCTGCCTTCGCGCTCTCGCAGGAATACTCCCGGCATCAAAGCAATAAACAGCCTTTTCCACCGCCCATGAGGATGCTATAATTCCCCCTTATTGTACAGAAAGCGGATGCGCCTGCGGGCGTATTTTGTTGGGAAGGGCGAAATCACTGTGAATGAATTACTAGAAGCACTGCAA
>JARKOK010000473.1 GCA_029975765.1 Aggregatilineales bacterium
GCCCCTCGGTCGCAACGGCGTCCAGACGGGCATGATGCTCGGCACAATTCAATTCCGTGCCAAACCAACGGCGGGCACATCACCATTGGCCTGCACCTTCTCGTTCCTCGACCGGAACGGCAAGGTGGTGGTGCCAGCCACCTACACCGCCCCCGCACCGGTCACAATCATCAGCGGTTACAGCATCACCGGGACAGCCAGCTATCAGACACGCACGGTCAAGAACAACATCGGCGTGCAGTGTTACTGGAACGGTAACCCTGGTGATCTGGTGACGCCCAATCCCGTGATGACCAACGCTGCCGGGCAGTTTACGATTGGCAACCTGCGCCGCTGGGATCATGTGGACTGCGTCCTGTACGGTAACTTAACCAATACCAGTCCGGCTCGCGAACCGGATCTATATCTCTCATCGCGTTTCAGTTTCAATCTGGGCGAACACGGCTCGTACCGCGAACTGCCGATTGAACTGCGAGCCGGTAACCTGAATCGTAATGACTGTGATCCCGGCTGGCCGGGGGACTGGCAGTGTATCAATGACGACGATCTGGTGACACTGACCGGTGCGTGGAATACCCCCGGCGGCGACGTGAACGGCGATGGCAAGACGGACAAATCCGATCTGGCGATTGTCGCCGGTAATACCCGCTACGGGGAAGACGTGGACGGTTCGCACATCCTGTACAGTCTGGCACGTGGCTGGGCAGCGAACGGGCGCGACAGCCGTATCTGGCTGGGCGGGCGCGAGACTGGTGCGGTGACGCAGCAGGTGCCCGGCGCGGCGAACACCGCCGACTTCTGGGCGACGCTGTCGCCTGACGGCCAGACCATCGCCTTTGTCCGCAAAACGATGGTCGCCAACCAACCGGCCCGCTATGAACTGTTTACCGCGCCGGCCGCCGGCGGCGCGCCCAAGCTGCTGCTGTCTAAAGCGGCGGCAGGTAACATGGATGCCTTTGCGCCAAGCTGGGGACAGGATAACAGCTCACTCATTTTTATCTGTGCGCAAAGCGGCATGTCCGGTGTGCCGTACAGCGGCTACCTGCATAATGGCGGCAATCTATGCCTGGTGACATCCAGCGGGAAGCATTTCCGCCAGCTCACCGGAGCAGGTATTCTGGGTGGAGAAAATATCGCCAAAATCTTCCCACCGGTGTTGGACGGCGGTATGGTCATCTTCGGTGGAACTGGCATCGCTGTAGGAATTGGCTGCGCAGAAACGCTGTGTGCTTTTGACTGGAACAGCGTCTACCCGCTGGACAGCGATGTACCCTCGCCAGCTACCAATGAGGTCGCAGATATGCCGATCATGGTAAATGGCCGGCTGTTCTACCGTTTCACCGCCCCCACCGGCGACACCATGCTGCGTTTCATTGACGGTCTGGATTACGACTGCAACGCACCTCCCGGCCAGCCCTGCAATTGGGATTACGTCAAGCCCTACACCAGCTATCTTGGGCGCGCCTGCCCCAGCTCGACCAACGCGCGACCGCAGTTCGCCCATTCAATGGTGGTCTTTGACAGCAACCCGGCCCCAGACACCTGCAACTATGTGCCGCTGGACTGGAACGAGCAGGGAAACAGCGGGCCGTTTACGGTTGGTTACTATGAGATGTCGCCCTACGGCTTTGAGATCATCGTCAAAGGTAACAACGACGGCCTGACGTACCGCCATGTGGGCTACCGCTGGGACTTACAGCTAGAGGATACGAATCCTGGTAATGGCTGCGCTGACGGCAGCGGCACTGACAGCGACCGCTGCTGGCCGGAGTGGCAGGAGTTGATGGTCGTACCGCCCGATATATGGTGGGTGGATGAATATCAGATCGGCAGCCAGGTCAGTGATGACTGGTGGGACGGCAACCCGGCCACCCCAACGCTGCTGCACGCCGAACGGGGGACAATGGACTGGCAGCCATAAGGTTGTTTCAGTCTCGCATTCGTTTATGATAGGTGCAGGGGCGCACAGCCGTGCGCCCCTGCGTTGACGTTAAAAAGGACTTCATTATGCTCATTCGACGCCTCACCCTACTGGTTATAATCGGCTGGCTGCTGGTTTCGGGCGCGGCAGCCCAGGAGCAAACCTATCTGCGCTTGCAGGCCGATACCACCGAGATGCAGACCGGCCAGGAATACACGGTTCAGATACGGCTGGACAACGTGCCATCTCTGTGGCTGGCAAGTCTGGACATCAGTTATGACCCGACCCGGCTGTACATCATCGGCACCAAAGCGGGTTCGCCGGTGCGCCCCGGTGATTTCTTTACGCCCGACTCGTCGGTCGTCATTTTCAACTCGGTGGAGACAGCGACCATCCGCTACACCATCTCGCAGCTTGCCCCGGCAGATGTGGTGCGGGGTAGCGGCGTACTCGGCACATTCCGCGTCTATCCGCTTCAGCCGGGGCCGGCGACTCTCACCTTCCGCCGCGCGGAACTGCGAACGGCCACGATCAGCGGGGAGGGCGCCAATCGCACCGCCGCTGACCCGCAGCCGGTGACATTCCTGCCGGTGCTGCTGGAACTGACGATCAGCGGTGACCCGGTTGAGCCACCCAGTGAAGCGACCGCTACGCCCACACCCACTGAAACACCGCTGCTCATCGCGGGAGCAACCCAGCCACCGCAGGCCACCGCGCTGGCAAATGTCACGCTGCCGCCAGACGCGCTGACGACGCCCAGCCCAGCCGCCGCGCCGCCGGATAACACTTCAACACTGCTGGCAATTGCCCTCGGCGCGATGCTGTTTGGCGCGGTCGGGCTGGTGATCGTGGTCATTAGCTGGAAACGGAAACACCGATGAAACCCCTGCTGTTCAACGATTGCGGCTGTTCGCAAACAGATCATCTCGTCATTAACTCGTACCTTGAATTTCTCATTTGCTTACGAAAGGCTGATTTATGAAAAGCCGAATACGTCTTGAACCTCTGTTCTTCGTGTGTCTGCTGCTGGTGGTGGGGCTGTCCCCCACGCTGGCACAGCTTCCCCCCAAAATCACCATTGCGCCGGTCTGGATTCCCGCTCCAGCCCTAACCACCATTGACTCAACCGGCGCGCCCTTCCCACACTGGGACAATGGCGATGATTACAAGTATGTGGATGTTAAGATCACCGGCACGACCACCGTCGAGTTCTGGACGATGGAACTCACATGCGTCGTGAACGCCACTATCTTGGAATCTTATACCTGGGATCAGAACGGCAGTGTGACCGGCGACAGCGGCGATAATCAACCGCTGCTCACCTGGGGCAGCGCCTGGATTGGGCCAGACGGCCAGGCCAAAGTCGAGCCGCCCCCGACAGTGAGTGGTACTTCATTGAAATATACCGCAGCCATTTCTCAGAAAGGCCGGAATATCCCTATCGGACGTAACGGCGTGGAAACCGCGTTCGAGGCAGCGCGACTGCGTTTTCGCGTGAAACCGACGCCCGGCACATCGCCACTGACCTGTACCTTCACCTTCCTCGACCGCGATGGAAAAGTAGTCGTGCCAGCAACGGTCATCGCGCCAGCGCCGCTCAATGTGCTTACCGGCTACACAATTACAGGAACTGTCTCCTATCAGGGGCGAACCCTGAAAAGTGGCATCGAGGTGAAATGCTGGTACTTCAGCGCGCCGTGTCCCGGTTCGCCCACCACTACCAACGCCAGCGGCGTATTCACTTTCTCAGGAATGCGCGATGGCTTTCCGGCAGTAAACTTAACTATCTGGGGCAATATCACCAACCCCGCACCGGGACAAGACCCGGACGTCTATCTAGCCGCCAGTTTAGGCTACAACGAGTTTGAACGGGACACCTATCGTTTTCTGCCGGTTGATCTGAAAGGGGGCAATATCAACACCGGGGATTGTGATCCAGGGACGAACACAGTGCAGTGCATCAATGTGGATGATCTCGCCACATTAACGGGCGCGTGGAATATTAATGCAGCGGGCGATGCCAACGGCGATGGCAAAAGTGACAAGGCCGATCTCGCTATCGTCGCGGGCAACTTCGGCCGGCAGGAAGTCATGGATGCTTCTCACGTGCTGTACAGCCTAGCGCGGGGTTGGGCAAGCACCGGACGCGAGAGCCGCATTTGGCGGGGCGACCGCAACTCTGGCGCGATTATTCAGCAAGTTCCCGGCACACCCAACACGGCTGATTTCTGGGCGGCGCTCTCGCCGGATGGCGCAACCATCGTTTTCACGCGCAAGACCACCGTTAGCAACCAGGCGCCGCGTTATGAGTTATACACCGCCAGCACCACCGGCAACGCCCCCAAACTCCTACTGGCAAAAGCCGCTGCCGGCAATCAGGATGCGTTCGCGCCATCCTGGTCGCCCGATGGCACGCGCATCGCTTTTGTGTGTTCGCCGGGTTACGGCACAAGCGGCACGCCCAACAGCGGCTACGCCTATAACGCCGGCAATCTATGTATGGTAGACGCCACCGGGCGCAACTTTCAGCAGCTTAACGGCAATTCACCATTTGGCACGAATACGGTCAAAATCTGGCCGCCCGCCTGGGACGAAAATCTGGGATTAATTTTTGCCGGAACGAGCGCCGCAGGGGCAGGCTGCCGCGAGTCGCTGTGTTATTACGACTTCAATGCCAGCCCTGGCGCTTATAACACCCTGCTCGATGTGGACATCCCGGGGCCAGCCAGTGGCACAGGCTATGCGGATATGCCGGTGATGGTGCGAATGCCCGTCATATCGGAACCGGCGCTGTTCTACCGTTACACTGACAACGGCGGTAATCAGACCATACGGATAGTGATCGGGTTAGACCACACTTGCACCGGCCAACCGTGTACCCCCAACCGGGTCAAAGTCTGGACGGATTTCGTGGGACGCGCCTGCCCCAGCTCAACCAATCCGAGGCCACCGTTCGCCCATACGACCGTTGTGTTTGACGCCGACCTCGGTTCTGCCTGCAACTACGTACCACTTGACACACAAAATGATGTTGCCGCGCCCTACATGGTAGATTACTATACACGCCTGACCAGTTGGGATTTGATGCTGACCAGCGGCACCACATGGATCAATGCAAGCAACATCTGGCTTGGCGTCTGTGCCGATGGCAGCACAAGCGCAACCGATAGCGACCAATGCTGGCCGGAGTGGCAGCCCAGCGGACAAGTTGGGAGCGAGTTCCGTAAAGACGATCACTGGATCGGCAGCCAGATAGCCGATGATTGGTGGGATGCCAATCCGAACACACCCACCCTACTGCACGCGGAACGAGCGACAGGATATTGGACTCCCTAGATCACCAGCAGATACTGTGGGGCGTTCTGATCGAACGCCCCCACATGCTGAATTAACCGGGCGCGGGAATAATCAACTGCTGTCCAACACTCAGCCGGTCAGGACTCGCCAGATTATTCGCCTGGACAATCGCGGCGACAGTCGTATTAAACCGGCGGGCGATGTTAAACAGCGTATCACCGGACTGCACCGTATACGTCGTGCCTTCACCTGGCGCAGCCGCCGGAGCCTCCGCCGGTGCATCGGGCGCGGTAACAACCTCCCCGGCGCCGCCGGGTACGCAGCCGGGAAGCTGCAAAATCTGGCCGGGCTGGAGCAAATCACCAACTAACTGCGGGTTAGCCTGCCGCATTTCGGCCAGTGAGACATTATTATTGGTGGCGATGCGGAACAGATTATCACCCGAACGCACCGTATAGGTACATTCGTTCCCGCCTTCCACAAATGCGGTCGGCGTAATCAGGCCGGAGGGCGTAGCCGTTGGCAGGTTCAGCAGGCTGGTGGTGGGCGTTGGCTGAATCGGCGTCACCGGCCCCAGCGGGCTGAACGGCGTGATGAACACATTTGACGTGGGCGAAACTTCGATAGTTTCCGAGAAGACCTGCGCGCTGTCAGTCGTCGGCACTTCAAATGCCGGCGTTTCGGTCGCTGAGGCTTCGATCTCAGTGGCCGCCGCTTCCACCGGAGGGCGCGTCACGGCGATAATGGTGATAGGCGGCAGCGTGGCCGTTGCCGGGAAAACCGTCAGATCCATGATCTCACCCGTAGCTTCCGGCACGTTGCCCGGAAGCTCCGTGCGGCTGGCCGGCTGGAACGATTCGCCCGCCTGCTGATAACATCCGGCCAGCAGAATTAACAAGAGTGGAATAACTCCACGTCTAAAAAAGCGTTGCATACAGACTATCTCCTCATCGTACCGGCGGACAAGTGTGATTGTCCTCCACGTTTCGAGGATACACCCAAGCACGCTTCCAGGCAAAACGTTCCAGGGTTGCTTTTAGGTTGGGACTGCGTTAAAACTAGCGCGTCTCCCGTCGAAGAAAGGGCAGTAAGGACGTGGCTGTTGAGAGGAAAACGCGCATCCTCGTCGTAGATGACGACACTGATTTGCAGGTACTGGTTAAAACACTGCTGGAACGGGTCGGGATGGAGGCGGTTCCAGCCCTCGATGTTGCTTCTGCTGTCCAGATTTTGCGCAGCCGCCCGCTGCCTGATCTGGTACTGCTCGATCTGATGCTGCCGGACATCAGCGGATTGGAACTGCTGCGCCAGATGCGGTCAAAGGAAGTGTTCGATCATCTGCCAGTTGTCATCCTCTCGGCGCTGGCTGACCCGAAGGAGATTCGGCAGGGGCTGGATATGGGCGCCGACCGATATCTGACCAAGCCCTACATCGCGCATAATCTGGTCAAGACCGTTCAGGACGTTTTGCGCACCGGGCGGAAGCTGGATAACTGACCGCTTGACTTCGTTTTGCGGGCTTTGTTATGCTGTAGACATGATCCATGTCTCGAGACTGGAAAAACCCCGGTGATGACTGATGCCGAACTGACAATCCTGAGTCTGGTCGCGGAAAGCCCGCGTCGTGGTTACGAGCTTCAGCAGATTATTGACGAGCGCGGCCTGCGTGAATGGCTGACGATCGGCTTTTCATCCATCTATTACATTCTCAATAAACTCGAACGGCAGAATATGGTCACCGGGCAGTTGCAGCCGGAAGGTCGCGGCCCGGCACGTAAAGTATACACGATTACCGAGGCCGGTCGTGGCATTCTGCAAACAGCAGTAGCCGACCTGCTGCGGCAGCCCCGGTCGCTGGGGTCGGGTTTTGAGTTAGGGCTGGCGAACCTGCGGGCGCTGAAACCACGCCAGGTATACCAGGTGCTTCAGCATCACCGGAGCGATCTGCTGCATAACCTTGAGGCCGTTGAAAAAGCCTGGCAGCGCCACCAGCAGGAAGGCACCGCCAACGGCGACCATATTCAGGCATTGTATACCCACAGTCTGGCGCTGATGCGCGCCGAAGCCGCCTGGCTGGAGGATTTCCTGAACGACTGGATACAGCGTTACCCCGGCGTGGATACCGAGACACCCAAAGGCGACAGCGATCCGCACAGCGCCATAACGCGGGTCAATGCTAATACCAGAGCCTCTGACCCGGTGAAGATGATCCAGCGCCTCAAACGCCTGCCCCGGCCAGAGGATGAATGAGCCGGTAGACGATAAACTGCCCATCTTCAAGCTCAACCGACAGCGAAAAACCGGCGGCCCGCAGCGCGTCCAGCCAGGGAGTGAGCGGCTGCGTAACTGGCGCGGCGAAATAACGCGGCGCGGGGTCAGGCTGTTCCAGCGCCCCGGCAGCCAGCGCCGCCGGTGTAGGATAATACACCCGCCGTTTATCCGTCCACGCACCGAGATAATAATCCAGCTCCCAGCCCAGCCAGTGATCGTAGATGATCGTCCCCAGCGGCTTCGCGTTCAAATGTGCCACCAGCCGATCCATACCGGCATAATCACGGTGATCGCCGCCAATCGGAACCTGCCGTCCAGCCGCATCCCGGGCGGGCGACAGCCCCAAAATACCTAACGCCAGCAGCAGCGCCAGCAGCACCGCAGCCGATCGTGTGCCTGTTCTGTGCAGCACCCAGGCTAATCCCCGACCGATCAGCAGCAGCAGCGGCAGCACCGGCAGCAGGTAACGATCATACGTATTGAAAGCCACCAGCCAGTGCAGCAGGCCATACGCTAACCCGTAAGCCAGCAGCAGCACATCCATCAGTGTTGACCAGCGGTGCGGCTCCCGCCTGACCCGCCCTGCTATTGCCGCCAGAGCCAGGCCGGTCAGCGCCGCTGTCATCCAGCCGTAACCGGCGAGCCATTGGGCGTGGCCGGCCCACGCCAGCAGGCGCGGCAGCACTTCTTCAGCCCGGATCAGGCGGCCAGGGTCATTATTGGCAGCCGCCAGCGACCACAGGCTGACGGCCTGACCGCGCGCCGCATCCCAGACCAGCAGCAGGATGAATATCACCAGCACCGGCAGCGAAACCAGGACGGCGGTTCGAACGCGCGTTACCGGCGAGAGTCTGACAGCCTCCCCTACCGCCTGTCTGCGTGTTCCCCACCCCACCAGCAGCAGCAGCGGCAGATACAGCAGCGCCTGCTGCTTGCAGGCGAACGCCAGAGCCAGCCACAGGCCAGCCCACAGCGGGCGGCGGGCGCTCATCTGCCACAGGGACAGTGCCAGCAGCAGCAGCAGCAGGCCATCGGTGAAAGCAGTGGCGCTGTACGCGACGGCCAGCGGTGATAAGGCCATCAGCCAGGCAGCCATAATCGGCAAGCCCGCTTGAGATATATTTGTAAACGCATCCTGTAGGGGCACGGCGCGGCGCGCGCTACCGTATAATCCTTTAGCCAGTGCAACCATCACGGCGACGGTTAGCAGGCTGGCATAAACATTCGGCAAACGGGCCGCGAATTCACCGGCACGCGGGGTCAGTGTCAGCGTGCCATCCGGCAGAACAGTCACCCCCACCAGCGCCATCGAAAGCGCGCTGACATAGATCGTAAGCGGGGGTTTGTCCAGCGCACCGGGCAGCAGCCATTCGCCCTTCACCGCTGCGCTTCGGGCAAAGGTGGCAAACAGGGCTTCATCCGGGTGAAAGCGAACATCCTGCGCCAGCGCGTGAAATCGAAGCCATGCTGCCACCAGCAGAATCAGCACGACACAAACATCACGCCAGTGTGAAACCTGCCAGGATTGAGAGGGTCTTGTCACGCCTTCGGGTTGAACGTTTATCCGAACCGCTCCCGCAGATATTCCAGCGCCACCCGGTCAATCATATTCGTGCTGCTCTCAGGATTCCAGCGTTCTTCAAGGTTCTCCACGCTGACGAGTTCCCAGAAGGCACGTTTTGTGGTGTCGTCCCACACACCGGAAATATCCGACTGAAGATGGCCGGTGCGCCGCAGCCAGGACTGGATTTCACGCGCCAGCGCCTCGGTGATCGGCAGTTGGTCTTCCGGTCGCGGCGGCTGGAAAAACAGGCGATGAATCCCGATCAGCCGCCGCAGTTCCGGCACAGGGTCGGGATGATCGTCCACGCGCAGATCGAGATAGCGGTCGTTGTCGCCCCCATAACCGCCGCCAGGCCGCACCACCAGCACCGCCGCCGACTGTTTGCCCCGCCGATCGCCGCCCGCGTCATCTCCGGCCAGCAGCGCCGCCAGCAGCCGTTCGGCCAGTTCACCGCCAGCCGACCGGTAGGCTTCCGCCATCGCGGCTACCACCCGTTCCCCGGCCAGAATATTACCCTGACAGGTGAAACCCTCACCGACAACATGCCCCGCCCAGGCATGGCACTCGCGGCCTGTATGGGCTGCTGCGCCGCCGCTGGCGTCCACGATTCCCACCTGCCGCTGCTCGCGGTCAGGGTCGGCGGCCAGCAGAGTTTGCAGCGTGTCGGGCGCACTGCGTCCCTGGGCCATCAATGCCAGGCCATCCGGGCCAAAACCGACTTTCGCGTAAGACTGGGTAGCGACCGCCCCCACCCCGGCGCGCGCCCAGGGTACCACCGCGCCGACCGCCAGAAACTTGCTGGCAACCCCCACCCCCCAGGCACGTTCGGTGGGGTTATAGGCGGTAATCGAAAAGGTGCTGGGATGCATCATTTATCCTCATGTTCACAGCCAAACATCATGTTTCATCCGGCAGAACCAACGGACATGGTATACTGAACCGAAAATCTGCACCCGCTATTATAGCCCGCTCCGCGTCTGAGGGGATATGACACACATCTTTATCTGTTACAGCCGGGTAGACAGCGCCATCACTGACCAGCTTGGTAAACTGCTGCGGAAGGCGTACAACCATGTCTGGTTTGACGAAAATTTACACGGCGGCGAAGAATGGTGGGCGGAAATATTAAAAGAAATCGCGCGCTGCCACCACTTCCTGTACATGATGTCCGACGAATCAATTCAATCGGAATGGTGCCGCCGCGAACTGGACGAAGCCCGGCGGCTGTCCAAACATGTTGTGCCAATCCTGGTACGGGCGCGTACCTTTGTACCGCTGGAGCTGCAAAAATTACAACATATTGATATGTCGGCGGGGGTCACGGTCGAAACGCTGAACAGCCTGTACGCCTCGTTGATCCGCTCGATCAACGATGACCAGTCCTCCATCAGCAAACAGAAGCAGCGTGCCGCCGACCGCCGCGCGCTGGAACGGCTGTGGCCGTTTATAAACGGCAGCACCATCGAAAAAATATGTGGTGAGGTGCAGCAGTCCAAACTGGACTGGGAAGATTACACGTCACACATCACCAAGTATCTCGACCTCCGGGCGAAAACCCGTGACCGCTTTTCAAATATCGTGCTGGAAGAAGCGTTTGAAGCCTTTGATGATACGCTGATCCGCCTGGATGGGCAGTTGGGCTGGACATATGAACTGCGCGACAGCGACGGACGCGCCTACATGATGGAGCCGGCCAAAGCGAAGGACGACAGCTACTGGTTCGAGAAGTATAACCGGGTGGTGCGCCGGTCAACCGATGGCTGGATGCGGCATATCGGGCTGGTGGAAACGATCAAAACCGTACTGCCCGATTTCGACTTTGACAAGGAATAAATGAATATCATGAATTTTGCGGACATCAAAGCAGTCATCACCGATATGGACGGCGTGCTGTGGCGCGGCGACGAACCGCTGCCCGGCCTGATTGAATTTTTCGATACGCTGCGGGCGCGCGGCGTGCCCGTCGTGCTGGCGACCAACAACAGCAGCAAATCCCAGGCCGATTATCTGCACAAATTGGCCGGTATGGGTGTAACAGGGGTGGTCGAACAGCAGATTGTCACCTCCGGTACAGCGACGGCCAGCTATCTGCAAAAACATTACCCACCCGGCACGCGCGTTCATGTTCTGGGCGGTGACGGCCTGCGCCTGATTTTACGTAATGCCGGTTTTATCATTGTGCCGGAAGACGCGCGGGTGGTCGTGGTCGGCGTGGATTTTAACCTGACGTATGAAAACCTCAAACGCGCCTGTTATCTGATCCGCGCCGGTGCGGATTTCATCGGCACGAATATTGACGCGACCTTCCCCATGCCGGACGGTCTGGCGCCCGGCGCGGGCAGCCTGATCGCCGCCGTCGCCACCGCTACCGGCGTCACGCCGCAGATAATGGGCAAACCCGCCGCCGCTATGTTTCAGGCGGCGCTGGATGTGCTGGGAACAACGGCAGAACACACGCTCATGATCGGCGACCGCCTGAATACCGACATCGAAGGCGCGATGCAGGCCGGTTTAAAAGCGGCGCTGGTGCTGACCGGCGTGACTTCCCTGCCGGAACTGGAAATCACGGGCGTGCAGCCGGATGGTGTATACAGCGGCCTGCCTGACCTGCTGGCGGCGTGGCGATAGCTCCGGCTGCTTTTAATCTCCTTTTAAGCCTTCATTTGCAAAACTTATATGGAGGCTTTCTATATGTATAGTTGTAACCAGTGGAAGGTTTACACCAACGTTTATATCATCAGGTTTCAAGGAGGTGTGATATGACGATGACTCGTTGGAATCCCTTCCGTGAAATGGCCGCGATGCAGAACGCGCTCGACCGGTTGTTTGAAGACACCTGGCGCACCGGCTGGCCGACTACCGGCGGCAGCAGTCTGGCTTTGGATGTACATGAAACAGACACCGGCTATACTGTAAAGGCCGATCTACCCGGACTGAATCCCGACCAGATCAACGTCAAAATTGAAAACGGCGCACTGGTAATCAGCGCCAACCTGCCACAGCCGACTGTGCCGGAAAACACACGGGTGCTGATTCAGGAACGACCGTTCGGGCAGTTCGTTCGAACGGTGAACCTCCCGCAGCGGGTGGATACGCAGCACGTGGAAGCCAGCTATGAACATGGTGTGCTGACGCTGACCCTGCCCAAATCCCCGGAAGCGCAGCCTAAGCTGATTCCGATCAAGGCAAACGGCAAACTGTTACAATCCAAAAACTAAGCAGCCCTCGGCTGGGCGCAGGCGGTGAGTCCTCACGACTCACCGCTTTTTTATGCCGATTGGCCTGATGCGGTTATTGGCGGGCAGGACGGCGGTCGTTACAATCTGCCAGTCTGATAAACTCAAAGCCGCGTCCGGTCAATCCTTGCCGGGCGACTACGCCGGGTCACCCCACAAAGATAGCCGGGGAATTTATCGGGCATGGCACTAAATTAACGAGTTATTGAAGGAGATGTCATTGATGGACTACACACAATTAGGCCGCACCGGTCTGAAGGTCAGCAAGCTGTGCCTGGGCACGATGAACTTTGGCCCGGAAACGACCGAGGCCGATAGTTATACGATTATGGATAAGGCGCTTGATCTGGGTATCAACTTCTTTGATACGGCCAATGTCTACGGCTGGAAGAAGGGCGAGGGTGTCACCGAGCAGATCGTCGGGCGCTGGTGGGCGCAGGGCGGTGGACGGCGCGAGAAGGTCGTGATCGCTACCAAAGTTTACGGCAGCATGGGTGACTGGCCGAATGAGAGCCGCCTGTCGGCGGTGCATATCCGCCGCGCGTGTGAAGACAGCCTGCGCCGGATGCAGACGGATTACATTGACCTGTACCAGATGCACCATATTGACCGCCTGACCCCCTGGGATGAAATCTGGCAGGCGATGGAAACGCTGGTGCAGCAGGGTAAGGTCGTGTATGTGGGCAGCAGCAACTTCGCCGGCTGGCACATCGCGCAGGCCAACGAAGCCGCCAAAGCCCGGCACTTCCTGGGACTGGTGAGCGAACAAAGCCTGTACAACCTCAAAGACCGTATGATCGAACTGGAAGTCGTGCCGGCCTGCGAGTTTTACGGGTTGGGCATCATCCCCTGGAGTCCGCTGGCTGGCGGGATGCTGGGCGGCGCGCTGCAAAAGGCGAAGGAAGGCCGCCGCGCCTCGGAACGCCAGCAGGAGATGATTGACAAGTTCCGTCCACAGCTTGAACAGTACGAAGCCTTCTGTGCGGAAATCGGCGAAAAACCAGCGGACGTGGCGCTGGCATGGCTGCTCCACAACCCGGTTGTGACCGCCCCCATCATCGGGCCGCGCACGCTGGAACAGCTCACCGGCAGCCTGCGCGCGCTGGAAATCAAATTCAGCGACGAGCAGATGAAACGGCTGGATACCATCTGGCCGGGGCCGGGCGGCGCTGCGCCTGAGGCTTATGCCTGGTAACATTGCTTCCGGGGCAGCCTGACCGGCTGCCCCTGTCCCCCTGGTTGCGCCGCTGGCTCAAACGCCTACAATGGGTTGTAATACTTCTCTTATCAAGGGGGACTCCATGAACGACCTGCTGCGCCAGATTGACGCTTCGGTGAACAATCTGTTTCGCGGTCAGATAGACCAGGCGCGTGACCACGCAACCTATGAAGCAGCCAGCGCCGTTGAACGGGCGACGTTCGGCAGAATCTTCAACTTTATTGAGGGCATCATCGTTATCGTGATGCTGTTCGGCTGCTTCATGATTTCCAACGCCGTACAAAATCAGACTTTCCTTCTTTACCTTTGTGGCCTATTATGGGCTATCCCGTTCATCGCGCTGGCCGGGCTGCTCACCCGTTTCCGGCACAGCCTGTTTGTGCGGGTGCGTGGTCTGATGAGTCGTTTTCTGGGTGGATAAACCGTTTAGCGAGTGGCTCGTATTTGAATCGTCGTCGTTTTCTTGAACTTCTGGGTGTGGGGATCATCTCCCTGCACCCTTACCTCCAAACCGGCGATTGGGACATCGAATCACCTGCCGTAACCGCCATGCGCCAGCGGATTGAAACGGTCATCGGCGGGCTGAACATGGCGCTGGATTTTCGCTGCATCAGCGGCGGGCTGGATGAGGCCTTCCGCCTTCAGGTCAACGCCTTTAATCTGATGCCCATCGCCAGCTGCTTTAAGGCATGGGCGGTGCTGTATTATCTGCTGCACACCCCCGCCGAAGCCCAGGATATGACACAGTATTCGCCGGTGTATCAGATGGCGGTCAACAGCGACAACCTGCAAACCGGCGTCGTGCTGGACGACGTGGCGCGGCGCGTAACCGGACGCGGCAACGCCATCGAAAAATTCAATGATTTCCTGACGATAACCATTGGTATGGCAAATGGTCTGCATACCTGGAACTGGCCGGGCAGCCCAACCGCCGGGCTGAGCGACCCCCGGTTTGCGCCCTCCGAACAGCGGCGAGTCTGGTTCAACGGCCAGCAGTACGCGATTGACAATGCCTGTACCGCCGCCGATCTGGCGCGCGGCTACGATTTCCTCACACGCGGCGAAACCTTCACGCGGGCGCCGGAGCTGAAAGCGGCGCTGCAAGCCACACGGTCGCTGCTGTCGGTGCCTGCCGTCAATTACCGGTCGCCGATTGAACGCGCCTACCCTGACGGCGGTTATACCGGCAAGGATGGCATTCTGCCGAGCAGCGACACGCCCATTGGCCGGGTGGTTAATGATGCGGGCGTGATTGTCAGCGGTGACCACACTTATATCATCGCGTTTATGTCGGCGGGCGAAAGCGAAAGCACGGCGATTGATGTCCTGCGGGAAGTTATCCGGCAGATGACCGCCTACGAAAATGAGATTTCCCGGTAGGGATACGCCGTTGCAGCACGTTGATGAAAGGATACTACATGGCGGATAAAACGTTCCGTGAAGCCCTGGTTCAGGTTTATCTCGAAAATCCGTGTCAGGTGCTGCCGAATGCGCTCTGGAAAACCCTGAACGAACTGGATCAGTTTCACACAACGGTGGAAACCGGGCGGGACGGACTTGTGAAACGGCTGGAAGCGTCCAGCGCCGATAAACTGTACCTGCACTGGACACGCGACGGGCGCAGACCCTCGCTGCTGATGCGCCGCCGGTTGAACGCGACCCGCTGGGCGCTGGTGCATCAGGATTACCTCGACCCGGATACCGTCGCGGGCTTTCAGACCCGCCTTGCTTTCTTTCGCCTCATCCGGCGCGGTACACCCGCCGCGCCTGACCTCCCTGCCGGTTATCACTTTGTTGACGTGCAGCCGGCTGACCAGGCGCAGCAGGTGGCGACCTTCATCGCGCAGTGTTACGACGAGATGAAACCCACCGCCGCCAGCGTGCAGGAGTGGGCGCGCCGCGCCGTATACGCGCCCGACCTGTGGCTATGGGTGCAGGATGACCAAACTGGCACGCCCTGCGCGCTGGCAATCGCCGAATTTGATGCCAGCGTTGGTGAAGTCTCGCTTGAATGGGTACAAACGCTGCCGGATTTCCAGCGACAGGGTTTGGGCAAAGCCGCCGTGCTGGAAGTGCTGCGGCGGGCCAGCGACCGGGCGGCGTTTGCCACCGTATCCGGTCAGGTCGAAGACCGCGATAACCCCGGCGCGTTCTACCGGAAATGTGGTTTCACCGGCAGCGACGTGTGGTGGCTGCTGGCAGAACCGGCAGCCCCTTAAGCGCGGGTTTAGAAATCAGCCACACATTAAAAATCGCCAGCGGCATTGTGGGCGGCGCGAATCGGTTCGGGCAGGCGGTATCTGGTCGTGCAGCGCATGATCAATTCGATTGAAGACGGTATATCGGCCAGATGGCCGGGAGAGATATAAACCGGCTTCACCCCCGCGCGCGTCCGTAAAATCACACCGATACGTTCGCGGCGGTCAACCAGATCGCTGTACGCGCCCCGGTCGTCCGGCGGCTCAACGTAGCGTCCGGTAAGCAGGGTTTTGCCACAGCCGACGGATGGCTTTTGCAGCCACAGCCCCATGTGTGCGGCGATACCGATACGGCGTGGGTGCGCGATACCCATGCCGTCAAAAATGAAGGCGTCCGGCTCGTGCTGAAGCTGTTCGAAGGCGTGTTCCAGCACCGGGCCTTCCCGGAAACTGAGCAGGCCGGGAATGTACGGGAACGGCGTCGGCAGCGTATAAGTGACGGTTTCCACCGGCTGTAAATCGGGATAGGACAGCACCACCACCGCTGCATGGGAAATATCATGCTTCACACTCACATCCACGCCCGCGACCAGTTTCAGCGTATCGAGCGCAATCGGCTGGTTTACGATCAACTCGCTCACCAATTGTTTTTGCAGGGCAATCGCCTGCGGCGGAGTCACGTTCCAGTCATGGCGGTGGTGTATTTTCATGGCGTTATCCTGTCGGGCAAACCCTTATTACAGCAGACAAAAAGCGTAACGCAAAGCGGTGAAGAAGCAAAGGCACCGAGGCATAATGTGTGTGGCGCAGGGGAGCGCACGGCGGCGCTCCCCTATCAGAGCCTGTGTGGCGGACTAGACGGAGGCTTTTTCGATGGGGAACTGGATTTCGGTCACAGCGTCTGCCGGGGCGCAGCCGCCCACCAGATAGATTTCACGCGGCGGGCCGGCCACACGGTAGCCGTTGGCCTCGATCCAGCGGCCAATCGCCGTGTAGGCATCGCTGAGGTTGCTGTAATCACCTTTGTGGACGGTACAGGCCGCCTGGGGCACAGCCGGCAGGTCGCGAGCAGTCATGCGCCGCCCACCCGATAGGTCAATCGTCTGTGGGCTGCTGGCCGCGACCGGAAAGGCAAACTCGATGTCCATGTCAGCCGCCGTGAATGCTTCGTCATAGTACAGGCAGAACGGCGGAGCGATCATCGCCGCGCCGGCCATCTGGAGCGACTGCATGGTTTCATTCCAGATCGTTCCCACATGGTCGAAGGTCGGCACGATTTGCCGCAGCGAAAGGATATGCTGCGCGGGCAAAGGCTTGAGAAGCACCTCATAGTCGGGCATTTTGTCCTCCATTTCGATCTGTTTCAGCCGGGCTTCCACCCGCGCCAGCCGTTCCTGCTCCTCGCGCACCCGCTGCTGAAGTTCGGCCTGTTTGAGCCGGAACATACCGCGAAGCTGTTCCGGTGTCAGGCTGTCGTTCAGCACCTGCGCGATCTGTTCCAGCCACAGCCCCAGGTCTTTCAACGCCAGAATGCGGTTGAGGCGTGGAAGCTGGTCAAACGAGTAGTAACGGTAGCCGGTGAAGCGGTCAATCTGCGCCGGTTTGAGCAGGCCGAGTTCGTCATAGTAACGCAGGGCGCTCACCGGCACGCGGGTCAATCTCGAAAACTCACCGATTCGGAACATGCTTTCCCCTCTGCGCGCGTTGGGATGCTGCCCTTATCATGCACCTTCAAGCCGCTTGAGAGTCAAGGGGGTAAAACAAAGACCGCAGATGGTAAGCGTATATTCCCAGATCAGATAGCCAGATCAAGAGGCAGATCGCTGATGTCTCGCAGCCGATAACCGTCTATCAGGGTCATCAGCATGTCCTGTTGGGCGTGGTTTTCGGTCTGCCGCACCGCTTCTAACAGTTCGTTGAGCGCAAAATGGTAGACATAATCCAGATCACCTGTTCCCAACGCGATTGAAGCGATTCGAGTGGGCAGCGGTTCAGCCGTAACCACAACCACATGAGGTGTTTGACCCTTACGGTTGCGGATCAGGTTCAGACCCTCGGTACGAACATTCTGGGCGCGGTCACTACGAATCGTCCATTTACAGGAGATGCTGGCGTGCAGAATCAGATTTGGCTGATTCCTGACTCTCAAAGAAGTGTAACGACAGTACTCGTCCGAATCACCTACGACGATTTGCGCCGCATTGATTTCATCATCGGTTACTGGATAACGGGCAACGACAATATCCGGCGTAATGAGATAATCGCCACCTAAAGCGGCTTTCAACTGCGGGTCAGTCGAAACCGCTGCCTGAATCGAAGCCAGATGGCTGTACTGGTCGAAGCTGGAAATGGACGTGTTCAGCGTAAAGCGCCACTTGCCGGGCCGAAGGTGATGCACTAACGCGAAAGATTGTTCAAGAAATGATTTGGTTACGTGTTCAAACTGGCTGCCCAACCCCTGGCCGGGAATTGGGTCTGAGGTTAGTGTATGTCCAAACTGCTCAACAATAGACACCGCAATTTGACGGCTGGCAACGCTGGCAGAATCTGCAATATTCACCAAGCCACTGCTATTCACCCGTAAAACGTTCTGGCAAAGCTGCTGGTGATACTGTCGTCGCAAATCGCCAATCGTCATTCTAAACCCCAATCGGTTTAAAAAAGCCAATCACATACTCTTCGTGCATCCGGTTCTCAATCTGAGAGTCCAGATTCGTCTGCTGGCGCGCTGGCATCATACGACGGTTGCGATCAATGCGCCGCACGCCAATATGCGGCACGTCAAAACCAAGACTCTGACCGATTTCTGCCAGGCAGCCCTGTACGTTTGTATCCACTCCCCGCAGGCGCGAACTGCCCACAACCATCACGGCAGCCTTACCTGGTTTTAACACCCGAAACATCTCACGAAGCACACAGGTCATCTCGGAATAATAACGAGAAACGGCCTGTGCCTTTTTACGATCTAATGCAGCGACAGCAGCGATCACCTGCCGGGTCTGATCAGGAAACGGCTCAAAGGTCATGCCGTTCGCGGCTTCACTACCGATGTAAGCTTTACGAAGCTGTGACAGTGAGTCCAGCGGATAGCCAAACCAGACTAACGAGAATTTGTGAGCGCGCATGTAATCAATGGCGTTCGAAGGATATGGGGGAGAGGTAACAATCAAATCTATCGTGCTGCCTCGCAGCGGCAAAGCCTGAGCATTCCCCATGCTGACGATGGGCGCGAGGCCATCCGGCAAAGCGGCCAGGCTGCGGAGATTACGCTGAAATCGCTTCTCGAATTCTTTCACAGGCGACCGATACTTTTTGTCAGCCACCTTATGGGGACGGGTGTGTGCCAGATCAAAGGCCAGCGAAACCCCGCCGGATTTTGTAATGATAATCGCAGAGAGAGTCAGAGCAAGAAAAGCCCGAATTCGATCATCCTGTACCCGCTGGATTTCGTCCAGAAGAATCGTTAATTCACGCTGCGCCTCGCGGCCAAACCAGTAGTTTACAAATTCCTGTGTTCGCGTATCCGACGCTGTGACCGGAACAGGCTCAACTCCGTCCGACAGCCGTGTTTTAACACGGCTGACAAGCCGGCTGCCGGTCTCAGCGGTTTCGATTAAAGGAAGCGGCGTTGTTTTAACCTGACAGACATGCAGCGCCAGCGGATCAATATCCGTGATTACAGGCTGGCGGCCAGCAATAAACGCCTCCAGGGGCGTTGTGCCAGAGCCGGCCATCGGGTCAAGTACGTAATCACCCGGCATGGTGAGAGCCTCGATGAACTTACGCGGCAGTTGAGGGGGAAACTTAGCCGGGAAAGCATGTAGATCGTGTGTATATTCGCTGCTTGAGCCGGTGTGAAAATCCAGATCACCGGACAGCAGCGCGATCAACTTCGTTTTTAACAGTTCGGC
>JARKOK010000480.1 GCA_029975765.1 Aggregatilineales bacterium
ATGTCAATTCGATGGACGGGCTGGCAATTGGCCCGCTGGTGGGGTCGTGCGGGACAGCGGCCTACCTGAAACAGACGGTGATCGTCGAGGACATCACACGCGACCCCCGCTGGGACAGTATGCGGTCGCTGGCGCTGGCCGCGAACCTGCGCGCCTGCTGGTCAGAACCGGTGTTTTCGTCCGCCGGGGATGTGCTGGGCACGTTCGCCATGTATTACGCCTATCCCCGCGCGCCAACCGATACCGAGCGCCGCACGATCAAAACCGCCGCGCATCTGGCGGGGGTAGCGATTGAACACAAACGCTCGCACGAAGCGTTGCAGCGCGCCAACCTGGAACTGGAGCGCCGCGTTGAGGAACGCACGCGGGAACTGGAAAGCCGCCGCCGCGTGGCCGAAAGCCTGCGCGGTACGATTGCGGTCATTAACTCCAACCGGGCGCTGAAGGACATTCTGGATTTTATCGTCGTGCAGGCCAGAGATCTGCTCAACGCCGACGCCTGCGTGCTGCACAGCCTGGACGCGGAGCATGAAGCCGTGACGCTGGAAGCCAGCTGCGGCTGGCCGGATGATCTGGCGGCGCTGCCGCTGTCGGTGTCCGATCCCTCCCGCGATACGCTGCTCATGCGGCAGGTGCGCTTCAGCAATCACCAGCCGGGAGACACGGAAGCCCTGCTGAACGACCGGCTGCTGGATCCGCAGGCGCGGCAGCGCAAGGCGCTCATCCGGCTGCGGTACGCGGCCTCGCTGGCGGTGCCGCTGGCGATCAAGGATGATCTGTTTGGCAGCCTGGTGTTTTATTATGAGCAGCCGCAGCAGTTCCCGGACGAGCAGATTGAAGTGGCGGCCACCTTCGCCGAACAGGCGGCGCTGGCGATTGAAAACACGCGCCTGCGCGAGCGGCTGGAACGCAGCGCGGCGGAAGCCGAACGCGGGCGGCTGGCGCGCGACCTGCACGATTCGGTCACCCAGACGCTGTTTTCCGCCAGCCTGATCGCGGAAGTGCTGCCGCGTGTCTGGCTGGACAGCCCGGAAGAGGGGCGCGGCCTGGCCGAAGAAGTGCGCCTGCTGACGCGCGGCGCGCTGGCCGAGATGCGAACGCTGCTGCTGGAACTGCGCCCGGCGGCGCTGCTGCAAGCGGAACTGGCCGAATCGCTGCGGCATCTGGCCGACGCGACGACGGCGCGCGCGGGCAGCCCGGTTAAACTGAAGGTGCTGGGGCGCGAGGCGATAGCCGCCGATCTCAAGGTGGCGCTGTACCGCATCGCGCAGGAGGCGCTGAACAATGTCGTCAAACATGCCGACGCGGAAAACACCGTCGTCACGCTGGACAGCCAGGGCGGGTGGGGCGAGTTACGCATTGAGGACGACGGGCGCGGCTTCGACCGCCGCCGGGTCGCGCCAGAACATCTTGGTTTAGGCATCATGGCCGAACGCGCTCAGGCGGTGGGCGCGCAACTTGACATAGACAGCCAGCCCGGGCAGGGGACGCGCGTCTGCGTTCGCTGGTTAGAAAAGGACGCTTAACATCGCATGGCAGACCGAATCCGTGTGCTGATTGTGGACGATCATAAAGTGGTGCGGAAGGGCTTACGGGCGTTTCTGCTGTCGTATAACGATCTGGAAATGGTGGGCGAAGCCGGCAGCGGCGAGGAAGCCGTGCGCGTGTGCCAGCAGCTTAAGCCGGAGGTGGTGCTGATGGATCTGGTCATGCCCGGCATGGACGGCGCGGCAGCGACGGCGGCCATCCGCGCGCAGTGCCCGCACGTCCGGGTGATCGCGCTGACCAGCTTCCCGGAAGAAAATCTGGTGCAGGAGGCGCTGAAAGCCGGGGCGATCAGCTATCTGCTGAAAAATGTCGAGGCCGACGAACTGGCGAACGCGATCCGCGCGGCTTACGCCGGGCGTTCGACGCTGGCGCCGGAGGCGGCGCAGGCGCTCATCCACGCCACCACGCGCCCACCGGAGATCGGCCACGATCTGACCCCGCGCGAACGCGAGGTGCTGGCGCTGATGATCGAAGGGCTGAACAACGGCGACATCGCCGGGCGGCTGACGCTCAGCGATTCGACGGTGAAATTTCACGTCAGCAACATTCTGTCGAAGCTGGGCGCGGAAACGCGCACCGAGGCGGTCGCCATCGCTTTGCAGCACCGCGTCCTGCGATAGCGTGGCCGCGCCTGTAACGCCGCAGCCGCTGAATAAACCCATTCGGATACGCAGGGGTGGGTTTCTAAACCCACCCCTACAAGGACCCTGATTCTTTGGGGCATGGCACGCCCTGCCCCTACGGAGAAATCAGGCGGTCGGGGTTCAATTTTCCATTAGCGCACGGTTTCCAGGTCGCTCATCGTCGTTTCGATCAGGTGGACGAGTTCGCTCAGGGTGGCCGCGTCGAAGGCGAATGTCGCCCCCGCCGCCGCGTACAGTTCCGGCAGGGTGCGCGTGCCGCCCAGCGCCAGCGCGTGACGATACTGCCGCACCGCCGCCGCCTGATCGCGCAAGGCGTTACGCCACACCTGCACCGCGCCCACCTGTGCCAGCCCGTAATCCACGTAGTAGAACGGCACCTGGAAGATGTGCAGCTTCCGCTGCCAGCCGGTCACGCGGCTGGCTTCCAGCCCGCTCCAGTCCGTGCCAACCATGAAGCGGGACCACAGTTCGCCCCACTTCCAGTCGCAGTTGGCCGGGTCGGTGGCTTCGTCGTGGTGGGTATAGACCCAGTGCTGGAAGGCGTCCACCACCGCCATGTACGGCCAGAACAAAATCAGGGTTTCCAGATGTTCGATACGGGCGCGGGCAGCGTCGGCGGTGGAATAATAACCGCCATGTTCGGTGGTCAGGTAGGGCGCGGCCAGCAGTTCCATGCTCATGCTGGCGACTTCGGCCATCTCCGCCCCGAACTGGCGCTGCTGGCTGTACGGCAGGGGGGCGCTTTCAAAGCAGTGGAAGGCATGGCCGCCTTCGTGCAGCAGCGTTTGCACGTCGTCGTGCAGGCCGACGGCGTTCATGAAGATGAACGGGCGTTTGACGGCGGCCAAATCCTGCTGGTAGCCGCCGGGCGCTTTGCCCTTACGGTTGTCCAGATCGAGCAGCTTTTCCTGCCGCATGATGCCGAAGTAGTCACCCAACTGTGGGTCTACCTGCCGGAAGATGGCTTCGGCCTTCGCGTCCAGATCGGCTACATCCTGGAAGGGGCGCAGCGGCGGGCGGTTGAGCGGGTCAACATCGGTATCCCAGGGGCGCAGCGTGTCCAGCCCCATCTGCTGGCGGCGCTTGTCGTAGATACGTTTAGCCGCCGGCACCACCACCTGCTCAATCGCGTGGTGGAAGGTTTCGCAGTCCGCCGGTGTGTAGTCGAAGCGGGCGAACTGTTTCCAGCGAAATTCGCGGTAGTCGTTAAAACCGGCGTTTTTCGCCATACGTTTGCGTAAATCCATCAACTGCCGCCACAGGTTGTTGAGTTCCTCGCGGTCTTGCAGCCAGCGGTTCATCGCCAGCCGCCACGCCTGTTCGCGTTTGCTGCGGTCGGCATCCTGATATACCGGCTTCAACTGCGCCAGCGTCAGTTCCTTACCTTCCCATTCGACCGTCTGCGCGCCCACGATGCGGTCGTATTCGTTGGCGAGCTTCTGTTCCTGCGTGAACAGCGGGACGTTGGCCTCGCGGAACAGTTCGGCGGCGGCGCGCATGTTCCGCAGCGGAATCGCGAAGCCATCCGGTTGAAGGCCGCCTGCCAGCAGCTTTTCGCGCAAGTTCTGTTCCGCCTGCTCGACCGGCTCAATTACCTGTTCGAGATAGGTGTGGAAGCGGCTGACGGCGGCCTCGTCGGTGGTATCCAGCGTGGTCGCAATGAACAGCCGCGCCTGGGTTTCGCTGATGAGGTCGTTGAGCCGCGACCAGTCCGCCAGCCAATCGCCGACCGTCGCGGCGGTCAGTTCCCGCGCTTCCAGCTCGCGGTACAGGGGTTCGATCTGCGACCAGCCCCAGTTCATAAACTCCTGCGTGGTTTCCGGTAAATTCAGCATGATGTCTCCTTACGTGTGTGTGTTCATATCCTGAAACAGCGTGATCTGCAAACCATCGGGGGACTGCACCCGCGCGTTGAAATGCTGCCAGGGCGTCAGGACAGGTTCGTGAACGAGGGTCGCTCCGTATTGCAGGGCGCGTTCCAGCGCCGCCGCCACGTCCGGCACTTCGAAGGCGAACCGGATTGGACCGCTGACGCGCTGCCCGACTTCCAACTGGTCAACCGCCGCCGCGTGGGTGGAGTCCAGCACTTCCAGCGTGGCCCGCCCGGCGCTGAAAATCTGCCCCCGACCGTTATCCGTCCACAGTTCGCCAGGGTCTAAGCCCAGGCCGTCACGGTAAAAAACGATCAGCCGCTCAAAATCGGCGGCGGTCAGTGCGACCCGAAATTCGATGATGGACATCGGTATATATTCCTCCAACACAAACGAACGACCCCGATTAAGGTTGTAGGGGCGGGTTTCTAAACCCGCCCCTGCGAAAAACCATGTGCCGCATGATTGCGTAGGGGCGACCTGCGTGGTCGCCCAGGGAGCGCACACAGGCGCTCCCCTACTTGTTGCGGTACTAGTGCCCGTTCGTGATTGCGTACAGTTCGTTTAGCTGGCGGTCGTACAGCGCCACCAGTTTACCCAGCGTGGCGGCATCAAAGGCGAATTTCGCGCCCGCCGCCGCGAACAATTCCGGCAGGGTGCGCGTGCCACCCAGCGCCAGCGCGCGGCGGTACTGCCGCACGGCCCCGGCCTGATCGCGCAGGGCGTTGCGCCATACCTGCGTCGCGCCCACCTGCGCCAGCCCGTAATCCACATAATAGAACGGATAGAGGAAGATGTGCAGCTTACGCTGCCAGCCGGTCGCGCGCGCCTCGTCCAGGCCGCTCCAGTCCACACCGGGAAGGAAGCGCGTCCACAGTTCATCCCACTTGGCGTCACAGTTGGCCGGGTCAGCCGCCTGATCGGTGTGCGTATAGACCCAGTGTTGGAAGGCATCCACCACCGCCATGAACGGCCAGAACAGGAGATTGTGTTCAAGATGTTCGCGGCGGGCGTGGGCGGCATCCGTTTCTGAATAGTAGCCGCCTTCCTTTTCCGCCAGATACGGCGCGGCCAGCAGTTCCATACTCATGCTGGCGACTTCGGCCATCTCGGATGTGTACCCCCACTGGTGCATATAGGGCAGGTGGCGCGAGGTTTCCATCCAGTGAAAGGCGTGGCCGCCTTCGTGCAGCAGCGTCTGCACGTCGTCGTGCAGGCCAATGGCGTTCATGAAGATGAACGGCGTGCCGAGGGTGATCGCCACCTGGTAGCCGCCGGGCGCTTTGCCCTTACGATTGTCGAGATCAAGCAGGCCGCGCTGCCGCATCGAGGCGAAGTCCGCGCCCAGTTCCGGGTCCACGCGGGTGAAGATGGCTTCGGCCTTACGCACCAGTTCGTCTACGGTCTGGAAGGGCTTCAGCGGCGGGCGCGAGGGCGGGTAGACGTCATCGCGGTCTAAGTCCCAGGGGCGCAGGCGGTCAACCCCCAGCAGGCGGCGCTGGCGTTCGTAAATGCGCGTGGCCGCCGGGACGACCACCTGCTCAATCGCCGCGTGGAAGGTTTCGCAGTCCTGCGGCGTGTAATCGAAGCGCCCGAACTGTTTCCAGCGGAAGGTGCGGTAATCGTCGTAACCGGCGTTTTTAGCGATCTTCAGCCGCAGTTCAAGAAAGCGCCGCCACAGGTCGTTAAGCTGGTCGCGGTCGGCCAGCCGGCGGTCGGCAATCGCCCGCCACGCCATTTCACGCAGGTCGCGGTCATCGCTGTGCAACACGGGCTTCAACTGCGTCAGCGTGCGTTCCTCACCCTGCCAGTTCACGGTCTGCGCGCCGATGACGGCGTTAAACGCATTGTGCAGATTTTGTTCCTCGGTAAACAGCGGCACGTTTTCCTCGCGGAACAGTTCCACGTCGGCGCGCAGGGCGCGCAGCGGCGCGGCGTAACCGTCCGGCTCCAGGCCGCTGTCAAGCAGTTTGCGCGTCAGGCGGTTGTTGGCGATCTCCGCGTGTTCCCAGACACCCTGCATAAACGCCTGCAGCCGTTCGACCGCCGCCGTATCCGCCGTGTCCAGCGTGGTGGCAATCCGCAGCCGCGCGAAGGTCTGGTGCAGCAGATCGGCGACGCGGGTCCAGTCGGCCAGCCACTGGTGAACGGTCGTACTGTTTAACTCGCGCGCGTTCAGATCGCTGAAATATGGCTCGTACTGCGCCCACGTCCATTCCTGAACGGCCCCGGCATCTCTCGGCAGAGCATCAAACATGGCAGTGTCCTCATCTGGCTAATGTGTCAAAGCGCCTTCTATCGTACCGCAAAAATCACTCAGGCGCGATTATCGGGTAAGTCCAGACCGGGTGTTAATCCCTATCCATCGGATGGTTCACGGGACGACAGTTTTAAGGTCTCGTCTATCCTCTCCCCCCGTCCCCCTCCCCATTGCGTGGCTGAGGGGGAGCAAGACAGGCCAGCCTGGGTCTGGAAGTGCCCTCCCTGCACAGCGGGGAGGGGATAGCCCGACTATAAAAAGTGTCGTGTAGTGAAATAGCATGGAGAGGGGGTTAGGGGGTGAGGTTGTGACCGTGAAATTCCTGTTACAGGCCTGTACAGCCTGATTTTCAAACAGGTTCTTACGGATAGATACTAATCAGACGTTTTTGACCGGCGCGGGGGATATGCCGTAAGATGAATCTGGACAAAGCATTTTAAGTGCATTCACAGAAATTGTGCGGGATGTTTTTCGTAGGGGAGGGTCTCAGACCCTCCCCTACATCCGGCATTTTTAAGTTAGGTGTACTGAGACTCTCAGGCCGGGTGATTCAGGTGAGGGCATCCTATGAAAGGCGACCATGACCGTTCCACGTTTCTCGCAGCCCGCTTTTACCCGTAATCCCATCG
>JARKOK010000034.1 GCA_029975765.1 Aggregatilineales bacterium
GCCGGCGGGACATCTCCGCCGACGAAAAGAATGCGCTGCTCACCGGCCACCTGTTTGATCGTGCTGCCGTCCGTTACGAGTCATCCGTAGGGACACGTCACGCTGTGTCCTTCTCAGCCCGCCCGACCGTTGCTCAGGATGTGCAATCATGATGGATATTCAAACCGCTATCACCGACCTGCTGAACAATCTGAAACTGCACCCGGAGAACGCCGCCGCCGCGCTCCAGCAGACCGAACACGCTCTCGGCAACCTCTGGAATCAGGCCGAGACACGCGGCGATGAAACGGCGCTCGACCTGATCGGTAATGCCTGGCAGCAGGCGCAGGCGCTGGCGCAGCAGAATGTCACCCTCATCCAGATGGCGACCGAATCCGGGCGTATTGCGGTCGAAGCGCAGCGCCAGCGCGTCGAGGCCGTCAATCTGCTGGAAGACGAGCAGGAGAAAAACGAGCGCCTCACCGACGAACTGGCCTACGTCAGTGACCAGTTGGAGACCATCGAAACCGAGATTGATGATCTCTCCCTCACGGGTGATCTCGAATCGCTGGAATATCCCAAGCTGCGCGAACTGGCGGGCGCTATCGAAGACATAAAATTGCAGGAATGGGAAGAGACCGGCCTGCATCTGGACTGCCCCGGCTGTGCCTCCAGCGAGATGGGCTGGTACGACTGCCTCTCGCACGATGCCGTCAACGCCCTTTGTTACGCGCTCTTCACATCCGATGGCGAGGAACTGCCGGTCGAGCTGCGTGAGGAAATCGCCAGCACAATCAACGCCCTGGGCGCGAAGCTGGCCGCATGGGATCAGTCCCAGCGCGATGCCGCCCGAACGATTTTGGAGGAGGCCAACAATGGCGTCTGATGCCGCTCGGAACAGCCTGTACATGCGTGCCAGCCTCACCGTCGAAGAAATGCGCCGCGCCTGGCCGTCGCTGATAGATGCCGCCGACCGCCCGGATCTGCGTCCCCAGTTTGCCGCGCTGCTGGCCCAGATGAATACCTTTCGCCTGGCGATCACCTGCCCCCCGGCGCGGGATGAAGACACGCAGCCGCTTACGCCGGTGGAGTCATAACATGTTGGCCGATGCCGCCCGCCGCACCAGCGCGGCCACCGTCGCCGCCCTTAATCGCCAGCGCGCCGCCGGCACTCCCCCTCGCCATTCATTGGAGAGGGGGTCGGGGGGTGAGGTTGACCACTTCCGCCTGCTGACGCTCGAAAACGCGCAGCTGAAGCGCGAACTGGCCGCCGCCCTCTCGGAGATCTCCCGCCTCACCGACGAGGCCGATACCTTCGCCGCCCGCGCCCATGCCAAACGCCAGTACGACACTCGGCACTCGGCACTCGGCAACTCGGCACTGCTGCATGAAGGCCGCGAGGTCGTCAATCAAACCGAAGCCGCCCGGCAGCTCAACGTCAAGCAGTACCAGATTTCACGCTGGGTGGCCGCCGGCCACTTCCAGACCGTGCGTGTCGGCAGCCGCACCCTGATCTACGCCGACACGCTTCACAAGCCCGCCCCGAAGCAACGCAAGCGGAAAGGAGTTTCATAACTCATCATTCGTCCTTCAATGCAAAAGGCCGGACGGCTGCCACTAACAGCCCCCGGCCCTCATCCGAACATCAGGGCTTTTCAGCCCCACCATTCATTTGGAGTATATCACATGTCTGTTAACACTGAGAACGCAGACCTCAATGTATATGCCCTGGCCTCGGCCATCGCTCGGCTTATCCTGGCGGGGGATCCGCTTTATCTGCCCGGTGTGCGGGATTATGGCCGCGTCATCGCTAATCAGGGGACTCCATCCGAAGTCCACCGTCTGACCCTGAACGTGGCTCTGTCGCAGCCCCGCGTTTGTGACGCCTACATCACCGTCGTGCGTCTTCTGGGCGATGACTATCCCGCCCGCGCTGAACTTCTGCGCCAGATCGCCGTTTGTGTCTTCACCCGGAGCCGGTCATGATCGTCAAAGGTTATGCCCTCCGCACTGGCGATATTCTGCGCCTGCCGGATACCTGTCCCATTCGGCTGCTGCATGGCTTCCAGAAATCGCAGCACCGCTACCTGCTGACCTGGGATGTCCTGCTGCTGCTCCCTTCCGGCAGCGAGCGCCCGCACCAGATCGTCATCGCCCCCGGCGCCGATTATCCCATCGAGCGTCCGGCAGCCGTTGGCGCGCTCACGGTCGAGCGGGAGTACCTCGCCCCCGGTGACGAATTCTCGTTCCAGCGGGTGCTGCCCGGCCAGATCATCCATACCCGCGCCGTCATTGTGGAGATCGGCACGACCGAGATCATCCGCCGCAGTGGGACCAAAGGCCGCCGCGCCATCTGCCGCGATCTGAATGCCGGTGACACCTTCGAGCGTAATTTCGTCGGCCACAACCACCTGATCACCGGCGGGCCAAAGCTCGCTGCCGCCGATGCCAACCCTGCGCTCGTCAAACGGGTGTCAGGCCCGAACTGTTTACTCTGGATCGGAGATCAAATTGAAGCACGCCAACTTTAACCACTTCCCGAAGGACTATACAACCTTCGCCGAATTGGCCGATTACGCTCGCCGCCGCGCTAAACACAGCGCGGCGCGCAACGGCCACCAGGAATTTGCCTACTGGCACGAAATTGCGTACTGGGCGGCGGAGATGGCGAACACTTCCGGCGCAGATTGTG
>JARKOK010000496.1 GCA_029975765.1 Aggregatilineales bacterium
ATTACTTACGCGCTGGCGCCGCTGGCGCTGGTCGCCCGGTATACCCGCGCCAGCATCAGCGACGCGCTGACGGCGGATTACATCCGTACCGCCCGTTCCAAAGGGCTGTCGGAACGCCATATCATGGTGCGCCATGTGTTACGAAATGCCATGATTCCGATGATTACCGTTCTGCTGCCGCAAATTCCGAACCTGCTGACCGGCTCGCTGTTTATCGAGGTCACGTTTGGCATCCCCGGCCTGGGCAAGTTCTTTATCACCAGTATCTTTTCGCGTGATTATCCGATGATTATGGGATTGGTGCTGCTGGTCGCGTTTTTCTGGGGGTTAACCTACCTGATTACCGATGTTCTGTACACGGTCATTGACCCGCGTGTGCGCTTTGCCGGCGCGAGGGGGAACTGATGGCTGCTCAGAATATGGAAGCTGCGCCTGTGGCCGTCAAGCTGTCTGCCCCGCATCCGGCTTATCCGCCCCGTTCACTGTGGGGGGACGCGGTGCGCCGTTTTCGCCGCAACCGGCTGGCGATGTTTGGCTTTGTCTGTCTGGTGGTGCTGTTGTTTCTGGCAGTTTTTGCCGATGTGATCGCGCCGTATCCCTACGATAAAGTCAATTTCTCGATTGTCAATCTGCGCCCCTTTCAGGACCCAACGCATATCCTGGGTGGCGATGGGGTAGGGCGTGATTATCTGACCCGTCTGATCTACGGCGCGCGTACCTCGATGCTGGTGGGGCTGTCTGTCCCGCTCATCTCATTCCTGATTGGCATTCCGCTGGGGGCGGTGTCCGGGTATCGCGGCGGCGTGCAGGACTTTATCATCATGCGGCTGGTGGACATCGGCACCGCGAGACCGCCGCTGATGTTCGCGCTGTTTCTGTTGAGCGTGATTGGCAGCGGGGTGGGTAATGTGATTGTCGTGCTGGCGATCACGGCCTGGATTGAACCCACCCGCCTTACACGGGCGCAGTTTTTGAGCCATCGTGAAAAAGAGTTCGTTACGGCGGCGCGCGCCCTGGGCGCGACCGAGCGGCAGATTGTGTTTCGCCATATTCTGCCGAATGTGCTCACGCCGCTGCTGGTCGCTTTTACGTTCGCTGTCCCGCTGGCGATCTTTGCCGAAGCCGGGTTAAGCTTTCTCGGCATCGGCATCACCGAACCGACGGCCAGTTGGGGCAAGATGGTCGGTTCGGGGGTCGGGAATTCCATTCGGGTCTATTATCATCTGGCGTTATTTCCAACGATTCTCGTGGCGCTGACAATGCTCAGTTTTTCGTTTGTTGGTGATGGCTTGCAGGAAGCGTTAGACCCCAGCCGCTCACAGTAAGGAATGGTTATGCGGATATTCATACCCGGTTTGTTGCTCCTGGTTCTGCTGCTGGCGGCCTGCGGCGGCGCGGCCACGCCGACCAGCACCGTCGCGCTGCCCACGCCGACCCTGTTCCCTACTTACCAGTTTGTGATGCCTACCTCGCCGCCGCAGTTGGCAACGGCCCGTGCTACCAGCGCCCCGGCAGTCGAGGCGGCGCTTGACCCTCAGGCTGTGGAACGCGGTCGCGGGCGTTACGAGGCGCTGGAGTGTGGCAAATGTCATGGCGACCAGGGTGAGGGCAGGGACGATGGCGCAGCTTTAACAGACTTCACCCTGAGTCTGGAAGAATTTGTCAGTTTCATGCGTTCCGGCGGCAGCCTGGGCAGCGATCACCAGTATTCAACCAACCGCCTGAGCGATACCGGCGGCAGAAATCTGTACCAGTATCTACTGTCGTTACGGGCTGATACGGATAGTTAGCTTCTGGCATCAGCAGAACTGAATAATTGGTTATAAAGGAGTTTGAACCGCGTCATCTTAATGTTGCCTGCTGAAATTTATGTTACGCTGGTGGTGTTGATAATTGCAATTGTTACGAGCCTGTACTGCCAGGAAACACTATGAACCGCCCAGCCTTCCTTTCTCACCCATCCATCGTCTCCCATCCGAGCGATTCGCCATCTCCGGCGGTGGTTGCTGCCGGCGTTTCGGCGCGCCGTATCCTGGTCATTGATGATGATCTGGCGTTATGCACGCTGCTGGCGATGCTGTTCCAGCGCAGCGGCTACCATACCGATTCGGAGCGCGACCTGCACGCCGCCAAGCAGCGCCTGGAAACCGAACGTTACGATCTCATCATTCTTGACATCAACATCATTTATGGCAGCGGTCTTGACCTGCTGACGCATCTGCGCCAGACGCTCCAGCTTGATACGCCGGTCATTGTTGTCTCGGCCATGCAGCAGGAAGCGACGCTCATTCGCAGCCTGGAACTGGGCGCGGACGAGTATGTCCCTAAACCGTTCAGCCCGCGCGAACTGCTGGGACGCGTGGAGAAATTCTTTAACCCCTGATCATGTGGCGGCGGGTAGGCAGTTATCTGTATCACCTCGTTTTGCTGATTATCCTGGTTGTCGAACTGACAACCCTAGCCGCCCTGGTTTATACGCTCCTCACCTATTCCGGCTTACATCAGGCGCTCGCCAGATACGACTTTCTCAAGCTGGCGCTGGTGATCTGCACGGTTTGCATCCTGATACTGGTGGCCTATATCCTGATCTACCCGCCGCTCAGCCAGCGCGCCGATGTCCGGTATCAGCGTCGTTATGCGGTCTGGTTGCAGCGTTGGTGCGATGTGCTGCTGGATGTCGCTGATTTACCCCGCGCCCCGCTGCCATCGGTTGGTATAACGGCGTTGCTCGATCAAAGCGCCCTGCTGGCCGGCAGTGACAGTAAATGGCTGGGTGAAGTGGTCACCCGCTACGGTCTGGAACGCCGCTGGCTGCGCGAGGCAAAGTCGCGGCGGGTTGACCAGCGGCTGGCCGCCCTGGCAGCATTGGAAGCGGCTGCTCTGCCCCAAACGCTGCCGCTGGTGCTGGAACAAATGCACAGCCGCCACCTCCTGACGCAGATTGCGGCGGCGCGGGCGGCGGTGCGTATCCTGGCCGTTATGCCGGATTTACATCCGAAACATGAGAACGTGCTTCAGGTGGCGACCACGCTGGTGGAGGTATATCTGCCGCCGGGTATTGTTGAGGAAATCCTGTCGCTTGATCTGCGCGCCAGCCAGCCGCTGCTCACCGAATTGTTAGGCCGCCGTGTTTTGCCCGCGACACTGGTGCAGCCGCTGATCGCCGTCGTCGGACAGCTTCGCCTGGTGGATATGGCCGTCCGCGTCGCGGACTTCGTAACGTCGCCACGTCCGGCAGAAGTTGCCGCCGCCCTGCACACTTTGACTATCCTGGGTTATTTTCCTCCGGCGGCGCTGCCCGTCGTCCGGCGTTACGCGCTGGATACCCACGCTCTCGTTGCGCTGGAAGCGGTGCGGCTGCTGGCGCTGCTGCCGCTGGAACGCGTTCAGGATGTATTCTGGCGAGCGTTAGCCCATCCGGTCTGGGAAGTTCGTCGTGAAACCATCTTCGCGCTGTTACAATATGGTACGCCGGGGATTGAGCTGGCGCAGCAGGCGGCTCAGCAGCATTCCGATGAGGCGGCGCTGCATATTGCCCGGCAGTTTACGCTCATTCCCGGACAGCAAGGCGCACCTGATCTATGGTTGGGCACGGCGGTTTGACAGTTGGCGATACGCTGTTTGTATTTTTCCAGTATTTGATCCTGGCGTATTTCGTCTTTATTTGTTGCAGCTACGCTATCCTGACCTTTCTGGGGCTGCGCTCGATTCTGCACTACAACCGCCTGATGTCGCCTCAGACCATTCGCCCTTTGCTGCAAAGCCGGGCTTACCGCGCGATCTCGATCCTCGTGCCGGCCTATAACGAAGAAAAAAGTATCGTTGCCAGCGTGCGGTCGCTGCTCAGTCTGCATTATCCGGCCTTTGAAATCATTGTGGTGTCCGATGGTTCGCGCGATGCGACCATAGACCGGCTGCGCGAGGCGTATTCGCTGGATGAAATCGCGCTCACGGCTTATCACGCGGTTATCCCGGCCAAAGCGGTTAAACGTTTGTTTCGTTCCCTGCTGTATCCTAATCTGATCGTGGTGGAAAAGGAAAATGGTGGCAAAGCCGACGCGCTGAATGTGGCGCTGAATCTGGCGCGCTATCCGCTGATCTGCGCGGTGGACGCGGACTCGACGCTCGACGTGCAGGCGTTAGTGCGAACGGCCTATTTATTTATCGAAGATGATCTGACGATTGCGGTCGGTGGGACGGTGCGCCCCCTGAATGGCGCGGTGATTCAGGATGGACAGTTGGTGGAGATTCGCCTGCCGACCGGCTGGCTGGAACGGCTGCAAATTGTGGAATACAGCCGCGCCTTTTTTGCCGGACGTGCGGGCTGGGCGCAGATGGGCATCCTGATGATTATTTCCGGCGCGTTCGGGGTGTTCAAACGGGATGCCGTGCTGGAGATCGGCGGCTACCGAACCAACACCGTTGGCGAGGATATGGACCTGGTGATGCGGCTGCACAAACATTACCGCCGCCTCAGGCGTCCGTACCGTATTCGCTTTACGCCTGACCCCCTGTGCTGGACGGAAGTGCCGGGTGATCTGAAAACGCTCCGGCGGCAGCGCAACCGCTGGCATCGCGGTCTGTGGGAGAATCTATGGGAGCACCGCGATATGCTGTTTAACTGGCGTTACGGGGCGATAGGTTTGATCGGCGTGCCGTATGCCTGGTTTGTCGAAGCCGTATCACCCGTGATCGAACTGGGGGGATACGTCTTTCTGGTGGTGAGCGTTCTGGCCGGTTTTCTGAATCTGGAATTTGCCTTCCACTTTCTGTTACTGGCAATTCTGTTCGGCCTGCTGCTGTCGTTAATGGCGGTCGGCATCGAAACACTTCTGCTTAACCGCTACGCCTATCTGTCTGAACGGCTGCTGCTGATCGTATCGGCGGCGCTGGAGTTTTTCGGCTACCGGCAGGTGCTATTGTGGGAACGTTTCCGGGCGAATTTTCAGGTATGGGGCAAGCGGGGCCAGTGGGGAGCGATGGAGCGTAAGGGCTTTCGCTGAAAACGTGGGAGGCGCTGTGCCGCAGCCAGCGCCTCACCATGCGCCGGCAGCGGTCAGCCCGGATACCAGATGACACGCGGATCGTCCGCCGCGCGCTGGTAATCCCAGGCGGCATCAATCAGTTTCGGCAGGTCGTACTTTGGCCGCCAGCCGAGCATAAACTTGGCTTTGGTATTGTCCAGCCAGGTGGAATGATATGGCGTGACGACGCCCACGTGCGGCAGGCCGCGAGTCTGTTCCAGATAGGCCGCCATCGCGCCGTAATCTACCGGCTCGTCCATACAGATGTTAAACAACTGCTGGTGCGCCTTTGGATGATCAAGCGCGCAGACAATCGCTTCCACCAGATCATCCACATGCACAAAGTTGCGCTTGACCGGCTGGCCGTCCGGGTCGAGCATGACCGGAATTGTCTGCGTGCGAAGATATTCATCGGCCTGCTGCGCGCCGACCAGATCGCGCCAGCGCGGCCCGCCAAAGACATCTTCGCCAAATGACAGTTGATACCGGAAGTCGTCCTTTTCCATGATCCAGGGCGCGCGCAGGCAGCAGCCGTTCAGGTCGTACTGGATGTAATACTGTTCGAGCATGACCTCTTCCAGCACTTTGGAGAGCGCGTAGCAGCCCTGGTACGGTGTATGTTTGTGCTGTTCCGTAACCGGGATGGGGTGGGGATAGACAAAATGCCCGACGCTGTTATCGCCTCCAATCAGGATGAACTGCTGGAAGGTGGGACTCTGACGGCACGCTTCGAGCAGCCAGAACAACCCCTTCACCGCTACGTCCATCACCGTTTCCGGCGTTTCTTTGGTGGTTGCCATGTGCAGGACGTGCGTAACGCCCTCCATCGCCCGGTTGACCACCTCCGCGTGCTGGATGGAACCCATTACAACTTCCAGCCGGTCGCGGGGTTCGAGCCTGCGGTTGTGACACAGTGCCCGTATCGTGAAACGCTCCAGCGCCGGGTCGTTCAGCACGCGGCGGATAAAGACCTGCCCGACCTTGCCGGTCGCCCCTGTGACCAGAATTCGCGCGTTCATCGTGCCCCCTATCGTTTATGCTCCGGGTACAACGCCAGGATACCTGCTTCCGTCGCCGGACAAATGCCCCGTTCGCTGATCAGCCCCGTGACCAACCGCGCCGGCGTCACGTCGAAGCCGTAATTCGCCGCCGGGCTGTTTTCCGGCGTGATGAGTACCGACACGACTTCGCCGTTGTGCAGGCCGCGTATGTACTTCACTTCGTCCGCGCCGCGTTCCTCGACCGGGATTTCCTTCACGCCGTCGCGCATGTTCCAGTCAAAAGTGGATGACGGCAGCGCCACGTAAAACGGTACGCCGTTGTCCTTCGCCGCCAGCGCCTTCAGATACGTGCCGATCTTATTGGCGACATCGCCGGTATAGGTCGTGCGGTCAGTGCCGGTGATGACCATATCCACCATGCCATGCTGCATCAGGTGGCCGCCCACATTGTCTGCGATGACCGTGTGCGGTACGCCGTGCTGTCCCAGTTCCCAGGCAGTCAGGGACGCGCCCTGGTTACGCGGGCGGGTTTCGTCCACCCACACATGCACCTTCAGCCCACGTTCAAAGGCCGCGTAAATTGGCGCGGTCGCGGTGCCATAGTCCACACACGCCAGCCACCCGGCATTACAATGGGTGAGGATGTTCACCGTGTCGCCGTTTTTGCGCCGGCTGATGTCCTCAATAAGGCTGACGCCGTGTTCCCCGATGCGGCGGCAGAACTCGGCATCCTCGTCCGTGATCGCCTGCGCGGTGTGCCGCGCGGTCTCGATCATCGTTTCGACATCACTCGCGGCTTCCATCGCCTTAAGCTGGCGCTCAACCGCCCACGCCAGATTGACTGCCGTTGGCCGTGTGGCGACCAGCTTATCACCTTCCACCCTGACGTGTGCGAGGAAGGCTTCGCGGCTGTGACGCGGGGCGTGCAGTGCTGCCAGATACATCCCAAACGCCGCCGACGCACCAATCAGCGGCGCGCCGCGCACCGTCATCACTTTGATCGCGTGCGCGACTTCGTCCGCCGTCGTCAGGTCAACAATCCTGAACTCATGCGGCAGCGCCTGCTGGTCAATAATCTGCACCACTTCCGGTTGATCTTCCTTCAGCCAGATGGTGCGGTAGTGTTTGCCCTGTACGTTCATCGTGAAATCCTGCCTGCAT
>JARKOK010000498.1 GCA_029975765.1 Aggregatilineales bacterium
TTTAATGTGGTCAGCCTGCATATTTATTTCCGTACCGAAACGGTCTATGATATTGTCAGCCAGACGCGGGCACTGCTGAACCAGTACGGCCTGATGGACAAAGCGATCTGGATTAATGAAACCAACGCCGCGCCCACCGATGATCCGCTGTGGCCGGTGGTGCGCCCGCAGTACCAGCTTGATCTGGCGCAGCAGTCGGCTTTTCTGGTACAGGCGCCGGCGCTGGCGCTGGCGGCAGGTGTGGAACGGGTGGCGGCCTACAAGTTCTACGACTGGAATCTACCGCCGCAGGGCGAAGCCTTTGGTCTGCTGCGGGCTGATGGTTCGCGCCGTCCGGCTTTCGATACGTGGCAGATGGTGATTCGCCAGTTCAGCGACGTACAATCCGCCGCTTTCGCGCAGTCTGATTTAGTGGATGTGGTGCGGCTGGAACGCAGCGGCGGTCAGCAGATGATCGTCGCCTGGGCGCGGACAGCCGACGCGGCGCGGCTTCGCATCAGCGCGACGAGCGATACGGCGGTGTTGTTCGACCAGTACGGCGGCATGGACGTGCTTGAACCAGCCGGCGGCGCGTATACGCTGGATTTGACAGGGGCGCGCTGTACCAGGCGGGACGGCTGCGCGGTCGGCGGGAACGTGGCGCTGCTGGTACAGCCAGTAGGTGAGCTTACAGTGGAAGACATCACCGGCACCGTTGTTCCATTAGAGTTTAGGAAATAAACACAGAGGCACAGAGATACAGAGATAAGAACCCCCTCTGTACCTTTGAGTCTCTGGGTCTCCGTGTTATGCTTTTAGAGTCTTAGAGAAATGAGTGAGCATGTCACAGAACGGATACCATTCCAGCAACGGCGCAGCGGCCAACGACCGTGTGGACGCGAAAGGCGAGATGAAGTTTTCCTACGGCGGGCAGGCGGTCATCGAAGGGGTGATGATGCGCGGCGCGCACACCGCTGCCGTCGCCGTCCGCGACCCCAACGGCCAGATTGTCGTGCATGAGCAGCCGTTAAACGCCACGCTCTACCGGGGCAAAATCGCCAAAACGCCGTTCATTCGCGGGGTCATCGGCCTGTGGGATGCGCTCGGCCTCGGCACGCGCGCCCTGATGTGGGCGGCGGATATTGCCATCGGCGAAGAAGAGGGCGAGAAAGTCAACTTCAACGGCCCGATTGGCTGGGCGACAGTCGCCTTTTCGCTGCTGCTGGGGGTGGGGCTGTTCTTCCTGCTGCCGACGGCGGCAGCAACCGGCATCGGCCATCTGCTGGGTTTAACTGCCGCCCCGGTGGCTGAAGCGGGTGCGGCGGTGGAAAGCACCGGCAGTTTCCTGGGATATCAGGCGCTGCCGATTGGCTGGGAAGCGACGGTGATTAACTTCATCGAAGCCGTGATCCAGCTTGGCCTGCTGGTGGTTTATATCTGGGCGATTGGCCGCATCCCGGACGTAAAGCGGCTGTTCGGCTATCATGGCGCGGAACACAAGACTATCAACGCCTACGAAGCCGGCGCGGAACTCACGCCGGAAGTTGTCGCGCAGTATCCGATTGAACATCCCCGCTGCGGCACGGCTTTCCTGCTGACGGTGGTGTTTGTCAGCGTGTTTATTTTCTCGCTGTTGGGTCGCCCACCGTTTCTACTGCTGATCCTCTCCCGCGTGATCCTCATTCCCGTCATCGCGGGCGTGGCCTACGAAATCCTGCGTTTCACGGCGCGTAACATCAAAAACCCGATTGTGCGCGTGATTGTGAAACCCAACCTGATGCTGCAACATCTGACCACTCGCCAGCCCGACCTGCACATGATCGAAGTGGCGATTGTATCGTTTAATCATGTGCTGGCGTCGGAAGGGCTGCTGCCGCGTGAGGAACTGGTGATTCCACCCCCGCGACCGGAAGCTGTCTCGCCCACGCTGGCTGCCGAACGCGCGAAGGCATAACGCCGGCCAGCCTTCCAGGTCTGACCAGGGCGCAGGGGCGGGTTTGAGACCCGCCCTTAACTTTTGCAGGGGGGAATTAAATGGTTGAGTTCAGTATTCGCTCGCTGGATGCTGCCGAAAAACCGGCTGTCACCTATCCGCTGTTAGGGTATGCTTTTTTTGCCTCGCCACCCCTGCCGCCGATTGAAGAAGTCCAGCAGTATCTTGAACATGCGTTAATATCCGCTTTGTTTGAGGGCAGTACGGCGCAGTCAATGGCCGCTGCTACCCCCATGATCCAGAACGTGCGCGGCTGCCTGTTCCCGGCGCACGGCGTATGGGGCGTGGCTACGCTGCCCGAAGCGCGGCGCAAGGGTCATTCCCGGCAGGTGCTGGCGCATTTACTGGCCGCCGGGCGCGAGGCCGGCCATGCGCTGTCCGTCCTTTACGCGTTCCGCGAATCCTACTATGAACGGCTGGGGTATACTTCGTTCCCCCAGCCGCGACTGGCACGGTTTTCACCGCTGGCGCTGACCCCGCTGCTCAGGCTCAATCTTGGCGGTAGTATTGAATGGGGCAGCACCGGGGACATAGTTCCGGCCTACCGTGATTATCTGGCGAACCAGCGCCAGCGCGTTCACGGCATGGCGCTGTGGGACGTAAAGCCGGACGAGAATCGTCCCTGGCCGACGTGGATTGCGCTGGCGCGGGTGGAGGGGCAGGTTGTTGGCGCGATGGCTTACACCAATGACCAGCAGGAATCCCACCGGCACATGATCGTCCATCATTTTGATTACATCACCAGTCAGGGGCGCTATCTGCTGCTGGAATGGCTGGCGCGACATGCCGACCAGGTAACACAACTCGAAATCCGACTGCCACCCTTTGAACAGCCGGAAACGTGGCTGTCCGATCTGGATGTGCAGGTTCGTTCGGTCGAACCCGCTTTAGGCCGCGTGCTGGATGTGACTCGCATTGAGGGAATGCTGACCGGCGCGGGCGGCTTTTCCGCCCGCATCCATGACCCACTGTGCCCCTGGAATACGGGGTGCTATCGTTTCGAAACAACAAACGGGATGTTAGCCGTCAGCCCGGCTGCTGACTCCATGTGTGACCTGACGATTCAAGCGGTATCGGCGCTGGTATACGGCACGCGCGACCCCGGCGATTTCGTCTTTCATGGATGGGGTAATCCCACGCCGGAAGTCCAGGCCACTATGCGCGCCATGTTTCCGCGCCGGCTTCCGTATCTATACGAGAAGATATAACGCGGTCACGAAACACCTGGGCAGTTAAGCTATCTGGCCGGTGACTGCCGGGACTGAAGGTAAACCCGTGTTTCGTCCACGTCACGGGCGATCTGTTCGATCAACGCCTGGATACTGTCGAACTTCGCTTCCGGGCGCAGCCGCCGGTCAAACGTTAATTCCAGCGTTTCGCCGTAGATGTCACGGTCAAAATCCAGCAGATACGGCTCGACGGTGATGCTTGTCGCGCCTTCGAAGGTGGGACGCAGGCCAACATTGGTCGCCGCCATAAACCATTCATCTCCCAGGCGCGCCCACCCGGCATAAATGCCGTTCGGCGGCAGCACCTGTTCTTCCCACACATCCATGTTGGCCGTCGGAAAACCAATCTGCCGACCGCGTTTCTCGCCATGTATCACACGCCCGGTGACGGCATACGCCCGCCCCAGCCAGGCGCGCGCCGTATCCATGTCACCAGCCTCTACTGCCTGCCGAACCGCCGAACTGCTGATCTTACCGCCGCCGTTTTCAATCAGTTCAATCGCGTGGACGCTAAAGCCCTTCTGCTCGCCCTGCGCCTGAAGAAACGCGACATTACCTTCGCGTTTGTAACCCAGCGCGAAATCGGCACCGATCCACAGGGCACTCAGCCGCAGGTTGTGAATCAACTGATCCACAAAATCCGCCGCCCGCACCTGGCTGGCTTCCCGGCTGAACGGAAAGGTGATGACATAATCCACCCCCAGGCTCAGCAGCAGATCGGCTTTCTGCTGTGGGGTGGTCAGGTAGTAACGCCCCTGCAGGCCGCGCAGCACCACGTCCGGGTGCGGGAAAAACGTGACCACTACCGCCAGCCGGTTCGACGCGCGCGCTTCCGTCACCAGCCGCCGGATAAGCTGCTGATGGCCGATGTGAATGCCATCAAAGACCCCAATCGTTACCATCGAAGGCTGCCCTAACGCGGCTTCCGCCAGCGTAAATGTCCGTTGCATACCCCGTCCCTATCCCGGTCAATACATCGTCAGGGGCGGGTGTCCGTACCCGCCCCTGCGGCCTGTTTATTCATTATCCAAGAATACCTTATGTGGCCGCCACAGGCCACCCTGCCCTTCCACGACCGCCCGCAGTTGGCCGTCCGGCCCGTAGGCAAACGCCAGCCCGACAGCCACACCCGGCGCGGGCACCGCGCGGCCTTGCCGAATGTGCTCCAGCGCGGCGGCATCCAGATGTATCGCCGGCCAGCCAGCCAGCGCAACCGCAGGCGCAATCACGTACTGCGCCCAACCGGCACGCGCGGCCTCGCCCAGCAGCACATCCAGCGGCACCGCCTGATCGAGCGTGAAGCCACCGCTGGCCGTGCGCGTCAATCCGCTCAGATACGCGCCCACACCCAGCCGCTCGCCCAGATCATAGGCCAGGCTGCGGACATACGTCCCGGCGCTGCATGTGACATCGAGCGTCAATTCCGGCGGCTGCCATGCGCTGATGGTCAGCGACGAAATGGTCACGCGCCGCGCCTGTCGTTCGACTTCTTCCCCGGCGCGCGCCATTTCGTACAGCTTGCGCCCGCCCTGTTTGATCGCGCTGTACATCGGCGGCACCTGTTCAATGTCGCCCAGGAAGTAAGCTAACGCCTGTTCGACTTCGGCGCGGGTGATATGATCGGCAGCCTGTTCGCGGAGGATGCGGCCTTCGGCATCGTAAGTATCCGTTACCATGCCCAGGCGCACCCGTGCGCGGTAGCGTTTGCTGGACTGCATCACATATTCACTCAGACGGGTGGCACTGCCCAGGCATAACACCAGCACGCCATCGGCCAGCGGGTCAAGCGTCCCGGCGTGGCCGATTTTTTTAATACCCAGGCTGCGCCGCGCCCGCGCGACAACATCGTGGCTGGTCAGGCCGGTGGGTTTGTTAACATTCAGAAAACCGGAAACGGGCATACCAACGCCGCCAACCCACGAAATAAGAGGGCGACTTTACGCCGCCCCGTGCGATCATCGAGTCCGTATGGGCGATTGGTCATACCGGCGCGGCTACCGCCGCTTGCAGCAGCGGCATAACCCGCGCAATGGCCGCCTCCAGCGGGCCGTCAATCGTCGCGCCCGCCGCCTGTTTATGTCCGCCGCCGCCCAGCCCAAACGCGACCGTACCGACATCATAACCCGGCTTGCAGCGCAGGCTGATCTCCACCCGCTTTTCCGGCGTTTCCTTAAATACAACCGCAACCACCGCTTCCTGCACCGAGGCCAGCAGGCTTACCAGACCGCCATCGGTCACATCTATCAGGCCAACGGTGGTTAAGTCGGCCTGCGTTACAACAGCGGAGATAATCCGCTGTTCCAGCTTAACCGACGGCAAAACACGCTTCCACAGTTCCAACGAGGTATACGGCTTGGCGACCAGCGCCCGCGCCGTGACATCCGTCAGCGACGCGCCGGCTTCCATCAACTTCTGCACGATGCCCAGTGTCCCGGCGGTCACGTTGCTGGTGCGGAAACCCATTGTGTCCGTCACCAGTCCCGTCAGCAGCGCCGTCGCCACCGGCTGCGATATGGGATGCCCCAGACGCACCAGCCACTCATATACGACTTCGGTAGAGGACACCGCCTCCGGCATGACCAGATGCACATCCCCAAACAGCGTATTCGTCGGGTGATGGTCGAGGTTAATCACCTTCTGGCTGCGTGCCCGGCCAAACGCACCACAGATGCCGCTGCGTTCCTCATCGCTGGCATCTACCGAAATCATGACGTCCCAGTGACCGCGCTTTAACCGGTGCTCGACGCGGGCAGCCGCCGGCAGAAATTGCAGAAATTCCGGCACGCCGCCATCAACGGCAGTTGTCACTTTGTAGTCACGTTCCCGCAGCGCCGCCGCCAGCCCAAGCATCGAACCAATCGCGTCGCCATCAGGGCTGACGTGTGTCACAATCAACAGCTTACGCGCGCCTTCGAGGGCGGCGTTCGCTTCGGCCCATTGCAGTCGCGCGGTCATCCCTGGCTTTTGTCCTCTGGCGGAATATGCAGCGTTGAGAAAATTTCATTCAGACGCTCGGCTCGTTCCAGGGTTTCGTCCCAGAAGAAGCCCAGATCGGGCACCGACCGCAGATGAACGCGCTTGGCGACCTCGCGCCGCAGGAAACCTTTGGCCCGCTTTAGGGCGGCCATCACTTCCGCCTGGCGGCTTTCGTCACCCAGCGCATTGATGTACACCCGCGCGTACATCAGTTCCGGGTCAATCGTGACATCCGTCACTGTGATGTTGTGCAGGCGTGGATCGGATACCTCCCGCAGGAGCAGTTCGCTCAGGATCATGCGGATATTCTCGGCCACGCGGTCTTGTTTAATGGACGGCATGACGACACCTCCTTCAGTCGAGCCACAACAACAATTCAAGCATACACCCTTAACCTTGGTACAACATAAAAGTCAGGGGTAAGGGCGTTTAGCTCACTCGCTCGGAGATGTAGAATTCCACCAGATCGCCCGGATGGAAATCGTCGAAGCCGTTCAAACCGATACCACATTCAAAGCCGGCCCGCACTTCGCGCACGTCTTCCGTCAGCCGCTTGAGAGAGGCCACGCCGATATTTTCGGCGATAACTTTACCGGCGCGTTTGACGCGGGTGCGCGCGTTGCGGCGGGCTTCGCCTTCCCGGATGTAGCTGCCGGCAATCGTGCCAATTCTTGGGATGCGGAAAATCTGGCGCACTTCAGCCACACCGACGGTTTTATCCTGATACACCGGCTCCAGCAGACCTTGCAGCGCCAGTTCGATGTCCTCCAGCAGTTTGTAGATGACGGTGTACTGCCGGATGTCCACGCCCTGCGCGTCCGCCACCCGGCGCGCGCCAGTATCCACATCCACGTTAAAACCGACCACAATCGCGCTGGAAGCACGCGCCAGCATCACATCGTTATCGCTGATATTGCCAATATCCGAACTCAGGATACGGATGTGGATGCCATGTTTGTTGGATTCACTCAGGGTTTTCAAGGAGTCAACAATCGGCTGCAAACTGCCCTGCACGTCCACCTTGACGATCAGGTTGAGTTCCTTTGTTTGCCCGGCGGTGAACTGCGCGAACACATCTTCCAGCGAAAACGCCGGACGGTCAGCCTGCACCCGTTGGGCTTCCGCCGTCACGCGGCGTTCCTCAGCCGTCGAACGCGCCAGTTTTTCGTTTTTGGCTTTCTCAAAACTCTCACCCGGCAGCGGCGCGCCGTTCAACCCCAGCACGCGCACCGGCGTAGACGGGCCAGCTTCCGCAACCGGCTGGCCGGTTTCGTCAAACATCGCTTTGATCCGTCCGTAAGCCTGGCCGACCAGCACCACATCGCCCCGGTGCAGCGTACCATTCAGCACCAGCAGCGTTGCCAGCGTGCCGCGCGTCGGGTCTACTTCGGCTTCCAGCACCACGCCCGCTGCGTCTGCCTTGGGGTTCGCCACAATGTCACATTCCTCCGCCGTCAGCAGGATCGCTTCCAGCAGATCATCCATCCCCTCGCCGGTGACTGCCGACACGGGCACAACCAGCGTCGTTCCGCCCCATTCATCCGGGGTCAGCCCGACATCGGACAGGTCTTTCTTGACCACTTCGACGTTGGCATTCCGTTTGTCAATTTTCGTGATGGCTACCACAATCGGCACGTTGGCCGCGCGCGCATGATTAAGGGCCTCGCGTGTGGTGGGCATGACGCTGTCGTCCGCTGCCACCACCAGAATGGCGATGTCCGCGCCCTGCGCGCCGCGCGCCCGCATGGCGGTAAACGCTTCGTGGCCGGGGGTGTCCAGAAAGGTGATCTGTTGGTCATCCCGCATGACACGATACGCGCCGATATGCTGAGTGATGCCGCCGGCTTCACCTTCGGCCACATGTGCCTTACGAATGGTATCCAGCAGCGTGGTTTTGCCATGATCCACATGGCCGAGGATGGTTACAATCGGGGGACGACGAACCAGATTCTCCGGTCTTTCGCTGGCATATAGCTGCCGCCATGCCTGCGACTGGACAGCTTTTTGTTTTTCTTCCTGGACGGCGACAGCCGTAGCGGACTGCGCCTCGAAACCCAGTTCCTCCGCGACAATCGCGGCGGTATCGTAGTCCACCTGCTGATTGATGGACGCCATAATCCCATTAGCGATGAGGCGTTTCATCACCTCAATCGGGCTGGCGTCAATCAGCTCCGCTAATTCCCGGACAGTCAGATAATCCGGGATGAGAATAATCTGTCTTTCCTGTGCCATAGAAACCTCCGTCTCATGGAGTGGCAAGGCCAGGAAAGGGTCAGACTAATCCCCGGTTACATGGCCTGCCACTGAGTAGATCCGTTTTGAATAAACTGCCGTATGTGTTCCATCGCTCGCGCCCATCATCCGGGTTGCGGCTTTGCCTGGTACAAACGGTCACGGTCGGCGGCGCTCAAAGGCGACCGCAGCGCGCGGCTTAAAACATCGGTCGAGAGCGCCCGCTCCCAGCA
>JARKOK010000504.1 GCA_029975765.1 Aggregatilineales bacterium
CCGATCAGCCCGGACACCCTGCCATCCACCGCCGCCAGCACGGCGGTCCGTGCCCGCGCCTGAAGGGTCTGAATTTGCGCCTCATATCCGTTCAGTTCAATACCCTGCTCGCCGATGAAACGTGGGCTGCCGATCAGCACCGTTTTCCCTTCAACCGTCGCCCGCACACCGCGCCCGGATTCGGCCTCGAAACCTTCCGGTTGGCTCAGACTCAGCCCGGCATCCTGAGCTGCTTTGACCACCGCCTGCCCCAGCGGATGTTCGCTGCCGCGTTCGGCCACCGCCGCCAGCCGCAGCAGATCATCCCGGCTGAAACCCTTGAGCGGCAGCACATCGGTCACGCCGGGTTCGCCTTTTGTGATCGTGCCGGTTTTGTCCAGCGCGATCACTTTCAGCCGGTGCGCGTTTTCCAGCGCCTCGCTGTTTTTGAACAGGATGCCCATCTCCGCGCCTTTACCCGTACCAACCATGATGGCCGTCGGGGTGGCAAGACCCAGCGCGCACGGGCAGGCGATCACCAGCACCGCGACGGTATGCACCATTGCCTCGACAAACCCCACCTGCCCGATCACCAGCCAACCGAGGAATGTCAGTGTCGCCAGCACCAGCACAATCGGCACAAACACGCCGGATACTTGATCAGCTACGCGCTGAATCGGCGCTTTTGACCCCTGCGCCTGTTCCACCAGCCGGACAATCTGCGCCAGCGCCGTCTGCGCGCCAACCTTCGTCGCTTCGACGACCAGCCGCCCCTGCCGGTTGACCGTCGCGCCGATCACTTCACTGCCGACACTTTTATTGACCGGCAGGCTTTCCCCGGTCAGCATAGATTCATCCACCGCCGACCGGCCTTCAATCACCACACCATCCACCGGGATGCGTTCGCCGGGGCGCACCACCAGCACATCACCCTGCATCACATCATCTGCCGGCACTTCGATTTCCTGTCCGTCGCGCAGCAGGGTCGCCGTCTTGGGCGCAAGTCCGATCAGCGCCTTGATCGCTTCGCTGGTGCGGCCTTTGGCGCGCGCTTCCAACAGCTTGCCCAGTGTAATCAGCGTAATGATGACCGCCGCCGTCTCAAAATACACATGGTCGCCGATCACGTCCGAGAAGCCCAGCACGATACCAGCCAGCACGACCACGCTGTAGAAGTACGCCGCCGATGACCCCATCGCAATCAGCGTATCCATATTGGCGCTGCGGTTGCGCGCTGCCTTAATCGCGCCGACGAGGTACTGCCGCCCAACGATGAACTGCACCGGCGTTGCCAGCAGCCCAAACACAAACGGCCAACCGGCCCACAGCAGCCAGGCCAGCAGCGGATTGACCGCCGGCGCGGCGCTCATGCCCATGCTGTGCCCACCGCTGGCCGATTCTGCCGTCGCAGCCAGACTCGCCATCAGCACATCACGCCCCATGCTGATAAGAAACAGCGGCAGGCTGAACACAATCCCGATCAGCAGCAGACGCTTCTGCCGGTCAATCTCCGCCTGCCGCGCCTTCCGTTCGGCATCCTCCGGCGCTTCGGCGTTCGACAGGTCAAGCACGCCGTACCCCGCCTTCTCGACCGCCTGAATCAGATCAGACCGCCGCACCGTACCGGGCAGGTACGTCACGCTGGCTTTTTCCGTCGCCAGATTTACGTTGACGGAGAGTATGCCCGGCACTTTGTTGACGGCACGTTCGACATTACGGACGCAGCTCGCGCACGTCATACCCGTGATCGGCAGTTCAATGCTGGCCTGCGCCACGCCATAAACAGCGCGGGATACGCGGTCAATGATTTCTCTCACACTGGTCTTGCTGGCGTCAAATTACACATGGGCGCGTTCGGTGGCAAGATTCACATTTCCCCCTTCCACACCCTCGGTTTTGGTCAGCGCCCGTTCGACGGTCCGAACACAGCTCGCGCACGTCATGCCCGTCACGGGCAGATCAATCTGTTGAATTGCCATGTTTTACCTCAATATCCGCTTCTTGTAAGGGCGGCCTACTAGGGTCGCCCCTACGTTTAGCTGTTACGCCGGTACTGCCTTATATCCCGCCTGTTCAACGGCGGCGATCAACTGCGCTTCCGTCACCTTCTGCTCGTCGTACTCCACCTCGGCAGTCTGCCGCGCATAACTGGTGCTGGCGGACTTCACCCCCGGCAGGTCTTCCAGCGCACCATCTACCGTCATCGCGCAGCCCACGCAGTGCATACCCTGAATCTGCAATCGCTGCTTCTTCATCCGTTTATGCCTCGCTCTTTTCAATCCTGATCGTGCCGCTGTACATGCCCATGCTGCACGTGAAAAAGACATACCCTTCCGGCTGTGGCGGCAGATCAATCAGCGTTTCGCCGGTAATCGGCAGGGTGCGGTTATAACCCATGCTGGGGATCGTGAACGCCAGCGCGCAGCTATACGTGTTGTTCGTCACCATCCGCAGGCGCAGCGGCTTGCCGCTCTCCGCAATCGAATAGTTGGGTTTATAACCCCAATCACTGACGTTGATCGTCAGTTCCTGCACGCCGTCCACCATCTGCGCCTGCGGCGGCGCGTCCCAGGCATTCGCCGGCTGGAACAACGACGCCAGCATCCGTTCCGGCGCGAGGGGCGACCCCAGCAGATTCAACCCGGCGTTCAGCGATACCAGTCCAAGAATCAGAATCAGCGCCGCCGTCACTACCGCGAACCATTTCTGAAACTGGCCGCGAATTCGGGTCGCCAGG
>JARKOK010000507.1 GCA_029975765.1 Aggregatilineales bacterium
CCGCGCGCTGGGGCTGCCGGTGGAAGTCTGGATTGAACTGCACGAACACGGCGGCATGTATCTGGAATACCCGGACGAGCGCGGCCTCGTCGGCCATCCCGGACGGCGGCGGTCGGAAATCCAGCAGGATTTCCCCGACTACGTGCTGCCGGATGAACTGACCGAAGAGGGCTGGTGGAGGCCGACGGACAAACGCGAGGACATCACCGGCGCGTATGCCCGCGCCATGCGCGTCGCGGCGGTGCTGCGGCGGCGGGCATCCAGCCATGACTGCATCGCGCTGGTGACACACGGCACGTTTGCCGAATGTCTCATCAAGGCGCTGCTGAACATGCTGCCGTCGCCGGACGTTCGCACCTATCTATATAACACCAGCCTCTCGCACGTGCATTTTTATCCGACCAACAGCCGCCTGACGCTGCGTTACCTCAACCGTGTGCAGCATCTCGCGCCGGAGATGGTGTCGTAACCGGCTGAGAAAAATGCATAATTCTGGCGATTTTTGCAGATTTTGGTAGAATAACCGCGTTTTGGCAGGACTGTCTGTGTGGTTATCGTGGATAGTCCCCGGCAGGGCAGAGGATGATGGCCGAACCGTCCCACACTCAAACCAGCTACGATGCGGTGGCTGCTGAATATGCCGACCGGCTGTTTCATGAACTGGATGGCAAGCCATTTGACCGGAAGATGCTCGACTGGCTGATAGAGAAGGTGGCCGGTTCCGGGCTGATCTGCGACCTGGGCTGCGGGCCGGGGCAAATCGCCCGTTACCTGCACGATCATGGCGCGGTGGCCTGCGGTGTTGACCTGTCGCCGGCGATGGTGATACAGGCGCGGCAGTTGAACCCGGACATTCCGTTTGAGCCGGGGAATATGCTGGCGCTCTCCGCTGCTAACGAAACTTATGGCGGTGTCGCCGCGTTTTATTCGATCATTCACATCCCGCATGAGCAGGTTGTTACCGCGCTCACCGAGATCAGACGGGTGCTGCGCCCCGGCGGCGTGCTGCTGCTGACCTTCCATCTTGGCAGTCAGGTTGTGCATCTGGATGACTGGTGGGGGCAGGCCGTCAATCTGGATTTCAACTATTTTGAGCGCGAGGCGATGAAAGCCTGGCTGGTTGAGGCCGGGTTAACGCTGGAAGAAGTGATCGAGCGCGACCCGTATCCCGGCACGGAAGCGCAAACCCGCCGGGCGTATATTTTTGCGCGAAAGTATGTGTGAGGCTGCACTGATGGAAATTTCGCTGTCTTTCATTCTGTCCGTCATCAGCACCGTGATCAGCGGGGTGTTTGCCGCGCTGGTGCTGCGCCGCTGGTGGCAGAAACGGCGCGAAGGCCACGCCGCGCCGCACCTGCTGGCGTGGGGCATCGGCATGGTGATGTATTTCGTCGGCACGCTGGCGCAGGTGGTGCTGTCGCTGACATGGAGTCCGCTGTTTTTTGGTCTGTGGTACTGGTGCGGCGCGCTGATGGTAGCGGCCTGGCTGGGACAGGGGACGGTCTATCTGCTGTGGCGTAAGGGCAACGTCGCCCGCAATATTCAGATGGCGCTGATTCTGGTGGGGGTGATGACCCTGCCCTGGACGCTGTTCCTGACCGAATTTAACGAGTCGGCCTGGAAACCGGGTACGGATATGACGCTGATCTATCGTGACTATGTGGACGAGAACGGCGTGACGCAGCCGGGCATTATGGCGGGCAGTTCGCGCGGGACGGTGCGCTTCTTCTCGCCGATCATGAATGTGTGGGGGACGATTGCGCTGGTGGGCGGCGCGATTTATTCGGCGTACCTGTTCCGCCGCAAGCAGATTTTACGCAACCGCATGATCGGCAACTGGCTGATCGCGGCGGGTGGGCTGCTGCCCGCGCTGGGCGGGGCGCTCATCCATCTGGGCAACCCCTCATTTAAATATACCGGCGAGATGCTGGGCGCGGTTCTGATTTTTGCCGGTTTCCTGCTGGCGTCTCAGGCGGTGGACGAACTGCGTGAAACCCGGCGCGCGCAGGCGGTAGGTGACTAAACCCATGAACCTCGGCCAGCTTTATCTGTTCCTCCAGCCGATTCACTACTGGGTCAGCCGCGCCGGGCTGGCGACAGCGATCATTATGGCGCTGCTGGGCGTGTACATCGGCATCATCCGTAAGGGCGACGTGACCCCCTGGTTTCGCCGGGCGACCTACACCGTCGCCAGCGTGATGGCGGTGCAGGCGCTCATCGGCGCGGTGATGTACTTCATCATCGGCGTGCGGCCGTATGAGGAAGTGCATCTCATCTATGGGCTGGCGGCGATGCTGGCGCTGCCCTTTTTTATCTTTGTCGAAGTGACCGCCCGCAAACGCCCGGCGATGGGCAGTTATATCTGGGGGTTTGCGATTCTGGCTGGCGTGCTGATTCGCAGCATTATGACCGGCGCGGCAGGCTGAGGCTCACTCCTCGCTGACCCAGAATTCAGGCGACCACTCGTAGCCGAAATCATCACCCGTGCGCGCCGCGCCGGGGTTTGCGTCCCCGGTGCCGGGCTGGAGATGGTTGTCCACCAGATAATGGTAAAGCTGTCTGACTTCATCCTGATTGAGTCCATCCACTGCCTGCAAAATCGTTTCCATGACTGACATCTCACGCTACTCCTCATCCAGCTTCGTTTGTCGGGCGATTGTTTCGCAGGGGAGGGTCTCAGCCCCTCCCCTGCAGGATACAGGTGGACGTAATAAAATTAATGCGCCGGCTGCGGCGTTTGCCCGTTGGCAATTGTTTCGCCGCTGGCCGTGAACTGTTCGGCTTCCGTCGAATTCCTGAGGGCGACAGTGGCCGATGTGCCGCCAGTGATAACATTCTGCACCGAGTCGAAATAGCCGGTACCCACGAACGACTGGTGTTTCACGGCGCGGTAGCCGTAATCGCGTTCCGCCTCAAATTCCGCGTCCTGTAATTCGGCGTAGGCACTCATGCCCAGGTCTTTGTACTTACGCGCCAGATCGAACATCGCGTAATTGAGCGAGTGGAAACCGGCCAGTGTGATGAACTGGAACTTGTACCCCATCGCGCCCAACTCGCGCTGGAACTTGGCAATCGTGGCCGCGTCCAGATGGCGCGACCAGTTGAATGATGGCGAGCAGTTGTAAAACAGCAGCTTGTCCGGGAATTCGCGGCGGATGCCTTCAGCGAACTTTCTGGCTTCTTCCAGATCAGGATGTGAGGTTTCGCACCAGATCATATCGGCATAGGGGGCGTAGGCCAGCCCGCGCGCGATGGCCGAGTCCAGCCCGCCGCGCACGTAGAAAAACCCTTCGGGCGAGCGTTCGCCGGTGATGAATTCCTCGTCGCGCGGGTCAATTGTATTCGCCAGCAGGGTGGCCGATTCGGCGTCGGTGCGGGCGATAATCATCGTGGGCACGTCACATACATCGGCGGCCAGCCGCGCCGCGACCAGCTTACGAATGGCTTCGGACGTGGGCGCCAGCACCTTGCCACCGAGATGGCCGCATTTCTTGGCGGATGCCAGTTGATCTTCAAAATGCACCGCCGCCGCGCCGGCTTCGATAAACGCTTTTGTCAGTTCAAAGGCGTTGAGGATGCCGCCGAAACCGGCTTCGCCGTCCGCAATCAGCGGCACCAGCCAGAACGGCCCCTTTTTGCCTTCCATATGCTGAATCTGGTCGGCGCGCAGCAGGGCGTTATTGATACGCCTGACCAGCGTCGGGCCGCTGTCCACCGGATACAGGCTTTGATCGGGGTAGGTTTGCAGGGCGGTGTTCATATCACCGGCCACCTGCCAGCCAGATACATAGATCGCCTTCAGCCCGGCGGCCACCATCTGGACGGCCTGCGTGCCGGTCAGCGCGCCCATCGTATTGATGTACGGCTCGCGGTTCAGTAAATCCCAGAGCTGCTCCGCGCCCATGTGCGCCAGCGAATATTCAATATGCACCGAGCCGCGCAGCCGGACAACATCCTCCGCCGTGTAGTCACGGACGATCCCTTTCCAGCGCGGGCGGGTGTTCCATTCCATCGTGATCTGGTCGGCATTTCGTTGTCGCTGCATGTTGACGATACTCCTCTATCTGAAAACATGGATATGATCGTTAACGATTACAGGGGCACAGCGCAGGTGATGATGGCGTTAGGTAGGGGCACGGCGCGCCGTGCCCGGATCGCGTTCCGGCGTAGCGATGTAACGGGTTCCTACGGCAGCAGACACTCATAGGCGGGCAGCGTCAGGAACTCGATGAAGTCATCCGCTTTCACCATTTCGGTGAACAGTTTGGTCGCCAGTGGAAAGTGGCCGTGTTCGTACCGTTCCGCGCCGATTTCGCCCCTGATCGCATCCAGTTCTTCGCGCAGGAAGCGGTCATACAGTTCCGAGGTCAGCCGGCGTCCATCGTCCAGCGCGGCCTGATGATGCAGCCACTGCCAGATTTGCGTCCGGCAGATTTCCGAGGTGGCCGCGTCTTCCATCAGGTTGTACAGCGGCACGCAGCCATTACCTTCCAGCCAGGCTTCCAGGTATTGAATGCCAACCTTGATATTCCAGCGCACGCCGTGTTCCGTGATCGGCCCTGGCGTGACGTGCAGCAGATCGGCGGCGCTCACCTGAATGTCGTCGCGCTGGCGGCTGATCTGGTTCGGCTGCGGCATAAACTCGTCAAAAATCTCCCGCGCCACCGGCACCAGGCCGGGATGCGCGACCCACGTCCCATCGTGGCCGTCCTGGGCTTCGCGCTGTTTGTCGGCGCGCACTTTGTTAAGCGCCTGCTCGTTGGCTTCCGGGTCATGTTTGATCGGAATCTGCGCCGCCATGCCGCCTATCGCAAATGCGCCGCGCCGGTGGCAGTTCTTAATCACCAGCAGCGAGTAGGCGCGCATCATGGGGGTGGTCATCGTCACCAGCGCCCGGTCGGGCAGCACGAACTCTGGCCGGCGGCGGAACTTCTTAATGAAGCTGAAGATGTAATCCCAGCGCCCGCAGTTCAGCCCGGCGGAGTGGTCGCGCAGTTCGTACAGAATTTCTTCGGTTTCAAATGCCGCCAGGATGGTTTCAATCAGCACCGTCGCTTTGATCGTGCCGCGTGGGATGCCCAGGTCATCCTGTGCGAAGTTAAACACGTCGTTCCACAGCCGCGCTTCCAGGTGGCTTTCCAGCTTGGGCAGGTAGAAATACGGCCCGCTGCCGCGCCGCAGCAGTTCATGCGCGTTGTGATAAAAGTACAGACCGAAGTCGAACAGGCCGCCGGGGATGGGCTGGCCGTCCACCACAATGTGTTTTTCGTTCAGATGCCAGCCGCGCGGGCGCACCATCAGGACGGCGGTCTGCGCTTTAAGCTGGTAGTGTTTCCCTTCCGGGCTGGTGTAGGTAATCGTGCGGCGCACCGCATCCCGCAGGTTGATCTGCCCATCCAGCAGGTTGTCCCAGGTGGGGGAATTCGCGTCCTCAAAATCCGCCATAAAGACTTTCGCGCCGGAATTCAGCGCGTTAATCACCATTTTGCGGTCGGTCGGGCCGGTGATTTCGACACGCCGATCCTGCAAATCCGCCGGACAGGGCGCTACCTGCCAGTCACTTTGACGGATAGGGGCGGTTTCCGGCAGAAAATCTGGCAGTTGGCCGGCGTCAATCTCGGCCTGGCGCTGCCGGCGGAGGCGCAGCAGGCTGTCCCGTGTGGGGGTGAATGCCCGCGCCAGACGGGTTACGAAGTCAACCGCTTCCGGGGTGAGGATGTCGGCATAGGCCGGGCTGATAGGGGCGGTGATGATGGCGCCGTCTACCTGAACCGCTTGAGAGACCATCGAGGGCTGTCCTTTCTCGTAAACCGGATTACAATACCAAGCGCCGCCGTTCGACGCGTTTTACTGCTTACTCACATACCTGTCACCTGTGCCCCTGATGTTCGGCTGCGATGTCCGTGTCCGTTAATCAAATCTGGATTTGATTATTCACTATGCCTCAGTCTACCGGAAATAGCGGGCAGATGGATGCACAATTGAGTGAAATCTGTCACGAGGTTTTCCGACACAGTGTACTAAAAAGGCGGGTGGGCAGGCTCAATACTTGGCAGACCGGAAATATGTTAAGCTATAGATGATTTCATTTTTACCCGGTACAATTACAAAATACTGGAAGGAGCTGGTGTTTCCCCTCCCGTGAAAGTTCAACGTTTGGCCGCTCTGGCGCAGCGATTTATTCAATACGCGATTCCCCCCACTGACCGGGAACGCCGCGCCCACGTCCTCAGCCTGCTCCTGCTGGCGATCTTTGCCGTTTCGCTGCCCATGTCGCTGCTGCATCTGCTGGCCGATTCGACCAGTCCGACCGCGCTGCCGCGTGTCGCGTATTCGGCGCTGCTGACCCTCATCGCCGGCACGTTGTATCTCCTGAACCGCAGCGGTCGCAGCCAGTTAACCGGCTGGCTGCTGACAGCCGGCGGGACGGCAGCTATCTTCTTCTGGGTAGCGGCCACCGGCGCCAGAAACGGTCTGTACACCCTGTATTATCTGATCGCGCCAGTGGTATTTATCAGCCTGCTGCTGTCGGTGCGTACCGGGGTGCTGCTGCTCGCGGTTTATGCCGTCCTGCTGCTGGTTTTTCCCTGGCCGCTGTTTGGCCTGTCGGTGAACCAGATCATCGGCGGGCCGCTGATTTTTAATGGTTTTCTGGGTGTCGTCGCGCTGCTGGTCATCGGCTACTACAAACGGGAGGAGTCCCGGCGCAGCGCGCAGTTAGCCGAACGGGAGGCGCTGTATCGCTCGCTGGTGAATAACCTGCGCGATGTGGTTTACACCCACACCGTCGAAGGCGTGATTACCTCATTAAACAGCGTGGCGGAAACGCTGGTGGGCTGGCCGCTTCAGACGCTGATCGGCCAATCCATTCAGGATTTCATCCACCCTGATGATCTGCCCACCGCGCAGGCCATGATGAAACAGATGATCCACCGGCAGCCGGTGCCGGTGATTGAACTGCGCCTGCGCCACCGGAACGGCGATTACCATTGGGTCGAAATCAAAGCCAGCCCGATTCATGACAATGGGCGGATTATCCTGGTCTCTGGCGTAGCACGTGACGTAACCGACCGCAAGCAGATAGAAGCGGCGCTGCGGGACAGCGAAGAACGCTACCGCATCATTTCGGAACTGATTTCCGATTATGCTTACGCGGTGCGGGTTGAGCCGGATGGTGAACTGGTCATCGAATGGCTGACGGAATCGTTCCGCCAGGCCACCGGCTATGAGGTCGGCACCGCTCAGACATTAATGAACTACTCCACCTATCACCCCGACGATGTGGCGCAGGTGCAGGCGGATATCCAGCAGGTCTTACGCGGTCAGGCCGTCAGCGGTGAATATCGTGGTTTCACCAAAGACGGCAAAGTGCGCTGGATGCATGTGTTCCGCCGCCCGGTCTGGGACGACACGCAGGGACGGGTGGTGCGTTTTTACGCAGTATCCCAGGATATTACCCGCCGTAAAGAGACAGAAGCCCAGCAGTTACGGCTGGCGCTTCAGCGCGAGCGGCTGGCGACCATCAGCCAGTTGGTGCAGGCCGTGTCACACGATTTTCGGAACACGCTGACTAACATCGAAAACAGCCGTTATCTGATCGAACAGACCCTGGATGACCGCGCACGGCAGGCGGTTCAGCCCCGGCTGGAATTGATCCGCGCCAGCGTCATGCGGATGAAGGATCAGCTTTCAAACCTGAATACCGTTTCCGCCGTGACCAATCCCCACACCACCGCTGCCGATATAAATCGTCTGATTGACAACCTGATGGCTGAACTGACGCCGGAGGCCGAACGCAAACCGGTCAGCCTGCGCTTTGAGCGCCTGCCAGCCCTGCCGCATGTGCTGGTCAATCCTGATGAAATTCAGCGCGCGCTGCGGCATCTGCTGGTCAACGCGATCACCTATACCCCGCCCGGCGGCAGCGTCACGATTGGCCTGACGCAGGCTGATGATACCCTTCAGATACAGGTGCGAGACACCGGTTTTGGCATTTCCCCGGAACAGCAGTCCCAGATTTTTGATCTGTTTTATCGTGCCGATGCCGCGCGGACGCTGGAATCCGGCGGGATTGGTCTGGGCCTGAGCATCGTTAAACTGATCGTGGAAGCGCACGGCGGGCAGATCACCGTGGACAGCGCCGTTGGGCAGGGTACGGTCTTTACCATAACGCTGCCCATCATGCGGGCTGATGCGCTTGCGCCAGAATAGGGTAACATCCGTTATCAGCATCTTGAGAAAGTGAGCGAACGATGCACCTGCTGGTCGAATCGGTCTATGCCGTACCGGGCCTGTCGGTCGGACGCGTTTACCTCATCATCGGGCAGGATGGGCTGGCGCTGGTGGATACCAGCCTCTCGCCCGAAACGCCGCAGCGTATGGAAGCCGGGCTGCAACGACTGGGTTACTCGCTGGCGGACATCCGCCACATTCTGATCACCCACGCGCATCCCGATCATATCGGTGGGCTGGCGGCTTTCCAGCGCGCTGCCAACGCCCGCACTTACGTTCACCGGCGGGACGCCCCCGTAACACGCGGCGAACTGCCGCAGCTTCGACCCCGCCCGCAAGACCTGAGCGGCTTCAGCAAACTGCTGGCTTTCAGCCCGACCATGCAGCCGCCCGCGCCGGCGCGGGTGGATGTGGAACTGACGGGCGGCGACCGGCTGGACGAGATTTTACCCGGTCTGGAAGTGGTGGAAGCCTTCGGCCACAGCGCCGGTCAGGTGGCGTACTGGTGGCCGGCGCAGCGCCTGCTGTTCGCCGGGGACGCGGCCATGCATCTGCCCTGGGGGTTGACGCTGCCCATCGCGGCCTTCACGCCTGATATGGCCGAGGCCAAACGTTCGGTGCAAAAACTGGCCGCGCTGCGGCCTGATGTGCTGTGTCTGGGGCATGGCGCGCCCATCGTCGGCGGCGCGGCTGACCGGCTGGCGGCCTTCGCAGCGCGGCTGAAGCCTTAAAACTGTGCCGTAGGGACACGAACGAGTATCGTGCCCCTACAGTTCAGGATTCGACAGGGGTTATGCCCGTCCCAGGCGGCGGCGTGCCAGGAACACCCCGGCACCCAGCACCGCCAGCCCGCCGGCGGCCAGAATGAGCCAGCGAATCAGCGGCGTTTCACCGGTTTCCGGCAGCCGCTCCACACTCACCAACTGCGCGCTGGTGCTGGGACCGCCCAGGATCGTCGCGGTATTCACAATGACAAACGGCACCCCAACGCCAGGCCGCACCCGCGTGCGAATGACGGCGGTCACGGTCTGCCCCGGCTGAATCACGTCGAACGTGATACGTACCAGTTGGCCGCTCACGGTCGCGTTGGGCGGTACGGACAGGATTTCAAGTTCGTCCGGCAGGCGGTCTTCCACGACGACGTTGGTCATCACCGTGCTGCCGGTATTGGTCACCCGGATCGTCCAGTTGACTTCCTGCCCCGGCTGGGCGAAGGGCGGCTCCGGTTCTTTGCTGATCGTCAGGCCGGAGGGGGGTGTCACCGGCACCGTCGGCGTGATCTGCGGCGGCGGCAGGCGCGAAAAACCAAAGTCATAGGTGTGATCGTTGTCGCCGTACAGCCGGGTCGTCAGCCGCGCGACCGGGAAGTTGGTCGCGCTGACGAGTACGCGCGGGCTGGGCGCGATGCCGTCTGAATCGCGGGAGTCGTCGTTGCCATCGCCGAGCGTGACCGTGTTAATCAGCGTGGCGTAATAATCGGTCAGCGGCCCACCGCCGTAGTTGGCCGGGTCATCCAGCCGCACTTCGTACACGGTATTGGGCATCAGTCCCGCCGGCTCAAAGTCGTCGCGCACGCTGTTGCCGTTGATGTCCCGGTAATTGATGCCGGGCGTGGGCGCGACCAACCCCGCGAAGAACACATTGCTCTCGTTAAAATAGTATTCACCGTCGGCGTTGGTCGTGGTCTGGGCGACATGGGTATCCGGTCGGCCATCGCCGGTGGTATCCATGTACAGGTTGACGATCACGCCGCCGAGTTTTACCTCGCCGGGGTCCTGCCGCCCGTTACGGTCCAGATCTTCCCAGATGCGGTTGCCGATTTCCAGCGGCGCGGGGCCGCAGACGGCTTCCAGATCGCCCAGACCATTCGCCTTACCGAAGTCCGCCGCCGGACTTTGACCACCGTCGAAGATACGATAGCTGCGAACACGCTCGCCTGTGTCGTTACTCAGCCAGACCACACCGGCGTCATATAAGGGGTTGGTGGCGCCGCAGCCATTTTCGCACAGGGGGTCGAAGGCGGTCATCGCCACTTCCCCACTGCCGGGGATGTCCACCAGACCCCCCAGCGAAATTTCATCGTGGCGGCGCTGCCCCTGCGCCGGAATAATCGGGTTGTTCCGATCATGGAAGTAGAATTCGCCGCCGCCCGGCCCTTCGTTGGTGCCGGCGCCGGCGGTGGTAACGCCGCCGCACGTGCCGTTGTTCTCCAGTTCCCAGGTGTTGGTCGTCAGGTCGCGGCACACGCGCAGGATGTCCCCCGCCGTGATACCGTTCATCAGGGCGAAACTCGCCAGATCAAACGGGCCGGGCTGCTCGTAACCGGTGCGGTCACCAAAGCGATCGCGGAAACCGAGGATCATGTCCTGATTATCAAACACGATGTCTGTCAGCAGCGGTTCGGGGTACACCTGCGCGCCGCCGTCCGGCGGCGGCCAGACCGGCGTCCAGGGCTGCCACGGGGCAGTGCGGTCGTTGCCCGGTGTGACCGGGCAGTTGATGTCACCCTGATCCGCACAGGCGCGCGGGTAGTTCAGCGCGAAGTTGATCTCCTGCCGAAAACCGCCGCCGTCCAACGGATCAAATGAATGGACGTAGGCGCGCAGGTTGGCCGCATTCTGGCTGGACTCCGCGCTGCACACGCTGCCGATGTACACGCGGCCATCGTGCGTACCCAGACCAAACGGGCGCTGGTCGGCTGCCGGGCACGTGACGCCGGGCAGCCCGACCAGGCTGTAACGGCGCATCTGGCCGGCCGGCGGCACTACCGCGTCGTAACCAATCGGGATTTGAATCAGTTCACGGGTGAACAGGTTCACCACAAAGATGGACTGGTCATCTTCGGAGATGTCCAGATCGCCCATAGACAGTTTGCCGACGAGGTTATAGGTGTCGGTATCGTACTGCCAGCAGTTGTTATAGGCGTTGGGCGGGCAGTCGTTGACGTTGGCCGGGTGCGGGTCCGTCCCGGCGTCGGTAAAGCTATAGAAGAGGCTGACCTGACCGGTTGACGGGCGAATCCGGTAAATCGCCCCCGTGCCACCCGGCCCCGTACCGGCGTGCCGTTTGAGGTACGCCGCGACGAAGAAACTGTCGCTGGTGCGGTGATACCCCAGCCCCCAGGTGGTGCCGATCTGCGAGGCAATCGCTAACTGCCGTTCACCCACACGATCCGCGTTCACCCCGGCGTTGGATGGAAAAGCGACGAAGGCCACGCCGTCGGCAAACGGCCCCATCACCGGGTCTTCAAAGATGTAACAACTGGTGCCCAGTTCGGGGTCAGCGATATGGCAGTACTGCGACGGCAGGCTCAACCCCATGTTAATGTCATCTACCGTGCCGTTGCAGTCCACAAAGGTTACGGTTGTGCGGGATGAAGCCCCGGCGAAGCGGGCCGAATACAGGAAACTCTCATCCCAGGTAAATTCCAGCCGCACTTCACCATCGGCGCCCAGCGTCAGCGTGTAGTTACCATCAATATCGGACGTGGTGGCATCCACGCCGCCCGCCTGATTAAAGGCGGTGATGGTGACGCCGCCCTGACCGGGTTCCAGCAGTTCGTGCAGACCGTTGTCATTGTAATCCCGGTAGGTCAGTCCGCTGATGACACAGGCGGCGCGCGCCGGTTCCACGCCGCTGGTAAAAGTAAGGCCAAGGAGTAAACAGATTAAAGCTACACGAAGTAGAGTCACCACACGCCGTCCACCAGCGGTTCCGGACATGAACGCACCACCTGTCAGTTCCAATATATGTGTGACACTCATTATAAAGATATTGTTATACAGGGGCAAATATATAAACAGTACTGGTCGGTTTTTTCACGGTTTTTTCGCGCGGGGCTGTGTTATCCGTTCACACCGGAAGCGCGGGGGCGGGCACACTGGCCCGCCCCGGTAATGCTGATCGAAGCGAGGACACAAGGGTGTGCCCTCGCCCGGATGATTAGCGGAAGTTGAAGATGGCGATGTGCTCCGTTGTATCGTTCAGCTTCACGACCAGTTTGCGGCACTGACCGGCCCAATTCTTTTCCGTCTTCCAGACGTAGACGTACTGCTGTGCGGTCGTGTCGTAGGTCAGCGTGCTGGAACCGGCGTTCAGCGTCTGTTCAATTGCATCGTAGGAAGATGCCGTGCAGGAAACAAGGAACGGCTTCGGAAAATCGGGCGCAAAGAAGATGTTCAACCCGAAGTAGCCGCCCAGTTTGAACTTCACCGGTACGGCGCTGCCAGCTTTCACCACGTTAACAGTTGGCGAATTGTCCACCGGCTGGAGGAAACCATTCCACGCATAAATGACCGTGTAGGTGACACTCACCGGGGCGCTGAGATTTCCTGCCTTATCCGCAGCACCGCTGCACGTGGCTGTAAACTGGCCGACCACATTGCCAGATACGTTCAAAGCAGCATTGACTGCCACACCGGAAAGGGCATCCGACGTGCTGCATCCGGCAGATGGAACCGAGCCAACGGGATAGGTCGCTCCATTGGCAACACCTGTGACCGTCACCACCGGCGCGGTCTTGTCAATCTTGATGCCGCTCACCGTCGTCCCGGCGCTGTTGCCGGCGTTGTCCACCGCCGTACCGGAGACCGACTGCCCGGCGCCTTCGCTGGTTAAGGTCTGATTCGGGCCGCAGGAGGCGACACCGGACAGGCTGTCACCACAGCTAAACGAGACCAACACATCGGTATTGTTCCAGCCGTTGGCGTTGGCCGCCGGCGCTGCCGATCCTGAAATCGTGGGCGCGGTTTTGTCAATATTGATGCCGCTCACCGTCGTCCCGGCGCTGTTGCCGGCGTTGTCCACTACCGTACCGGCGACCGACTGCCCGGCGCCTTCGCCGGTTAAGGTCGTCGAGGCTGTACACGAGGCGACGCCGGACAGGTTGTCACCACAGTCAAACGAAACCGTGACATCGGTATTGTTCCAGCCTGCGCCGTTGGCCGCCGGCAGTGCCGATCCTGAAATCGTGGGCGCGGTTTTGTCAATATTGATGCCGCTCACCGTCGTCCCGGCGCTGTTGCCGGCGTTGTCCACTACCGTGCCGGAGACCGACTGCCCGGCGCCTTCGCCGGTTAAGGTCTGATTCGGGCCGCAGGAGGCGACACCGGACAGGTTGTCACCACAGGTAAATGAAACCGTGACATCGGTATTGTTCCAGCCCGCGCCGTTGGCCGCCGGCGCTGCCGATCCTGAAATCGTGGGCGCGGTGGCGTCCCGCTTGATGGTCACCGACTGCGAGGCCGTGCCGCCCGTGCTGGTCGCCTGGCAGGTGAGTATCGTCCCGGCGGTATCGGCGCTGATGGTCGTCTGACCGCAGCCCGTTGATGAGAAGGCTGATTCGGGGTCAGAGACCGACCACGAAACCGCTACATCGCTGACATACCAGCCATTATTGCCCAGCGTACCGG
>JARKOK010000512.1 GCA_029975765.1 Aggregatilineales bacterium
ATTGTGCTGTGTTTTGCTTTTAACCGCCCCGCTTTCCCGGTAGATACCCATGTCCACCGCGTCGGCCAGCGCATCGGCTTTCTGCCGGAGGGCATCAGCGCCGACCGCGCCCACCCGGTGATGGAAGCCATCGTCCCGCCGGAGGACTATCTGCCCTTCCACCTGAATCTGATCTGGCACGGGCGCGAGGTGTGCCTGGCACGCGCGCCGTACTGCGAACGCTGCCCCCTGACGGATGTCTGCGATTATTATCAAAGGGTGACACAACCGTGACCACGAACCACACGCCGCTGTCGGAACACGAAATCGCCAGCGTGCGCCATAATCTGAACCTGCTGCGGACGCAGCTTCAAACCGGCAAGGTGGACGGCAGCTTTCTGGCGCGCCAGGTAGACACGATGGCAGCCCTGCTCGACCAGTACGATGCCGACCGCAAGCGGCAGCGTAAGGAAGCGCGGTTTCAGGCGCTGTATACCGTCAGCCGGCTGCTGGGGTCGTCGCTGGATTTACAGGAAGTGCTGGATCAGGTGATGGACGCGATCATCCAGCTAACGGCGGCGGAACGCGGCTTCCTGATGCTGCGGGACGACGACGGCGGGCTGGTGGTGCAGGCGGCGCGCAATCTCGACCAGCAAACCCTGGGCAGCGAAAACTTCAAATACAGCCGCACGATTGCCAATCAGGTGCTGGACAGCGGCAAAGCCGTGTTAACGACCAACGCCACCGAAGACCCGCGTTTCGCCGGGCAGGCCAGCATCATCGGGCAGGCGCTGCGCAGCATCATGGCAACGCCGCTGCGGGCGCGCGGCAGCGTCATCGGTGTGGTGTACGTGGACAACCGCATGATGGCCGGGCTGTTCAACGAAGATGATCTCGCCGCGCTGGAAACCTTCGCCGGGCAGGCCGCCGTCGCGCTGGACAACGCCCGTCTGTTCAGCGAAACCGACCAGCAGCTTGCCGAGCGTGTCGAGCAGCTTACCCAACTGCGCCGGATTGACCGCCTGCTGAATGAAACCCTTGACCCCGATAAAGCCCTGCAAATCACGCTGGAGTGGGCCTGCCGCCTGTCCGACGCGGACAGCGGTCACCTGGGACTGATCGAAGGCGACCCGCCGCAGGTGCGCGCCGTTCACCACTATGGCGATGATGACGCCGACCATGAATTCCTGGACAGCGCCTACCCGGCTGTATGGGATGTCCTGAACACCGGCAAGCCGGCAAATCTGGCGGATAACGGCGGGCAGGCGGCGGTGATCGTGCCGATTCTGCGCGAGGGCAAAGCGTTTGGTGTGGTGGTCATCGAACGGGACAGCGGCCAGCCGTTCACGCCGGAGCAGCAGGATTTGATCGAGCGTATGGTAGGCCGCGCGGCGGTCGCCATCGAAAACGCGCGCCTGTACGCGGCGGTGCGCGCCGCCGACCGCGCCAAGAGTGAATTCGTCGGCGTGGTGGCACACGATCTGAAAGTGCCGATGACCAGCATCGCCGGATACAGCGATCTGACGCTGATGCAGGGCGGCCTGACCGACCGCCAGCGCGAGTTTTTAGGTCGTATCAAGGACACCGTGAAACGGATGGAAATCCTCGTGTCCGATCTGTCGGACATCAGCCGTATCGAAAGCGGCCACTTCTTTATGGATGTGACACGCGTGCCGGTGGCGACCATTGTGCAGGCGGTGCGTGATGCGACGCAGACGCAGATGCAGGAATACCAGCACCAGTACACCGAGTATATTGAACCCGACCTGCCCGACATGCGGGTGGATTATTACCGGCTGCTGCAAGTGCTGACGAATCTGGTCAGCAACGCGTACAAATACACACCGGAAGGCGGCACGATTACGCTGACGGCGCGGCAGGCGCAGGGACGGATTGAATTCAGCGTAGCGGATACCGGCATCGGGCTGACCAGAGAGCAGATCGCCAAACTGGGTACAAAGTTCTGGCGCGCCGAGGATGATTTCACCCGGTCGCGCCCCGGTACCGGGCTGGGTTTTGCCATCACGCGCAGCCTGGTCGAGCAGATGGGCAGCCGCATCCAGATCAGCAGCGTGGTGGGCGAGGGCAGCACCTTTACGTTCAGTGTCGCGGTTGACCGTTAAAATGAAGGTGAGGACCGCTTGTGTCCTGACACTATTCAATACGGATAATGATGTATGCACCTGTTTCTGTCACCTCACTTTGACGATGCCGTATTGAGCTGCGGCGGCACCATTCACCAACTGGCCGCGCGGGGAGAAATGGTCGTGGTACGCACCGTTTTCGGCCAGAACCCAAACCCGGAGCGCCTGCCGCAAACGCCGATCCTGCGCGATCTGCACACCCGCTGGAACAGCGGCGATTCACCGGTTGCGACCCGGATCGCTGAGGATGAAGCCGCCGTCCGCAGCCTGGGGGCGACCCCCCAGCGGATGAGCGTCTGGGCGGACTGCATCTACCGTGTTGACCGCCAGGGGCAGCCCCTGTATCCAACCGAGGGGGCGCTGTTTGGCGCGGTGCATCCTGACGATGACGCTGGCAAGCTGATCCCGACGATTGTGCTGTCCCCGCGCGACAGTGTTCACATCCTGTACGCGCCGTTTGGGGTGGGCAACCATGTTGATCACCAGATTGTACGGGACTGGGCGCTGGAATTAAGAAAACAAAACCCGGCGCTGACGCTCAAACTTTACGAAGAGCATCCGTACCGGGAGACAGCGTCGGCGCTGGAGCGCGTGCGGCGGTTCTACGACGATCAGGCGTTTGAGCTGAAGCCCGAAATTGTGCCGCTGAGTGAGGCCGACGTTGAGGCCAAAATCAACGCGATAGCCGAGTACCGGTCGCAGATCAGCACCTTTTGGGAAAATACGGAAACGATGAAAAAGGCCGTTCGGGAGTCCTTATCCCGCGCGGGTATGGGCGTGCCGGTGGAACGGTACTGGTCGTTTTAGCGGACAGGCGGCGATGGCATAAGACACGGAGGCACAATGATGGCCGGAGAAACGCTGGCGCAGGCGCGGGCGCTGCTGCACGAACTGACCGAAGCGGCGCGGGCAGGCACGATTGTGCCGTTCCATCTGCCGCGCCAGTTGGAAGCGATTGATGACCTGCTGGCTCAGGCCGAAACCAGCGACGGCGGCAGCCCTGCCGCCTTGCCACCGGATGTCGAGGCGCTGGTGAAGGATCAGGCGGCGTTTATGTCACACGCCGTCCACGAACTGCGCATCCCGCTGACCAGCATCCAGGGTTACGCCGACATGCTGAACACCCCCGGCATGGGCGAACTGAACGCCATGCAGCAGCAGTTTCTCACCACGATCCGCACCAATGCGCGGCGGATGGCCGGCCTGATGACCGACTTCAGCGACCTGTCGAAACTGCGGGGCGGCGTGCTGCGTACCAATGTCAAGATGGATACCTTCAAGAATATCGCCATGCTGGTCGAAAAACAGACCCGCCCGCTGGCCGCCGAACTGGGGCGGGAACTGACCTTTGATATTCCACAGGGGTTGCCGATCCTGAATGTGGATGGCGAACTGCTGGCAAAAGCCCTGAGCAAGCTGGTTGAGAACGGGCTGCGGTATACCCCGGACGGCGGGCAGGTGGCGCTGACAGCCAGCGCCGACGGGAACCGGCTGTACGTTCACGTCCAGGACAACGGCATCGGTATGTCGCCGGATGATCTGGCGCAGTTGGGTACGGTGGGGTTCCGCGCCGATCATGATCTGGTACGCAACCACAAGGGCAGCGGCCTGGGCATTCCCATCGTCTACGGGCTGATGCAGCTGCTGGGCGGCGACATTCAGGTGACCAGCGAACCGGAACAGGGCACAACGTTTACCGTGACATTGACAGGTATGACCTGATGGTAAAGACTCCCCGGCCAACGCTCAGCGTCGGGCAGGCGTTGGAGACGCTGACCCATATGCAGGATGATCTGCCGCCGCCGATGGCCGACCAGTTGGCCGAAATCGCGGCGGTGCTGCAAACGGTGTCGGCGGAAAATGCTTACCTGAATACGCTGCTGCTGGAAGGCGAACCACCACCCGCCGCCGTGACGCCGCCACCATCCCCGCCGGGGGAGCGGCGCACGCTGACCGGCCTGCTGCGCGATTCGGCTGCCGACCCGAACGCCCCGCTGACGGAGTTGTTCGCCGGACTTAACGACGCGCTGCGCCCACCGCTGATCGCGATTCGCGGGCGGGCTGATCTGGTGCGCGCCGGGCTGCTGGGGCAGATTTCGGCGGAACAGGACCTGTGGCTGGAAGCGATTGAAAGCAACACCAGCCGCGCCTTTGCCGTCCTCGACGCGCTGCAGGAGATGATCGCCCTTCAGCGCGGGCAGGTGCGGATTGACCTGATGAACTTCATTTCCACCGATCTGCTGACCGAAGCCTGGGAGCGCGTGCGCGACAAAATACGTCCTTACGGGCATGAGATCAGCGTGCAGGCGCCGGAAGCGGTGCCGCTGGCGCAGGGCGATTTTTATCACTCGCTGATCGTGCTGACCGATCTGCTGGATAACGCCATGCGTTACACACCGCCGAACGGGCAGATACGCATGTCGGTGGATAATCTGGGGACGCATGTGCTGTTCAGCGTGACCGACAACGGTATTGGCCTGACGCCGGATGATCTGAAAAACGTTGGCCGCCCGTTCTGGCGCGGCGACCATGAAAAGCTGGTGCGGCAGCACCCCGGCACGGGGCTGCGATTGTATATTGATAAACAAATTCTGGCGCTGCAAGGCGGCGAACTGATTTTCTCCGGCGAACCGGGGCTGGGGAGCACGTTCAGCTTTGCGCTGCGCGCGCCGGAATGAACAGCTTCTTACGCGACTCTAGCTTTACAACCGTATTTTTTCATGTTATATTACAGGCCGAGTGTGGGCTTGAGCAGATGTAAAATCACAATTTACTGAACCGGAATTTCATAAACACCCCGGCACAGCATAGGCTGTGTTTTTTACATTTATGGACGGCGTTCCGCAGCAAGGAGTAGTGGGCATGAGTGAAGTTCAATACCTGACGCCCGAAGGTCTGAAAAATCTGGAGGCCCGGCTGAAGCACCTGACTGAAACACGCCGGGCAGAAGTCGCCGAACGTTTGCGCCGCGCTCTGGAAGAGGGCGGCGATCTGAGCGAAAATGCCGAATACGAGGATGCCAAGAACGAACAGGCGTTTGTTGAAGGCGAAATCATGCGTCTGGAAGGTATTCTGAGCACCGCGCAGATTATTGAAGCCACCGGGCGCAAGGATATGGTGGCGCTGGGATCGGTCGTTACGGTGATCGAAAAAGGCACAAAAGAGAAAGAGGTTTACCACCTCGTCGGTTCTGCCGAAGCCAACCCGCGCGAGGGTAAAATTTCCAGCGAAAGCCCGCTGGGGAAGGCGCTGATGGGCGCGAAGGTCGGTGAAGAAGTGACGGTCAACGCGCCGGACGGCGAGATCATCTTTGTCATCAAGGCGATTGCGTAAGCGGTTGCTGTAAACGCTTCTCTCGTAGGGGGCGAACCGGCGGTTCGCCCCTGCCTGTGTCAAGCCATCTGGCGGCGCGGCTGGGATGCGCCGCCGCATCCTGTATAGAATCGGAAACAAGCACCCATGTGGCAGCCCAACAAAATTGAAGAAGAGCGGCTTGATAAACTGAGCCGGCTGGAACAACTTGGCATCGAAGCCTACCCGCGCCGCGTTGAACGCACGCACACCACCGCGCAGGCCAGCCGCGAATTTGAGAGTCTGGAAGCGCGCGACGGCGAAACCGCCGAAAGCCTGGAAGTGACCGTGTGCGGGCGGATCCGCCGCGTGAACCTCAAAGGCAAAATCTCGTTCATGCATATCGAGGATGAAAGCGGTCGCATCCAGTTACTCCTGCGCGTCAACGAACTGGGCGAGGACGTTTATAACCTCGTTAAAGAAAAGCTGATTGATACCGACGATTTCGTGCAGGCGCGCGGCACGATGATGCGAACGAAAGCCGGCGAAATCAGCGTGCTGGCGCATGAATTTAAGCTGTTGAGCAAGTCGGTCAGCCCGCTGCCGGTCATCAAACAGCAGGTGATGGATGACGGCACGACGGTCGAATACGGTGAATTCAGCGACGTGGAAGCGCGCTACCGCCAGCGATATGCCGATCTGGCCGTCAACCGCAGCGTGCGCGAGGTGTTCATCCGGCGCGCCGAAGTGCTGCGGGCGGTGCGGCGCTTCTTCGACCAGGAAGGGTTTCTTGAAGTGGAGACCCCGGTGCTTCAGCCGGTTTACGGCGGGGCGGCGGCGCGCCCGTTCATCACACACCACAACCAGCTCAAGCAGGATTTATACCTGCGTATCAGCTTCGAGCTGTATCTGAAGCGGCTGCTGGTTGGCGGTTATGACGCGGTTTACGAGATTGGCCGCGACTTCCGCAACGAGGGGGTGAGCTTCAAACATAACCCCGAATTCACGATGATCGAGTTCTACAAAGCCTATACCGATTATCGCGGCGTGATGGACATCACTGAACGGCTGCTGGCTTACGTGGCGCAGGCCGTGACCGGCGGCACGAAGATCACGTTTCAGGGGCAGGAGATCGAACTGGCGCCGCCCTGGCCGCGCCTGACGATGCGGGACGCGATCAAACAGCGCGCCGAAATTGATTACATGGATTACCCGACGGCGGCGGCGCTGGAAAAAGTCATCCGTGACGGCGGCGGCAAGGTGAAACCGGGCGAACCCTGGGGCAAGCTGGTGAACCATCTGTTCGAAGAATATGTCGAGCCGGCGCTGGTGCAGCCCACGTTCATCATAGACTACCCGCGTGATGTTTCGCCGTTCGCCAAACGTGTGGATTACGACGATTTTCACGTGGAACGGTTTGAGTTTTACATCGCCGGGATGGAGATGGGCAACGCCTTCACCGAACTGAACGACCCGCGCGACCAGGAACAGCGGTTTCTGGATATGGCGAAGCTGTACCGCGACACGGACGACGATGCCACGCCGCTGGATGAGGATTACCTGCGGGCGATGCGCTACGGGATGCCGCCCAACGGCGGCTGGGGCATGGGCATTGACCGGCTGGTGATGCTGATGACCGACCAGCGCAGCATCCGGGATGTGCTGCTGTACCCGCACCTGCGCGAGGAAAAATAGGCTAAAAGCGTAACGCAGCGGCGCATGGACAGACTGTAGGGACACGGTACTGCCGTGTCCGTCTTATTCAATTTCCAGCAGCAGTTGGCCGCGTTCCACCACGTCGCCAACCTGTGCCAGCAGGCGTTTCACCTGGCCGGCGGCGGGCGCGGCCACGCGGATTTCCATCTTCATCGCTTCCAGAATGACCAGCGTTTGCCCGCGCTCCACCCCGTCGCCTTCGGCCACCAACACAGCCATCACCTGTCCCGGCATCTGCGCGGTCAGGTCACCGCTGCCCCCGGCCCGGCGGGAACGGCGCGCGCCGCTGGTTTCCGGCACCGCCAGCGTGTAGTCACGCCCATCAAGGCTGACAAATCGTGAACCACCCGCCGCCGCGCTGTACACCACCAGCCGCTGATGACCGAACGCCAGCAGCCAGCCGCCCTCGTTCAGCGGCTGCGCTTCAACCGTAAACGTCCGGTCACCAATGGCGGCGCGGTAGCTGCCGTCCGGCTGGCGCTCCAACTGCACCGTCACCCGGTCGCCGTTGTAATCGTAGGTGAAGATCACCGCGCTGCCTCGCACGAAGCCGCGCCGGGGAACAGCGCCTCGGCGTAGGTATTCAGCTCATCCAGCTTCGCTTCCGGCACGGCGGCGTTCACGCCTAACACGCGCGTCGGCGTGATCGTCTGCACCCAGTAGCGCAGGATGCGGCGTTCCTGCCCCACCTTGCTCACGAACTCATGCACCGTAACCGCGCCCCGCGTGCAGGTGGCCGTTTCGCGCCAGGGTTCGTAATTCGCCAGCAGGGCTTTCAGGTTATCACCGCTGAAATAGGTGGTCACGGCCTCTTCGGTCGCGCCGCCGTCAAAGTGCAGGTACAGGAAGAAGAACAGGAATTCCTCATCGAGCCGGTAGCGCCACAGCACCGAGGTATAGGTGGCGGCTTCTTCGGCGGCGGCCATGCGCCACAGTTCCGGTTCCAGTGCCGCGTCGCCGTAATCCAGCACCGTATAAATTTCGCGCGGCGACGGCGCGGCAGTCTCCTGCGCGGCGACCGCAGACACACCGGCCAGCAGAACGATCAGCATCAACAGGCAGCGTTTCATACACGTTTCTCCTTGCTTTATCCGGCCATCAGATAAAACGCCAGTGCCAGCCACAGCGTACTGTACCGCAGCGGACGCCGCCCACGATAACGCCAGGCGGTATACCCAATATAACTGATAACCAGTCCGACAATAAACCGCAAAATGCCAAGCGGCTCGCGGTAAGTTGAAAACGGCACAAAGGCCAGCATCGCAGCGTTGACCAGCAGCAGGCAGGTAAAGAGGTGAACGCGCCCCCGCCACAGATCGCGCGCTGCCACCCAAATACTCCACACGCTGGGCAGGATCACACCCGGTAGCACGAACAGGCTGAGCAGCAGAAACGCCGGCAGGCTGCCGGTCGGATCGTAGGCGGTGCGCCAGAAGCCGTTAAACGGAATGATCTCAAATGGCGAATTACCGCCACCGCCCGACCCCGCGCCAAACTCACCCAGCCAGCCGTACAGCACCAACTGCCACAGCGCAAACGGCAGGCCGACCGCCAGCGCCAGCCACAGCGCGCGCCGCCACTGTCTCTCCAGCGCGTAAAACAGCAGATACCCGGCCACAAACGTCAGCGTCATCTCTTTGGTAAAGGCGGCGGCCAGCAGCGCCGCCGCCTGCCAGTCGTGCCGCTCGTGCTGGCCGAACCAGATACCGGCGATGACCAGCCCATAGGCCAGCGGCTCGGTTGTGCTCAGACGAACGCCCATAAATACACCGACGAACAACCCATAAACGAGCGCGTACCACCGGCTGACCTTCGATGCAACCAACAGCGTTTCCAGCAGCGCGGTAGCAACGACCAGCGCCGCCAGATTGATGACCACAAACGCGATCGGAATCCAGTCAGGATTGCCCAACGCCAGCGTTCGCCCCAGCAGCGGCAGCAGAATCCGCTGGTAGCGGTAGGCCGGCACATCCAGACAGGGGGCCGCCTTCAACGGGTCGCGAGCGATATAGTAGGCGTACTGCCCATCATAGCCATTAGTTGTGCCTGCCGGACAGGAACGATTGCCAATGCAGGACGACCAGCACGTGCCGATGGTCACAAACGTGTTGGTGTCGCCGCTGTTGATGGCGAGGATGACCGCCAGATAAACCAGTGCCAGCGCCAGCGTCACTTGCCAGGGAGCAGGAGAAAAGTGCCGCTTGCTGCTTGCCGCTTGTTGAATCAAACGCCCGGATACCCCTTTCGCCCGGTTGGTTAGCCGCCGATACGAAAACTGTCACCCCGCGCCCAGGGTGAGGCATCGTCTGTAGGGGCGAACCGCCGGTCTGACCCTGCCGGCTGCTGATGCCAGTCTTCCAGCGCCGCCGCGATCAGCGCCGCGTCGGGCAGGGGTGGCGCGTCCGGCAGCAGTTCTGCCAGATGGGTATCCACGAAGCGGGTATCCACTTCGCCGGCGGCAAAGGTCGGGTGAGCCAGCAGCGCCCGCAAAAACGGGATGTTGGTCGTTGTGCCCAGAATCACGGTGCGATCCAGCGCGGCGTGCATCCGGTCAATGGCGGCGGCGCGGGTGGCCTCATAGACGATGATTTTGGCGATCATCGGGTCGTAATGAATCGTGATCGTATCGCCGGACTGCACCCCCGAATCCACCCGGACGCCGGGGCCTTCCGGCGGGATGAACTTCAGCACCGGGCCGATGGCGGGTAAAAAGTTATTACGCGGGTCTTCGGCGTACACGCGGCATTCGATGGCGTGGCCGCGCGGCTGCACGTCGGCCTGCGCCAGCGGCAGCGGTTCGCCCGCCGCCACCGCGAATTGCAGCTTCACGATGTCCAGCCCGGTGACCATCTCTGTCACCGGATGCTCCACCTGAAGGCGAGTGTTCATCTCCAGAAAATAAAACGCGCCATCCGGCGTGGCGATAAATTCCACCGTACCGGCGTTGGTATAACCCACCGCGCGCGCCGCTTCGACCGCCGCCGCGCCCATCCGCGCCCGCCGTTCCGGCGTGAGCAGCGGCGACGGCGACTCCTCCACAATCTTCTGATGGCGGCGCTGCGCGCTGCATTCACGCTCGAACAGGTGCAGCGTGTGGCCGTGTGAATCCGCGATCACCTGAATTTCAACGTGCCGCGCCGCTTCGATGTACTTTTCCAGAAACAGGCGCGGGTCGCCAAAGGCATGTTCCGCTTCGCGGCGCGCGCCCGCCAGCGCCTCCGGCAGCCGCGCCGGATCGTACACCACACGAATACCCTTGCCGCCGCCGCCGCCCGCCGCTTTGACCATTACGGGATAACCGATGGTTACGGCTGCCGCGATAAAAGCCGCGTCGTCCGCATCATCCGCTTGAAACCCCGGTACCAGCGGCACACCCGCCTGCTGCATCCGGGCGCGTGCTTCGGTCTTGACTCCCATCAGCCGGATGGCGTCCGGCGGCGGCCCGATCCACACCAGCCCGGCCTCCAGCACCGCCGCCGCGAATGTTTCGGTTTCGGACAGGAAGCCGTAGCCAGGATGCACGCAGTCGCAGCCGGAACGCCGCGCCACGTCTATCAACTTCGTCGCGTTCAGGTAACTGTCGGCAGGGCTGGCCGCGCCAATCGCATAGGCTTCGTCGGCTAACTGTACATGCCGCGCATTGGCATCAACATCGGAATACACGGCGACGGCGTGCATCCCTGATTCATGGCAGGCGCGGATAACCCGCACCGCGATTTCGCCCCGGTTGGCGATCAGGCATTTGGTAAGTCGCCTACTCATTGTTTTTCCGTCCGTGTGTACTGCTGCCCGGTGTCCGAGTCGGCGTAAACGCCGCCCGCCAGATACGCGATGCTCACCCACAGGCCGCGCGCGTGGCGGTAAAACAGCACGATGAACACGATGTTAAACGTAATCCAGAAAACAAGCTGAAACGCCAGCGGCGGACTCCAGAGCGCCTGCGAGACAAAATAGCCGCCGACAGACAGCACTTCGGCCACACACAGGTTAATCAGCGTGCCGCCGATGGACTCACCCGACTGCCGTTCGTAGCGCGCGCCGCAGTACGGGCAGGTGGGTTCCATCTTAAACAGCCCACGAAACATCCGCCCGCGCCCGCAGTTCGGGCAGCGCAGCAGCAGGCCGAGAAGCAGCTTAGACACAATACGAATCATAACTCCACCAGCGAATCAAAAACGGGACGTATGGGTATTATACGTCCCGTTGTCTGATTTGGCCTGTTCGACCGCGAAGGCGGGTTAGACGCTGGAGGTGGCTTCGCGCGCGGCCAGCAGTTCATCGAGATTCGATTTGGCGATGCGGTAGTTGTAGTTAATCCGCGCCGCCGCCAGCTTGCCCCCGTCAATCAAGTCCATAATCTGCGCCTCGCTAACCTGAAGGTACTGCGCGGCCTGTGCCACCGTCATGATGGTGGGAAAGTGTTCCCGCGCGGGCTGCACCGGCTGGACGCGCACCACCGGCGGCTGCGGCGCGGCAGCCGGTTCGTCCTGCCGCTCGCGCTGGATTTCGCCCAGAATGCCGGGCAGGCGCGGGGCATTCGATGGATTGGCGAGCAGGATATAGGCCGCCCCTACGGCCAGCACCATCGAGATGATCTCCACCGCCGCCATGATGTTAAACAGCGTGACAATGGCGGCTTCGCTGCGGGCGAAGATAACGCCAGCAAAGAAACTGAGCAGGAAAGTGAACGCCGCCGGGAACATCAAGAGCAACCCCGCCGCGCGCACGTGCCGTCCCTGCGTCTGCACGCCGCCAAAACTAAACCGTCTGGTGTAATACAGAACAGCGCCGATTACGACAAGAATTAACGCCATTGCTCTTTCCTTTCAACTATGGTGTTTACTATACCCGGTACGTATGAGGAATGGGTGAAAGAATCGGATGATAAATGTCATGATTTTACCCCAATTATTGGGGGGAAACCCTGCCTGCTGAAAGCCGCTGACTCACTCGCCTGTAGCGGTGTGTCCCGTATCCCGTCGGGTAAAAAACTGCGGCAGGCCAGCTCAACCGCTGATTCATCAATCACTCATCTGCCGCCTGCAATCCAGCGGTGGGCGGTGCGGCGTATCTAATCACGCAGGTAACTTTATCGGAATGCATTGGAAGGAGCAGGCCATGTTACGGTATGGGAAGTGGTTGGCAGTCATGGTAATCGTTTTACTGGCGGCTGTCCCCGCGCTGGCGCAGGAGGCGGCTACCGTCACGCTGGGCGGTAATGCTGACCTGGGCAGCTTTCTGGTCGGTTCGAATGGCATGACCCTGTATTTATTCACGAAAGATGAGCCGGGCAAGAGCAACTGTGCCGGCGAGTGTGCCGTCAAATGGCCGCCGCTGACGGTTGGTGAGAACGAACTCCCGACGCTGGACGCCGGTATTCCGGGACGGTTGGGGGTGGTCGTGCGGGAGGATGGCAGCCGCCAGGTGGCGTATAACGGCTGGCCGCTGTACTACTGGGAGCAGGACATGGCGGCGGGTGACGCGACCGGGCAGGGCGTGGGGGATGTGTGGTATGTGGTCACGCCGCCGACGGTCAGCGTGGCGCGTACGGCAGACCTGGGGGATGTGCTGGTCGGGCCAAACGGTATGACGCTCTACATTTTCACCAATGATGCGGCGGACACCAGCAACTGCTACGACCAGTGCGCCGCGAACTGGCCGCCGCTGACCGTTGCCGACGGCCAGCAGCCGAGCCTCCAGCCCGGCCTGACCGGAACGCTCGGCACGACTGCCCGCAACGATGGCACGACGCAGGTCACATATGATGGGATGCCGCTGTATTACTGGGCGAAGGATGCCGCGCCGGGTGATACCACCGGCCAGAATGTCGGGGAGGTATGGTTCGTGGTGCAGCCGCCAACGCTGTCAGTCGGCGGCAGCGAGGCACTGGGAGACTTCCTGGTGGGGCCGAACGGCATGACGCTGTACAGCTTCGCCAATGACGAAGCCGGCGTCAGCAACTGCTACGATCAGTGCGCCGTGAACTGGCCGCCGCTGCTGGTGGGTGCAAGCCAGGAGCCGACGGCGGGCGAAGGCGCGGCGGGTGCAATCGGCGTGATTGAGCGTACTGACGGCACGCGCCAGGTGACGTACAACGGGATGCCGCTGTATTACTGGATTAACGATGTTGTCCCCGGTGATGCCACCGGCCAGAACGTTCGTGAGGTCTGGTTCGTCGTCGAACCGTAGGCGATTCGGCTTTGTGGATGGTGCGGTTTGTCGGGGTACGGCCCGCCGCCGTGCCCCGAAACTGTCCAATACCTCTGGCGTCATCGTTTGATCGCCGTCCGACTGGACAACCAGACTGCGCCTGATGAAATTGTCGTTGCAGGGGCGAGGTTAGAAACCCGTCCCTACGACCTATCAAATTAATCTGGTTGGTGTAGTAGTTTCCTCATTTTGCTCTGTTCTGGCAGGCAGACAGGCCTGATCCAATCTGTGTTATAGTTAGTTACAGAGCCTTTACTGCCGCCGGGTATCATGAAGCCAGTGTCGGATGTGAAGCTGTTACAGCAGATTCAGGCCGGGGACGAAGAAGCGTTGATGGCGCTGCACGCCCGGTATGTTTCGCTTGTCTATTCGGTGGTGTACCGCATCCTGAACGAACCGATGGCCGCCGAGGAAGTCACGCAGGATACGTTCATGCGTATCTGGCACAAAAGTTTCACCTATGACCCGGAACGCGGGCGGTTCGTCACCTGGCTGCTGACGGTGGCGCGGCGGCTGGCGATTGACCACTACCGCCGCCAGCAGCGCCGCGAACCCCGCGCCGGGCTGCTGTTTATGGATGAAGACCCGGCGCTGTGGGAAAATGCGCTGGCCGCCGACGGCAGCGACGAACTGCGCCGGACGCTGCAATCGGCGCTGAACCAGCTTCAGCCGGAGCAGCGTGAGCTGATCGAACTGGCCTATTTTTACGGCCTGACGCATTCGGATATTGCGGAACAGACGCACCTGCCGCTGGGGACGGTCAAGACGCGCATCCGGCTGGGGATGCAAAAGCTGCGCCAGCTCTGGATGAGCGAGACACCGGTAAAACCAGAAATCAGGGAATAAGCGTAATAATCAGTAACAGGGGATGTGGGGCATCCCGGTTAGCAGAAAGTGACCCTATAAGACGGTATGACTCGTGAGGAACTGCTCGACCTGATACCCGCCTACGCGTTGGGGGCGCTGGACGCCGACGACCGCGCCGCCGTTGAGGCGTGGCTGCCGACCGACCCGGAAGCGCAGCGGCTGCTGGCAAAGTATATGGAACTGGCCGGTCTGCTCGCGCTGACGGCGCCGGCAGTACCGACGCCGGTACATTTATCGGCTGATCTGCTCGAACGGCTGGCGGCGTCACGCCCGACCGCGCGGCCAGCCACCCGGCGATCCTGGCTGCCCATGCTGGTAGGAATGGCGGCGGCGCTGGTGCTGCTGGCCGCCGGACTGCTGCTGCTGTTGCGCCCCGGCGATCCCGGCGCGGCGCTGTACGCGCGGCTGGCCGCGCAGGCTGGCAGGCGCGAGGTGGCGCTTACGCCGGGACTGGAGTTAGCCACAACCGGTACGCTGGTCGCCAGCCCGGACGGACGCGAGGCCGTCATTCGGGTGGAAAACCTGCCCGCCCTCGGCGCGGATCAGACCTTCCAGTTATGGCTGGTGGATGAGGCGGGCGCGCGCAGCGGCGGCCTGTTCCAGTTCGCCAATCCGTCAGCCGCTAACTACCTTGTGCTGCCGCTGGAAAAGCCGGTCGAGCAGTATGTGGCCTTTGGGGTTTCGCTGGAACCGGCGGGCGGCAGCCCATTTCCTGACCGCGCCAGCGGGCCGCGCGTTTTCCGCGTGGAGGTTAAGACCTGATATTGCGACGTAATGGGTTTCACGGCATACTCGGATGATTAAAATCATCTCTCCCGGAGCGCCGCCCGATGCACGTTGATGAACTGGAAACCCCCAGCGTCCTGATTGACCTCGACCGGATGGAACGCAACATCAGCCGGATGCAGACCTTCTGCAACGAGCGCGGCCTGGCCTTCCGCCCGCACATCAAAACGCACAAAATCCCCGATATCGCCCGGATGCAGGTCGAAGCAGGCGCGGTTGGCATCGCCTGCCAGAAGGTTAGCGAGGCGGAAGTGTTTACCGCCGCCGGGCTGAACGACGTGCAGATTCCCTACAACATCGTCGGCGCGGCCAAAACCGCGCGGCTGGCCGATCTGGCGCTTTACAACCGCATCACCGTATCCGCCGATCATCTGTCGGTCGTCGCCGGGCTGGCCGACGCCGCCCGCGCCAACGACATCACCATTCGCGTGCTGGTGGAACTGGCGACCGACATTGAACGGGCCGGCGCGTCCCTGGATGATCTGCTGGCGCTGGCGCAGCGTATTGACCGTGACGAACACCTGCACTTCGCCGGTTTGCTGCTGTACCCCAGTAATCCGGCCATGCGCCCCATGCTTCAGGAAGCTCTGGACATTCTGCACCGCGCCGGGCTGGGGGTGGATGTGGTCAGCGGCGGCGGTACGGGCGCGGCGCGGTATGCCGCCGAAATGCTGGAACTGACGGAACTGCGCGTCGGCACGTACATCTTCAACGACTGGTCAACCGTGTCGAAAGGCTGGGCGGCGCTGGATGACTGCGCGATGGCCGTGCGTGCCACCGTCGTCAGCCGCCCGACAACTGACCGTGCTATCCTCGACAGCGGCAGTAAAACACTCGCCAGCGAAACGGTAGACGGCCTGTACGGGCATATCCTCGAATACCCGCAGGCGCGGCTGTACAAACTGAACGAGGAACATGGCTACGTGGACTTAAGCGCCTGCGACGACCGCCCGGTGATCGGCGACGTGGTGCATGTTGTGCCGGTGCATACCTGTGTCGTCAGCAACCTGCACGACCGGCTGTACGGCGTGCGTGACGGCGACGTGGAAGTGACATGGCCGGTAGCCGCGCGCGGGAAAGTGTGGTGATGAAAGCGCCGCGCAACCGCACGTTGGCGCTGTCTGCCGCCGAAGCACAGCTTTACGGCGACCGCCTGCTGCGGCTGGACGGCCCCGCCGCGCTCGCCGATGTGCTGAATCGCACCATCCAGCAGGATTTGTTCGCGGTGCTGGACTGGCTGCCTGCCGGCTGCGTGGATCTGCTGTTCCTCGACCCGCCGTATAATCTCGACAAAACCTTTCACGCCGTCCGGTTCAAACGCCGCCCGGCGGCGGAATATCAGACCTGGCTGGAGTCGTGGCTGCCGCGCCTGCTGCGAACGCTCAAACCGGCCGCTTCGGTCTACATCTGCGGCGACTGGCGCTCGTCAGCGGCAATTCAAGCGGCAGTTGAACCACATCTGATCATCCGTAACCGTATCACCTGGGAGCGCGAAAAAGGGCGGGGCGCGAAAGCCAACTGGAAGAATACATCGGAGGATATCTGGTTTTGTACCGTGTCAGATCAGTATATCTTTAATGCTGAAGCGGTGAAACTGAAACGCCGGGTGATCGCGCCGTACACGGACGCCGCCGGCCAGCCGAAGGACTGGCAGGCCACCCCTTCCGGCGGCTACCGGCTGACCGCGCCCTCGAACCTGTGGACGGACCTCACCGTGCCGTTCTGGTCCATGCCGGAAAACACCGACCATCCCACCCAGAAGCCGGAAAAGCTGCTGGCAAAAATCATCCTGGCAAGTTCCCACCCCGGCGATGTGGTGCTTGATCCATTTCTGGGGTCAGGCACGACTGCGGTCGTGGCGAAAAAACTGGGCCGGCAGTACATTGGTATCGAAGCCGACGCGCTGTACTGCTGCTGGAGCGAAAAACGCCTCGCGCTGGCCGAGGCCGACCGCACGATACAGGGCTATGTGGATGGGGTATTCTGGGAACGAAACACCCCGCCGACCGGATGCCGGCAACCAACGAGGACAGCCGATGACCTACACCGTACAACTGATGGCGATTAAGTGTATCGAAGCGCAGGAACTCAACGGTGATGAAGTGCTGCTGAAGCTGAACGGCGTGACCGTGTGGCAGTCGGGGCGGTGGCACCTGCATCACCATCCCACCCGCGACGATCAGGTGAGTGAGTTTGATTTCACCAATGGCCGGCGGCTGGGCGCGGCGGGCTGGGAGATGCTGACGCCGTACAATCCGAAGGACTATATTTTTACCAACCTGTCCGGTGACGCGGTACTTGAGCTGTGGGAAGAAGATTTTCTGGGGAACGACTTTTTAGGCCGGTCGCCGATCACGGAGCGTGACGCCGGGCGCGGGTATATTACCGTCGCGTTCGTGCGCGACGGCGCAAATTATCTGCTGACGTATCAGGTAGTGGTGTAAATCCAGGCCGCCTATGCGTATCGTTATTCTGACCATCGGCACACGCGGCGATGTGCAGCCTTACGTAGCCCTCGGCGCGGCTTTCCGGCGCGCCGGGTATGACGTGCGGTTGGTCGCGCCGGAAGCCTACGAAACCCTGATTACCGAACACGGCCTGGAATTCGCCGCGCTGCCCGGCAATCCAGTGGAACTGATCAGCGGGCTGGTCAACCAGGCGGAACACAACCCGCTGCGAACCTACCGCGTGCTGCTGGATTACGCGCTGCCGATTGCGGCGGAC
>JARKOK010000522.1 GCA_029975765.1 Aggregatilineales bacterium
ATTGTGCCAGTTCCACCAGCCGTTCGTCCATATCGAGGAACGACATATGACAGCCGGAACAGCCATCCAGCCAGACGGTTGCGAAACGTACTTTACTCATTTCGACCGTTTCTCCCGCATCTGCGTCAGATAGGGCAGGAAGCCCCGCTTCTTGGACATTTCGGCCACCGCTTTGCCTTTTTCGAACAGCGCGCCGGTGGGACACACATTCACACACTTCCCGCAGCTCGTGCAGGTATCGGAGTCACCCCAGGGTGTATTCAGATCAGTCACGATGTGCGCCTCAACGCCCCGCCCGCTGACATCCCAGGTGTGCGCGCCTTCGATCTCATCGCACACTCGCACGCAGCGCGTGCAAAGAATACAGCGATTGCGGTCGAGCGCGAAGCGTTCGTGCGACGCGTCCACCGAACGGCGCGGGTACTGGTACGGCACGCTGACGTGCGTCATGCCCAGTTTGGTCGCCATCGCCTGCAGATCGCAGTGACCGTTGACGACGCAGACCGCGCAGATGTGGTTGCCTTCCGAGAAAATCAGCTCCATGATCGTGCGCCGGTATTCCTGCAGCCGGGGCGAGTTGGTGACGACTTCCATGCCTTCCTGCACATGGGTGACGCAGGCTGGCAGTAGTTTGTTTACACCCTTCACTTCGACCAGACACAGGCGGCAGCCGCCGTGTGGCGACAACCCTTCAATCTCGCACAACGTTGGGATGAAGATACCGTTTTCGCGCGCGATCTCCAGAATAGTTTCGTCTTGATTCGCGCCCACATCCTGGCCGTCAATTTTCAGCGTTTTAATGTGAGACGAAGGCTGTTTCATGGTCGCCCTCCTGAATTCGAGCCAGGTATTCATGTCGGAAATAACGCAGCGTGCTCAACACCGGGTTAGGCGCGCCCTGCCCCAGCCCACACAGGCTGGTATTCCTCACCACGTCACACAGACGCTCCAGCAGCAGCAGGTCATCCATCGTGGCCTCATACTTCACAACCTTGTCCAGCAGATTGTACATCTGCGCCGTCCCCACCCGGCAGGGAACGCACTTGCCACAGGACTCAGTCTTCGAAAACTCCATAAAGTACTGGGCGATTTCGACCATGTTCGAGGTTTCGTCCATGACAATCATACCGCCCGACCCCATAAACGAGCCGATTTTGAGCAGCGATTCGTAGTCCACCGGCATATCGAGGTATTCATCGGGGATACAGCCGCCGCCCGGCCCGCCGGTCTGTACGGCTTTAAACTGCCGGCCATCCGGGATACCGCCGCCGATGTCAAATACGATCTCACGCAGCGTAATGCCCATCGGCACTTCGATCAGGCCGGTGTTCACAACCTGCCCGGTCAGCGCAAAGACTTTTGTGCCTTTGCTCTTTTCCGTACCAATCGCCGAAAACCAGTCCGCGCCCTTACGGATGATCGGCGCGATATTGGCGTAAGTCTCAACGTTGTTAATCAGCGTCGGATAACCCCACAGGCCGTATTCCGCCGGGAACGGTGGACGCGGGCGCGGCTGGCCGCGTTTACCTTCCACCGAAGCGATCAGCGCGGTTTCCTCGCCGCACACAAACGCGCCGGCGCCCAGGCGAATATCAATGTTAAAGCTGAAGGTCGTACCGCAGATATTTTCGCCCAGCAGCCCCAGCCGCTTCGCCTGCCGGATGGCCGTCTTCAGCCGTTCAACCGCCAGCGGATATTCGGCGCGAACGTAGACATACCCCTGGCTGGCGCCGACGGCATAACCGGCAATCGTCATCCCTTCCAGAATGGTATGCGGATCGCCTTCCAGCACGCTGCGATCCATAAACGCGCCGGGGTCGCCTTCATCGGCATTGCAGATCACAAACTTCCGTTCGCCGGCGCTTTTAGCAACCGTTGTCCACTTCAGACCGGTCGAAAAGCCCGCGCCGCCGCGCCCGCGCAGCCCGCTTCTGGCAATCTGTGCGATCACCTCAGCCGGGGTCATCGTATTCAGCGCGGTATGCAGCGCCAGATAACCATCCATCGCGATGTAATTTTCAATGCGTTCGGGGTCAATTAGCCCCGAATTTTCCAGCACAATTTTTGTTTGGCGCTTAAAGAATGGGGCTTCCGTATCACATTCCAGCCGCTTTACCGGGCTGTCACCCAGCTTCTGTACAATTTCGGCGGCATCTTCCGGCGTCACGCCCTGGTACAGCACCCCTTCCGGTTCCACTTTCACCAGCGGCCCGGCGGAGCACAGCCCCATACAGCCCACACCTTTCACGCGGCACGGTTTACCCGCAGCCGCTTCTGTCAGCGCCTGCTTGACCTGATCGCTTCGTGAAGCGATACAGGCGGTTTCCATACAAACATGAATATGATGCTGGAACTTGTTGTCCTCATCGCGCTCAACTGCCGCGATTTTTTGCAGTTCCTCAATCATCATTTTGACCACTCCCGGATGCGCTCAATGACCTGTTCCGGTTCCAATTTACCGGCTACATTCCCGTCCAGTACTGCCGCCGGCGCCAGCCCGCA
>JARKOK010000523.1 GCA_029975765.1 Aggregatilineales bacterium
TCTGGCCGGGGAGGTGATCGGCGTGAACTCCCAAATCCTCAGCGATTCCGGCAGTAATGCGGGTGTGGGTTTCGCCATCCCCGGCAATCTGGTCGCGCGCGTGGCTCAGGACTTGATTACCGATGGCACAGTAGACTACAGTTATATCGGCCTGTCAGGCAGCGATATGACCCTTGATCTGATCCAGGCGCTGAATCTGCCTGGCAATACACGCGGCGTAGTGGTCGCCAATACAGTACCGGGTGGGCCGGCGGACAAAGCCGGTTTGCAGAGTGCCGTGATTTCCTCGCGGAATATCGCCAGTGCCACCTTCGATCTCATCACGGCGATTGACGGCACACCCATTGTCGGGATGGACGATCTGATCTCGTTTCTGGCACGTGAAACCACTCCGGGCGATACGGTGACGCTCACGGTGCTGCGAAACGGTTCACAGACGATCAGCCTGCCGGTGACGCTGGCGGCGCGTCCCGGCAGCCGGTAATATCAAGGGCGACATATCCCTTACCCAACTGCAAAACTTCTCCTTGATACCTCCGCCGACCATGTCAACTAGCCCCCACGCCGGCGGAGGTATTTCCATTCAGAACCGGTCCACAACAACGGATGAAGCTATTGTTTGAAACGGGAAAACACCGGTATGATTGGTGCGGTCGCAGCCGCTATCAAACCGGAGATACCATTGTGACTCACCGTCTGAGCAGTAAGGTAATGATCGTAACGGGCGCGGGCAGCGGCATCGGGCGCGCGTCCGCGCTGAGGTTTGCCGCCGAAGGCGCGACCGTCGCCGCGTTTGACATCAACGCCGAAACACTGGCCGCGACCATCCAGCAGATTCACATGGCGGGCGGGCAGGCACAGCCCTATGTTGTGGATGTGACCAACGCGGACGCGGTGGCGGCCAGCGTGGGGCAGGTACACACCGCGCACGGGCAGATTGACGGGGTGTTTAATGTCGCGGGGGGAAGCGGGCGAAGGTTCGGGGACGGCCCGGCGCATGAATGCAGCCCGGACGGCTGGCTGACCACGCTGCATCTGAACCTGACCAGCACGTTTCTGGTCTGTAAATTCGCGCTGGAAATCATGCTGCCGCAGCGCAGCGGCGTGATTATCAACCTGTCGTCCATCCTGGGCATGGTCGGCCACCCGGAGTTTGCCACGCACGCCTACGCCGCCAGCAAAGCCGGGCTGATCGGCCTGTCGCGGGCGATGGCGGCCTACTACGCGCCGTATCACATCCGGGTGAACGTGATCGCGCCGGGCCTGATTAAAACGGCGATGAGCGAACGCGCCCAGCAGAACGAACACATTCTGAGTCTGCTGCCCGGTTTACAGCCGCTTACCGGCAGCCTCGGCCAACCGGAAGACATCGCGGCGGCGGCGGCGTTTCTGGCGTCTGATGAAGCGCGGTTCATCACCGGCGTGGTGCTGCCAGTAGACGGCGGCTGGCTGACGCAGTAAATCAAGGGCAGGTCTTTAAGACCCGCCCTGCCCTCTCGTGATTACTGCTCCGGCGCGCCGCTGGCGATCCACCGGGTAAGCAAATCTATCTGGTGATCAGTCGGCTGTGCGAAATGCCCCTTAGCCAGAACTTCCAGCATCCGGCTTTGCTCCGGCGCGCCGGGAACAACCACCGGGCCGCTCTGACTGCCGGCCATTAAGCTGGCGTAATCCGTCAGCCGCAGGCCGGCTGACGGCACCGGGCCGTGACAGCCGCCGCATTCCTGCATAAACAACGGCTGGAGAATGGCGTAAGTTGGATCGCCGTCGAAGTCGGTCAGCAGCGGGATAGCTTCCACCTGATAAATGCCGAGCATCGTCGCCAGACCGGGCGCGTTGAAACCGGCATATTCCCACGGCACCCCATGACAGCCGCTGTTCGAGCAGAAGCTCTGGTCATCCACACCGCCGGGATTCGAGGTGGTATGGCAGTTGGCGCAGGTGGCGTCAAACACGGTATGGTGCCGGCTGATCCAGGTTGAGTCGAGGTGCGAGGCGGGTTCGATGCCGGTCGTCAGCGGCAGCATGGGTTCAATCTCGCCGGGGCGTACTACCTGTGGGATCGAATGGCACAGGTTGCATTCCAACCGGACGACTTCGCCCGCCGGGCTGAAATGCTGCCCATCATGGCAGCGGAAACAGCCGGGTGCATCCCGGTGGCCGACGTTGTTGGGATGTGTATTCCAGTTAAGTTCCTGTTCAGGATAGTTACTGTCCCGGTACAGCTTTTCCAACAGCGTGATCGCCTGCTGTACCTGGGGCTGGCCGCCTGCGTAGAAGTCGGCATAGTTATCGGCATAATACTCGTCAAGCGAAGCAAACGCCTGCACCGCGTCATCGGTTGACCGGTAGGGCACACTCAGCAGTTCGACGGCCCGCGTCCGAATAAACGGAATATCGCGGGACAGGTCGCCTCGGTGCAGGGCTTCGTCAACCGCACGTTCCGGCGTTTTGACCAGATGCGCGATACGGTTGTGGCAGGTGATGCAGTCCATCTCGTGCAGTTCGTACTGGTCGAGGTTGGCCGTATCCACCGGCGAATTGATTGCGTTGTAGTCTATGGTCTGCCCGTCCGCCATTTCGACGCGCACCCAGGGGATTTCCTGCTGTTCCTTATCCAGCGCGATATAGGAAATCTTGTTTTCGATATGCCAGTGAATACCCCGGCCCAGACCTTCGCGCTGCGTGCCGCCGCCGGTGTGCATCAGCAGGTAAATGCTGTACGGGTCGTTGGTGCGGTTATTTTCTGACCGGTGTACAACCCGCAGGCTGTCATCCGAAAACTTTTCGGGTGAATGGCACATCTCACAGGTTTCACGCGCCGGGCGCATTTCAGAGGTACGAATGGGCAGTTCGTAGTTTTGCAGCACGGTGTCCACGATCAGCCGCATATGACCGGCCTTGCGGAAAGCCTGCACCAGTATCAGATCGCGCCCGATGTGACAGTCCACACACAGCGTGCGGGCGTGCGGCGAGACGAGATAGGTGCTGTACTCCGGCGGCATGGTATGGCAGGTCGTACCGCAGAAAGCCGGCGAGTTGCTGTATTCCCAGGCCGGGGGCGCCGCCAGCAGGATCGCTACCAGACCGGCACCGACCATTGCCAGCGGCCAGAAATCACGCAGGGAACGGCGTTCGCCAGAGCGGGAAAAAAAGCTGCGGAAACGTTCCATGAATGATCTCCCCATGCTGGTTAAACCGTTTTCTTAACAACTGAACGGTTGCCCGGACTAAGTATCAGAAATAGTGACGACTGCATTTGTGTAGATTATAATGCGCGTGGAATTGAATGTGCAAAAGATTGTATAACGATGCAGGGACAGCGTTCAGGCAGCCGCATTAGTGGTAATATCGCCGCTGAAATGATGAATTAGTGTGTCACAATTTTTTATAAGGGGTGTGGTATGGCTGTGCGATATCTGAACCTTCACGGCTTGCAGGCCAGACTCATTCTCGTGTTTTTAGCTCTGGTGCTCATTCCTCTGGCCGGGATTGGCCTGTACGATCACTTTTTCACGAATAACGCGCTGGTGCCGCAGGTCGTGCAGCGCCTGGTGCGCGAGGTGCATTTGCAGGCCAAACACCTGGTCAGCGTGCTGGAACATACACGGGGCGATGCGTTTCTGGTCAGCAACCTGCGCAGTATGCGGATGCTGCGCTCCTTGAATTCGGACAGCAGCCCGGATATGGTGCGCGTGTGGCGGCAGGAAGCGGCGCAGGATTTGCTGGTTTTTTCCGCCACGCGCCCCGGCTACTACCAGCTTCAGTATATTGACGCCAGCGGCAGCGAATTGGCGCGGGTGGATTTCGTGAATGGAACGTCACGCATCGCCGCCGACAGCGAACTGCGCCAGCGCCAGGATGCCGGTTACTTTCAGGAGACGATGGCGCTGGCTGCCGGCGATGTGTACGTATCATCACTGGAAATTGAGCAGCAGCCGCGCGGCGCCCAGACGGAACTGGTGCCGGTCATCCGGTATGCGCTGAAACTGGACAATGACGATGGGCTGGTGGTCATCAGCCTGCACGCCGCGTATCTGTTGGGCGATCTGGTGTCGTATGCGGCGCAGCGCGACAACTGGGCGGTTTTTGACCAGAATGGTTACTTCCTGCTGTATGCCGGGCGGTATCTCAACCCGGAGGTTGCTGCGCCGCGCCAGCAGCTTCAAACCCTGTATCCCCAGGCCGAACCCCTGCTGAAAGGCGGCGTGGGAACGCATGAAACTGATTCGAATGTGCTGGTATTTAATACGATTTACCCGACGGCCACACAGCCGGATCGTTTCTGGGTGATTTACTTCGACATCCCCAAGGATGTGCTGCTGGCGGACATCACCAACTTTCATTATACGGTCGCTATTTTTCTGCTGGGCACCTTCATCACTGCTGTTGCCCTCGCCATGCTCGCCAGCGAACGTATTGTAACGCCCATTCTGGACTTGAAACGCCGGGTAGAACAATTCGGGCGCAACGGCGTTGTACCGGCGCTGCCGCTGCCGCACCGGCGGGACGAAATCGGCGCGCTGAATATCGCCTTTCACCATATGGCGCTGGAACTAGATCGCAAGCGCCAGAAGCAGCGGCGGCTGATCGAGCAGTTGATTACGGCGCAGGAAGAGGAACGTAAACTGGTCGCCTTCGATTTGCACGACGGGTTGATTCAGCAGATGGTGGGGGCGCGCTTCCATCTCACGAATTATCGCCAGCAGTGCGGCCTCGAAGAATGCAAAAACGGCGAAAGTTTGCAGCGCGGCTGCGATGCCCTGACCGAAGCGATTGCCGAAGGCCGCCGCATCATCGAAGGGCTGCGCCCCGCCGTGTTGGACGATCTGGGACTGGCCGCCGCCCTGGAAGAAATCACCTATTCCGCATCGCAGGCGGCAGGCTGGAAGGTGGACTGTACGATTGACAATCTCTCGGTTGAACCGGACAAAACCATGAGCGTGACGCTGTTCCGCATCGCCCAGGAAGCCCTGAATAATATCCGCAAACATGCTCAGGCCGAGGCGGTCAGCGTGCATCTGAGCAACGGCGACGGCCTGCAACTGACCATCCGGGACAACGGGTGCGGGTTTAATCCGGCGCTGCTGGCCGAACGCAGTCGCGGCATGGGCATCACCACCATGCGCGAACGGGCGCATCTGGTAGACGGGCGCTGCATCATTACCAGCGCGCCGGGCATGGGGACAACCGTCGAGGTATGGGTGCCGAACAGGTGGGAAGAGAGGCAGCCGTGACAGACAACGGTGAAGAGCGAGTGATACGGGTCATTATCGCCGACGATCATGGGATCGTGCGTGAGGGGCTGCGCGGCCTGCTGACGCGCCCTGGCATCGAAGTCGTTGGCGAGGCGGACAGCGGGGCGCGGGCGGTGGAACTGGCGAAACAGCTTCAGCCCGATGTGATGCTGCTGGATATTCGGATGCACGATGGCGACGGCTTGCAGGCTTTGCCGCAGATTAAAGCCGTGTCGCCGCAGACGAGCGTCATCATGCTGACGACTTATGCCAATCCCGGTTATCTGGCGCGAGCCATCAGCAGCGGCGCGTCGGGCTATCTGTCCAAAGAGGTCAACCCGGAACAGATTGTGCGGGCGGTGCGGGCGGTAGCAGCGGGTGAAGGTCTGATAGACCACGATCTGCTGCGCGCCGCGCTGTCGCAGGTGATTGATCACAGCCCGCCTACCCCGGAACCGACGGAGATGCCGGTCGAAAGCCTGTCCGAACGGGAAGTGGAAGTGCTGCGCCTGATGGTAGCCGGCATGAACAACGCCGCGATTGGTGAAACCCTGAACGTGAGCGTGACCACCGTTAAAACCCACGTGCGTCACATTCTGGAAAAGCTGCACGTATCTGACCGGACACAGGCGGCGCTGTGGGCGGTGCGGCATGGCATTACGTAAACGCGACAGGTAGAATCATCCTCCCGGTGGACAACGAATCGTCCGGCTGAATGATGGCCCAGGGGTTGTTCTACCCGACAATGAATGTTGAAATATGGACATTGGGCGCTGGCGCGCTCGATGAGAAAGTCGTCCGGTAACGTGCAATCCTGGCGGTATCTCAGCCTCTTAGTCGGTGTCGGCCTCCTGCTGCTGGCGATCAGCCTGGCTGTGCTGGCAAAACCCAGCGTGATCGCGCCGCGCCTGCTGCACGCGGTGACGGATATGGGAGCGGACTCGTGCCTGCAATGCCACCGCGCCGCCCATCAGGAATGGTATCCGGCAGCCTACACCTTGCAGCCAGAAGCCGATGCCTATGCCGCCATCTCAGGGCTGGAGATGGGTACGATGGCACGTCCGGGCGAATTGAGTGACACGACTCGCGCCTACACGCTGGATGACGTACACTTACCGATGAGCGCGCCTGATTCCGGCAGTCAGACAGCACTACCGGAGAGCAGCGATGTCCTGGCATTCAACGATTGGCTGGGGAACTGTGTCGCCTGCCACCAACCGCTCCGGGGTGTGATACCCAACCGGGAGGATTGAGCAGCAGGTATGTGCCGGTTGGCCTGAACAGTTATTTTTTAAGGTAATCCTTGTATGAAGCGAAGAATTAGTATTTGGCTGCTCATCATCTGCGGGATGGTGCTGGTGGGGGCGGGACTGGACATCAGCCGCAACGGTCTGTCTGTCCGCGCGCAGGCGGATAACGCCAAGTACGTCGGCGCGCGCGAGTGCCGCTCCTGCCACCGGGACATCACCCGCGATCATGCCGAGACTCTGCACGCGCTGGCGCTGCAAGCGGCGGATCGAGATACTATTCTGGCGGATTTCGATCAGGGGGAAGCCGAACGCACCGTTCTGTTTCCCGGCGACAGTGAAGCGCGCCCCTTCACCGCGCGGGACATCGCGTATGTGATCGGCGCGGGACGGTACGCGCAGCGGTATCTGGTGGAACTGAACAAGGATGAATACGCGGTGCTGCCGGCGGAGTGGAACACCGTCACCCAGGCCTGGCAGCCGTTGGAACTGGCGGATGAATGGCCGGCCCCCGCGTATGACTGGCTGCAAAGCTGCGCCGGCTGTCATACCACCGGCCTGAATGTGGAGCGCGGGCGCTGGCAGGATGACGGCGTGCAGTGCGAGGCATGTCACGGGCCGGGCAGCGTTCATGTTGACCTCGCCGACCGCGCCGGACGGCGCGCCAGTCAGGAACAACTGGCGGCGATTCACGCGGCGATTGTGCTCAGCCCGGACGCTCAAATCTGCGGCCAGTGCCACAGCCGGGGTGTCGAACCGGAAGCCGGGCGGCTGTACCCGGTAAATTACCGTCCGGGGGCGGATCTCCTGCACGCCGATGTATTCGCACTGGCGGCCACCGATGATACAACCGCTTGGTGGGAGACCGGCCACGCCCACCAGAACAACATGCAGTTTAACGAATGGCTGACCTCGGCTCACGCCACCTCGCTCGATACACTGAAATCCAGTTCGGCGGCCCAGGATGGCTGCCTTCAGTGTCACGGTAGTGATTACACGCTGCGCGAGCGCATCGCCCGGCTGTATGGGGACGATGGTGAGCGCGCCGGCGAACCACCCGCGCCGGTGACACTCGACACGGCGCAGTTCAGCGTGACGTGTATCACCTGCCACAGCCCGCATCACGCCGAACAGGCGGATTTCCTGCTGGCCGCCGACACCTATTCCCTGTGTACGGCCTGCCACCAGAACACCGAGCTGACGCCGACCCTGCACCATCCGGTGATGGAAATGTTCGAGGGGCGCGCGGTGATCGAGAGCGTGGCGGGCATCCCTGCCGCCCACTTCGCGGATGAAAACGGCCCGCGCTGTGTCACCTGCCACATGCCGGAAGTGCCGATTGCGGGCGGCCTGACGCTGGCGGCGCACACCTGGCGGCCTGTGCTGCCGGGAGCCGCCGCGAACAGCCCGCCGGACTCCTGTTCCGGCTGCCATCAGGATTTAACCACAACCGACCTGCACGCTCTGGTGCGGGAAACGCAGGCCGCCGTCCGGTCGCGGCTGTCTACGGCCTGGGCGCGGGTCGCCAGCGTTAACCAGGACGCGCTGACTGACGACACCAGCGCCATGTACGCGCAGGTCATCACCGCCCTTACCTTCGTCCAGAACGACGGCAGCCAGGGTGTGCATAACTACCGGTATACCGACGCGCTGCTGAATACGGCTTCCGGGCTGCTGACGCAGATCAGCGTACCGGGAGCCAGGCTGGAACCCACCGAAGCCCCCGCGCCGACTGCCACCGTGTCCGGCGTGCCGGTCAGTACCGCCGCCGAGGCCGCGCCGGTTCGGTCTGGCGCACGACCGATGACGTTCATTATCCTGGGCGCGGCAGCCTTAACCCTGCTCGGCGGGGCCTTTGTCTATTTTCGTCCGGCCAGAAGGCGGGAGGCGTAAACCATGAACCGACACGCTGTACTGCTGGTGGCCGGCCTGCTGCTGGTCCTGTTGGGAATGGGGCTGCTGCCGGCGAGGGCGCAGGAGGCCGGCGAGGAAGCGGCTTTGCCCTCCAACGCTTACTGCCTGTTATGCCACAGCCGTCCGGGTCAGGTATGGGAACTGCCAAGCGGCGAAACGCTGTCGCTGACCGTAGACCCCGCCATCCTGGCGCAGTCCGTACACGGTCAGAGCAGCGCCGAGGGCGCGCTGAACTGCGCGGACTGTCACGGCGCTTTCTGGTATCCGCATCCCCCGGCGGCCAGCCAGAGTGTGCGAGAGTTCCGCCGCGAACGCTACGCGTCCTGCCGAAGCTGCCACGAAGATCAGTATACGCGGGCGCAGGACAGCGTACATGGCGCGGCGCTGCGCGCTGGCCGCCTGGAGGCCGCAACCTGCGTGGACTGTCACGGCGGCCATGATATTCAGCCGCCGGACGAACCGCGCCAGCGCATCTCGCTGACGTGCGGGCAGTGTCATACCACGATCTTTGAGGAGTATCGCAGCAGCGTGCATGGCGCGGCGCTGCTGGGGGAAGATAACCCGGACGTACCCACCTGCATTGACTGTCATGGCGTGCATGATATTCAAAATCCGATGACCGTCTTGTTCCGCGTGAATTCACCGGAGCTGTGCGCAACCTGCCATGCCAATGCGGAGATGATGAACAAATACAACATCAGCACGCAGGTCTTTAACAGCTATCTGACCGAGTTTCACGGCTCGACCATCTCACTGTTTGACCACGAAATACCCAATACGGCAGCGAATAAAGCCGTATGTTTTGACTGTCACGGCGTGCATAACATCCGCGCGGTGGACGACAGCGGCCATTCCGCTGTGCGAGAAACGCTGCAGGCGACCTGCCAGCACTGCCACCCGGATGCCAGCGCCAATTTCCCGGCAGCCTGGATCGGGCATTATCCGGCGACGGCAGAATCTCATCCGGCGCTGTTCGCGGCGAACCGGCTGTACGGCATCCTGACGCCGGCGGCCTTAATCGTGCTGGCGATTATCTTAGGGTCGGACATCATCCGGCGGCTGCGGCGGCGCGCGACCGGCGCGCGGGGAGGGTAAACAATGGAAGTCAAGCAGCAGCCGCGCCTGTCCGCCGCGCAGCGGTTCGAGCGGCTTGTATTTATCGTGGCGGTCATCGGGCTGGCCGCCACCGGTCTGGCACAGCGGTTCGGCCATGAGGTCGGAGGGCATTACGCGCTGGTGCTGCTGGGCGGCATCGAAAGCGCGCGTATTCTGCACCGGGTTTTCACGCTGCTGCTGCTGGCTCAGGTTGTCTATCATGTTGTGGCGCTCATTTACCGGCGGCTGGTGCGGGGGCAGCGCAGCGCGCTCTGGCCGCGCCGGGGGGACTGGCGCCGCCTGGGACAGTATGTCCTGTCAAATCTGGGGCTGCGCGCCGCCGCGCCGCCGGACGACGGTTACGCCTTCCGCATCCGGTACGCGGTGCTGGCTGTCAGCATGGTGATTATGATCATCACCGGCCTGATTCTGTTAAATCCGGTCGCCGTGACCAACACGCTGCCGGGCGAAACCATCCCGACCGCCCAGACTATTCACAGCGATCACGCGCTGCTGCTGGTGATTTTCCTGATCGTCTGGCAAATCCTGATGCTGATCGCCTGGCGGCGGCCAGCCGCCAGCGCCGAACCGGATGTGACGTCGGAACAGCCGGGCAGTCTGCCGCCGGCCTGAACCAGCAGACTGCCTTGCCGAACAGGCGGTTACCTGGGCGTGCCGGTCTTATACTGTCCGGCCCCCGGCGTGACATGACTCCATGCGATGAAGGCCAAGGTCGAAAACAGCAGCAGCAGAAAACCAAGCTGGTACAGTTCAATCGCAAATGGCTGGAACATACCCAGCAGCCCGGCGAAAATACCGCCGATAATCGTCAGTTCAATGGTGCGATGCACCGTCGGGCTGACGTTATTATTAAGAAGCTTCGCCAGCACCACAATAGACGAAATAAAGATCAGCAGAATCGCAATAAACACCGCCAGAAAGGGTACGGCCTGTAACAGGATCGCGCGGTCATACTGCTCCGGCGGCATCACCGAAGTAACCAGCGGCGTAAAGATGACGGCCAACACCAGCAGAAGCGGGATGGCGATCAGCAGGCCGCGCGGCGGGAGCAGACGTCGGTTCATCATGGTGCATGTCCTCAATCTCATCGCCGTCGGGGCGCACGGTCAGGCGCCCCGACTCCAACACAATCCGGGCTAATACTTCACGTCTACCTGTTTTTTGCCCTGCGCCGATTCGGCAATCGCGTCACACACCACCGCCGCACGGTAGCCATCTTCGAACGTCGCGCCCCAGGGGCCAACATCCTTGTTATTCACGATGCAGTCCAGCAGGTGCGTGATCTCATGGACAAAGGTATGTTCCCAGCCGATCATGTGACCCTGCGGCCACCAGTTCGACCAGTACGGATGGTACGGCTCGCTGACCAGCACGTTCGTGAAGCCCTGGGTTTCTTTCGGTTCGGCCCCCACCCAGAAAACTTCGAGTTCGTTGAGGCGTTCCAGGTTAAAGACGATACTGCCCTTCTCGCCGTTGATCTCCAGCACTTCGTGGTTTTTACGACCGGCGGCGAACCGGGTGGCTTCCAGCGTGCCCAGCGCGCCGTTCTCAAATTCGACCGACGCTACAAAAGCATCATCCACCGTCACCTTGCCCATCGTGCCGTCAGCATTCGGGCGGTCGGTGATGAAAGTCTTGGTCATGGCGCTCACACCCTTGATGCCGCCCACCAGGAAGTGTGCCAGGTCAATGATGTGCGCGCCCAGATCACCCAGCGCGCCGCTGCCGGCCTGCTCCTTGTCCAGTCGCCAGATCATCGGCGTGCCGTAATGCGGCATAATCCATTCCTGTAGATAGACGGCGCGGTAGTGATAGATGCGCCCCAGCGCGCCGCTGTCAATCAGCTTCTTGGCCTGTACGATGGCCGGCACAAAGCGGTAGTTGAACGCGACCATATGTTTGACATTGGCCTGTTTCACCGCGTCGAGCATCGTTTTGGATTCTTCCGCCGTGCGGCCCAGCGGCTTTTCACACAGGATGTGTTTGCCCATCCGGGCGGCGGCGATGCAGGGTTCGGCGTGGGCGTCGTTCGGGCCGCCGTTGTCAAACAACTGCACAGCCGGGTTATCCAGCATCTTGCGCCAATCGGTATAGAACTGCTCGTAGCCGTAACGTTTCGCCGCTTCAGCCGCCGCAGCGGCGTTGCGGCCAGCAATCGCCACCAGCCTCGGAATCGCGGGCGGCGGGTACATCATGTACGGAATTTTCTTCATGGCGTTGGTATGCGCCTTACCCATGAAGGCATAACCCAGCATCCCAACACCAATCTGCGGGGCTTCTTTTTCGGATTTCGCCCCGGCCATCGTTGTGAAACCACCACTCTCGCTCATGTTCCCTCCTATTTCCGGGCGGCAAAGGCCGCGTCAAAGGCCGCCTGCGACGCCGTGAAATCCTGGCTGCGAACCATCTTCAACGCTTCGGGCGCACCCCACTCCCGATCCATGCCGCTGTCTTCCCATTCAATCGAGAGCGGCCCCTGATAACCGATACGGTTTAACGTGCGAATGATCGGGTCCCACTTCACATCGCCATGTCCGGGCGACACAAAATCCCAGCCCCGGCGCGGGTCGCCAAAATCGAGATGTGACGACAGGATGCTGTTCCGCCCGGTAAGCTGCACCCGCGAGTCCTTCACATGGACATGCACGATCCGATCCGGGAATGCGCTCAGGAATTCCACCGGGTCAATAAACTGGTGGATGAAATGGCTGGGATCGAAGTTGAAACCAAAATTCGGATGATGGTTCAGCGCCTTCAGCGCGCGTTCGGAGGTAATGATGTCGTAGGCGATTTCGGTTGGATGCACTTCCAGCCCAAACTTAATGCCTTCCTGTTTAAACACTTCCATAATCGGCAGCCAGCGGTCAGCGAAATCCTGATAACCGGCATCAATATCGGCCTGGCTGGTGGGCGGGAAGAAATATAACTTGCCCCACACGCTGCTGCCGGTAAAACCATTGACCACGCTTACCCCAAACTTCTTGGCGGCGCGGGCGGTATTCTTCACCTCTTCGGCGGCGCGCTGGCGCACCCCTTCAGGATCACCATCGCCCCACAGTCGGGCGGGCAGAATGCTCTGATGGCGTGTGTCAATCGGATCACAGACACACTGGCCGACCAGATGCGTGCTGATGGCGAAGCACTTCAGATTGTACTTGTTCAGGATGTCCCACCGGCTTTTCACGTAGCCGTCTTCCGCCAGGGCGCGGTCTACTTCAAAGTGATCGCCCCAGCAGGCCAGTTCCAGGCCGTCGAAGCCCCACGCGCTGGCTTTTTTCGCCACATCTTCCAGCGTCAGATCAGCCCACTGGCCGGTAAATAACGTAACAGGTCGTGACATGGTGTAATCTCCTTTGGTCGAAAAATCTATCTATCGTGTGCCGGACGCCCATACCGGGTCGCCGCAGCGGGCATAACAACTATACCCTGTGTCGGGGCAGGTTATAAACTCGCCCCGACACCTATTTTATTGCGACAGCGTGAAGTCCGGCAGCGGCATAGTCTTGCCACCCGCCAGCGCCGACTCATGCGCCAGAATGCCGGTGCAGACCCAGTTGGCCGCCTGCTGCGCGTTCGGGAAGGGTTCGCGGTCTTCCACAATGCTCATCAGAAATTCGTGCGCCAGATGCGGGTGCGACCCGCCATGCCCGCTGCCCTGAATGAATGACAGGTGCTGCTTTTCGCCGCCATACACCCCGCCCATCGTGAACTTTTGAATTTCAGGCGGCAGCAGATGCGCGTAATCCAGCACGTCCACATGGCGCGGCTTTTCACCGATATGCACCACCGGCGGCGTATGTTCGATCAGCGGCCACTCGAACGACATCTTGCTGCCATACACGTCGAAGCTCTCGCGGTACTGCCGCGCCGTGTTAAACAGCGACCGCATGACTTCCGCCACCAGGTCGGAGTCTTTCATTTTGATATGCGCGGTTTCAATCGCAAACGGCGAATTGTACTTCGGGATGAGATGTTCCTGAATCCGGCCTGAGCCAAAGCAGGTCACCGATTCCGCATCCCTGCCGGCCAGCGCCAGACACGGGCTGATGACGTGCGTGGCGTAATGCATCGGTGGCAGGCCTTCCCAGTAGCCCGGCCAGCCGAGCATCTCCTGCTGGTGGGTCGCGCGCAGATATTGCAGCCGCCCCAGCTTGCCGGTGTCATACAGTTCTTTCGCGTACAGGTATTCACGAGAATAAATGACGGTTTCCGCCATCATGTATTTTTTGCCGGATGCTTTTTGCGCCTCAACGATCTGGCGGCATTCATCCACCGTGGTTGCCATCGGCACAGTGCTGCACACGTGTTTACCGGCCCGCAGCGCGGCGATGCTCTGCGGCGCGTGCAGATGGATCGGCGAGTTAATATGCACCGCGTCCACTTTCGGGTCAGCAATCAACTGGTCGAAATCGGTGTAACGGGTTTCAATGCCAAAGGCGTCGCCCACTTCGTCCAGGCGGCTTTTGGTGCGCTGACAGATGGCATACATATTGGCGTTCGGATGCGCCTGGTAAATCGGAATAAATTCCGCGCCAAAACCGAGGCCGACAATCGCGATGTTGATTTTTTGCGGCATGAATGATTCTCCTCACCTAATCATTTTGGGGCCGGGGCGGCTTGCGAACCGCCCCGACGATTATGGTCTTGTCCACAGGGACACGACAAATCGTATCCTAACTCAGCAGTCCTTTTAAGAACTTCAGACCATCAGCCGCCAGTGCGTCCTGGCTGTCCGCCAGCGACCGCCAGATAGCCGCCGCCCGCGCGATGCTTTTGACCTTATTCGTAAACGACTCGATCACCACCGGGCCGTCATACTGGATGTCCTTAAGCGCCTGCGCGATGTCTGCCCAGGGCACATGCCCCGACCCCGGCGCGCCGCGATCATTCTCGCAGCTATGAAAATGTACCAGCCGTTTGCCCGCCAGCCGGATCGCGTCCCC
>JARKOK010000524.1 GCA_029975765.1 Aggregatilineales bacterium
CGGTTCGCCCTTTGTCGTATAATGAGGCGGGATTGAAACACGTTTGGGAACATGATGCGCCGATTCAGGGTGATGGTCGCCGGGCTGCTGGTGGCGCTGACCAGCGCGGGCTGTTATTTGCAGGGTTTACGGGATGTGCCAACGGCAGCCCCGACTATCGGCGCGGCGGCAGCGCCGGCCATGACGACCGCTGCCGCGACAGCCAACCCGACAGTGTTCATCCCGCCCAGCGACTACACACCGCCCGCGCCGGATACACCGCCGGACAGGGTATCCGTATCCGGCGTGATGCATATCGTCCAGGTTGGCGAAACGCTGTACCGTATCGCCCAGACTTACGGCGTGCCGGTAGACACGCTGGTCACGGCCAATCAACTGCCCGCGCCTGACCGGATTCTGGTCGGCCAAACGCTGGTCATTCCGGGGGGTGTGGCGGCTGCCGCGCCCGCGCTGACTGTTCTGCCAGCCGCCAGCCCAACGCTGCCTGTCCTGCTGCCGCCGCCCGCCGCGCTCAACGGCCTGGCGCTGGAGACCATCGTCGGGCTGCCAGATGCGACACGGCAGAACATCCAGATGATTTTCGCCGTCGGGCAAACGCTGGGGCGCAACGCCCGCGCCTTCTCGAAACTGGGGGACAGCATCATCGAAAACCCCCATTTTCTGACCCGCTTCGACGGCGGCCCATATAATCTGGGCGCGTTCGCCTATTTGCAGCCGGTGATTGATTATTACGCCGGATCGTTCCGCCGGCAGGGCGTGGCGGTGCGGCGCGGCCTGCATTCGTGGTCGGTATTCGACCCGATGTACGCCACCGGCGGCTGTTCGCCGGGGGAACACATGGTCGCTTGCGAGTTCCGCCAGAATAATCCCAGCGTGCTGTTCATCCGGCTGGGGACAAACGATGTTGGCGTGCCGGAGTCGTTTGACCGCAATCTGCGGCAGTTGGTGGAATACTGCATCGCCAACGGCGTGATTCCGGTGCTGGGCACGAAGGCCGACCGCTTCCGCGACCCGACCGACACCAACAACGGCCTCATCCGGCAGATCGCCGCCGCTTACAACGTGCCGCTGTGGGATTTCGACCGCATCGCGGCCACGCTGCCGGGGCGCGGCCTGGC
>JARKOK010000527.1 GCA_029975765.1 Aggregatilineales bacterium
AACAGCTTCGACCCGGTTGAGCATCCCTTCCTGAAGCTGGTTGCCCTTGACGAAGTGTTTGGCAACTTGCAGCACGCCCCGGTTCATCGCCAGGTTGTTGTGACCGGTGGCGATAATCAGGTTGGCATACGTGATGATGCCATCCTCGTTGATACGATAGTGATGGATGAGCGTGCCGCGCGGCGCTTCCGAAATACCCACGCCTTCCAGCCGGTTCGGTTCGGCATAGGCGCGCACGTTCTTATCCATGATGTCGGGTTTGTTCAGAATGTGCTCGATGCGTTCAATCCCGTTCAGGATTTCGATCAACCGGGCATAGTGATAGTGGAACGAACTCAGCACCGCGCCGCGCCCCAGTTCGCGGAACTCCGCCCATTCGGCATCGGCCAGCGGCGTGCCGACCTAGTTAATGAGGTTCAGCCGCGCCAGCGGCCCTACACGATCAATACCTTCCGGGTAGCCCATCGGTTTGAAGTACGGGAACTTCAGATATGAGTAGGGTTCAACCGCCTCGCCGATGTACTGCTGGTAGTCTTCCGCCGCGATCTGATCCGCCACGATTTTGCCGGTCGCGTCCACAAAGCGCAGCTTGCCTTCGTAATGAACCAGTTCGCCCTTATCGTTCGTCAACCCCATAAACAGCGACGGGAAATTGGCAAAGGTGCGAATTTCTTCGGGATAGTGGTCAAAGGTACGCTTAAACCAGTCCAGCGCACGCTGGATGGCGGCCAGGGCTTCGGGAATCATCGCCAGGATCGCGTCCCGTTTATCCGCCGCCAGTGGTTCGCTCACGCCGCCGGGAACAATCCATCCGGGATGGATGCGTTTCCCGCCTAGCAGTTCGATGATCTGCTGGCCGAACTTTCGCAGCATGATACCATCCCGCGCGATATTCGGGTGCGTGTTCATCACCTCGAAGATATTCCGTTTGGCCGGATCATAATCCAGCCCCAGCAGAAAATCGGGTGACGCCAGATGGAAGAAACTCAGCGCGTGGGACTGTACCAACTGCGCCAGATTCATGATGCGGCGCAGGTATTCCGCCGTTTCGGGAATCTGCACCGCCATCAGTTCATCGCACGCTTTGGCCGACGCGACCAGATGGCTGACGGGGCAGATGCCGCAGATGCGCGCCATCAACGATGGCATTTCGTAGAATGGGCGGCCCTCACAGAACTTTTCGAAACCGCGAATCTGCGTGACGTGGAACTGCGCGTCACGCACGTAGCCATCATCGTCGAGGAAGATGGTGATTTTGCCGTGCCCTTCGGCGCGGGTCACAGGCTCTATGGTGATTTGACGTGCCATGTCTTGCTCCTATGCCCCA
>JARKOK010000528.1 GCA_029975765.1 Aggregatilineales bacterium
TTTGTGCAAGCTGGACGGACTTGGTAGATAACGGCGAGGTTCACCGCTAAAGATTTGACATTCCCGACAAACCTGTGTTACGCTCTGCGCTAGATCAATAACAGTGAGAATCTGTTTCATATCATGCTGTCGGCCAATGCCTCCTACGCCTATTATTATTTTAAGAGCCACATAGAGGCGGGTGGGGCGTTGCGTGCTGGTTGGAGACAGGTTCGCTGAACCGAACTTAAACGGGTGAACCGAAGGCGCAGAGCAAAACGCTCCGCGCCTTTTTTGTTGTTGAGGCCAGGAAAAGGGGATGTCCATGACTGTGAGGATGCGGGGCGTGCGCGGGGCGATCACCGCCGACCATGATACAGCGGAGGCGATCTTGCAGGCCACCAGGGAACTGCTGCAAGCGGTGATTGAGGCGAACCAGATCGTTGAGGAAGACGTTGCCAGCGTGTTGTTTACGACCACGCCCGATTTAACCGCCGCCTATCCGGCGCGCGCGGCGCGTGATCTGGGCTGGCGGCGGGCGGCGCTGATGGGCTTTCAGGAAATGGATTGTAAGGATGCGATTCCGCGCTGCATCCGGGTGCTGATTCACTGGAACACGACCAGGACACTGGATGAAATCCGGCACGTGTATATGCGCGGGGCGCTGGCGCTGCGACCCGATTTGTATCCCGATAACAAAATTGTGGTGAATGGGAGTGAACGGCCATGATTGTCGTGATGAAGGCGAAAGCGACCGCCAAACAGATTTCGGATGTTATCAGCCGTATCCAGGATGATGGCTACCGTCCGCACCTGTCGGAAGGGGAGCAGCACACGATCATCGGCGTGGTTGGCGAAAGTCCGACGCCGCTGCGTGAAGAAAATTATGCCGCGATGGAAGGCGTTGAAAAAGTCGTGCGGGTGTCTGTGCCGTATAAACTCACCAGCCGCCACTTCCAGCCGGGCGATACCCTGGTGCCGCTGAACGGGTCGCAGATGGGCGGCAGGAAGGTGCTGGTTATTGCCGGGCCGTGTTCGGTCGAAAGCCGGGAGCAGATCATCGAACTGGCCTGCGCGGTCAAAGAAGCGGGCGCGACGGCGCTGCGGGGCGGGGCGTTCAAGCCGCGCACATCACCCTACAGCTTTCAGGGACATGGCGAGAAGGCGCTGCAATGGATGGCCGAAGCCCGGGAACGTACCGGCCTGCCGGTGGTGACGGAAGTGATGGACGCGGCACTGGTGCCGTTGGTGTGCCAGTATGCCGATGTATTGCAGGTGGGCGCGCGGAACATGCAGAACTTCACGCTGCTGAGTGCCGTTGGCGCCAGCCAGCACACGGTGCTGCTGAAACGCGGCATGAGCAGCACGGTTGAAGATTTGCTGATGTCTGCCGAATATGTTCTGGCGCAGGGCAACAAACGGGTGATGTTGTGCGAACGGGGTATCCGAACTTTCGAGAAGGCGACACGCAACACCTTTGATGTGAACGCGATTCCGGTGTTGAAAGCGGCCACACACCTGCCGGTGATTGCCGATCCCAGCCATGCCGTCGGTCTGTGGGAATATGTCGAGCCGATTGCGCGCGGCGCTATCGCGGCAGGCGCGGACGGTCTGATTGTTGAAGTCCACGCTGAACCTGATAAAGCCATGTCGGATGGCCGCCAGAGTTTGAAACCGGAGCGTTTCAAAGCGATGATGGAGCAGGTGCGCCGCGTGGCGGAAGCGGTGGGTCGCACGGCATAGGGGGAATGTCTGTGAACATCCGATTGGCGACCCAGGACGATGTAGAGACCATCGCACTTCTAAACCGGGACGTGCAGAAGCTGCACGCCGACGCACGGCCACACCTGTTTAAGCAGCCCGGCGATCTGGAACCGGTCAAGGCCGATATTCGAGACCGGATGCTGATGGATGCTGACAGTCGGGTGCTGCTTGCCGAACATGACGGGCAGGTGGTTGGTTATGTCTACGTGCGAATTTTTCGGCGGCCTGAAACGGCCTATACCTACGCGCATCAGTTTCTTCATATTGACCAGATTGCGGTCAAACCAGAGTTTCAGGGCAGAGGTTATGGACAGGCACTCATTGAAGCTGTTTTTGATCTGGCGCGAAACGAAGAGATTGAGCGGGTGACGCTTGATACCTGGGACTTCAACCAGTACGCGCAGGCATTTTTTCGCATGATGGGGTTTCGGACTTTTAATTACCGCATGGATGTTTGCATCAGTGCCGATCCGATGGAGCGATCATGAGTCCTGGCTTTTTTACGCGCCATCTGGCGATTGTCGGCCTGGGGCTGATGGGCGGGTCGCTGGCGCTGGCGCTGCGAAACTGCGCGGATACGATCACAGGGATTGACCCGGACGCTGAAACCAGAACCTATGCGCTGGACAATGGCATTGTCAATGCCACGACCGACGACTTGCAGAAAGGTGTGGCCGAAGCGGATACGGTTATCCTGTGCGCGCCGGTGCGGGCGATCACGGCAATGGTGGAACGGCGCATCGGCTCGTACCTGCGCTCGAATACGCTGCTGGTGGACATCGGCAGCACCAAACACGACATCTGCGAGGCGATGGGCCGGCTGCCGGTGGGCATTATGGCGGTGGGCGGTCATCCGATGACCGGTAAAGAGGTGAGTGGTGTGCAGGCCAGTGACGCGGCTTTATACAAGGGGCGGCCTTTTGTCCTGTGTCCAACACGGCGCACCACACCGGCGGCACGGCTGCGGGCGCTGGAACTGGTGGACGCGCTGGGCGCGGTGTCGTTTGAAATGGAAGCCGAACGCCACGATCATCTGGTCGCGGCCATCAGTCACCTACCGTATATTCTGAGCGCCACACTGGTCGCGACGGTGGCGCAGCAGGGGCAGTCCGACCCGGCGGTGTGGGAACTGGCGGCGGGCGGCTTCCGCGATATGTCGCGGCTGGCGGGACAGGACGTGCAGATGATGGGCGACATCCTCAGCACCAATACACAGGCCGTCGCCACGCTGCTGGCATTATTCCGGGTACAACTGGCGATGCTGGAAGCGATGCTGGTCTCCCGCGACGAGCAGAAAGTGGCGGAATTTCTGAAACCGGCACGTAAGGCGCGTCTGAGCTGGATTCAACAATACGAGAATGGGGCGAAAAAATGAGTGCGGCAGATTGTTTTGTGGTGAAACCGGGACAGGCACTAAGTGGTACAACGACCGTGCCGGGGGATAAATCCATTTCGCACCGTGCGGTGCTGTTTGGCGCGCTGGCAAACGGCGCGACGCACGTTCGCGGCTGGCTGGCGGCGGGAGATACTGAGGCATCATTAGCGACGATTCAGGCGTTGGGCATACCGGTTGATCGGCACGGTAAAAACGTACTGACCATACACGGCGGCAGATTTCGAGCGCCGGACGTGCCGCTGAATCTGGTCAATGCCGGGACAGGGATTCGTCTGCTGGCGGGCATCATGTGCGGCCAGCCGTTCCCCAGCGTGCTGGACGGCAGCGAGCAGCTTCGCCGCCGACCAATGAAACGCATCATCACGCCGCTGCGGATGATGGGCGCGGACATTACCGGCGCGAATGATCGCGCGCCGCTGACGATCAAACCGGCTGACCTGCGCGGGATCATCTACGACATGCCGGTTGCCAGCGCGCAGGTGAAAAGCGCCGTGCTGCTGGCGGGATTATTCGCAAAGGGCGCGACGGCGGTGGTGCAGCCCGGCCCGGCGCGTGACCACACCGAACGCATGTTGAGCGCGATGGGCGTGGACATCAGCACTGAAGGCAGCCGGATTGTTTTAACGCCGAACGGTGACTTGAAGCCCATAGACTTGACCGTGCCGGGCGACATTTCCTCGGCGGCGTTCCCATTGGTGGCGGCGCTGCTGGTGCCGGGGAGTGACATCACCCTGACCGGCGTGAACCTGAACCCAACACGCACCGGCCTGCTGGACGTGCTGCGGCGCATGGGCGCGAACATCATCGTGACCGAAACCGGATTAGAAGCCGGTGAGCCGGTTGGCACGATTCGCGCGCGGCATAGTATGCTCAAGGGCGTGGAGATCGGCGGCAGTGTCGTCGTCGAGATGATTGACGAGTTCCCGATTCTGATGGTGGCGGCGCTGGCGGCGGAAGGTGAAACGGTGGTGCGCGACGCGGGCGAACTGCGGGTGAAGGAAACTGACCGCATCAGTGTGATGGCGACGGAACTGGCGAAACTGGGCGCAAACATCACCGAGACGCCGGACGGTTTCATCATTCGCGGGCCACAAACGCTGAAGGCTGCGGCGGTGGACGGCCATGACGATCACCGGATTGCGATGAGCCTGAGCATCGCCGGATTGCTGGCAGATGGTGAAACGATGGTGCTGGACGCCAGATGCGCGGGTGATTCATTCCCAGGCTTTGCCGAGACGATGGCGGGGCTAGGGGCAGAGATTGCAGTTAGAGAATTGATATGAACAAAGTCGGAGTGATCGGCTGGCCGGTAACCCACAGTATCAGCCCGGCGATGCACAACGCAGCCTTCGCGGCGCTTGGCCTCAAGGACTGGTCGTATGAACTGGCCGCGATTCCGCCGGACATCGTGCGCCAGGGTTTACGAACGCTGCGCGACGAGGGCGGCTTCATCGGCGTGAACGTGACCGTGCCGCACAAACAGGCGGTGATGCCTTACGTCAAGCCGGACGAACGGGCGCGCGCGGTCGGTGCGGTGAATACGATTGACTTTCGCGACAACACCGGCACGAACACCGATGTACTCGGTTTTCTGGCCGATCTGGAGGCGAACGGGATTAATCTGCTGGATAAACACGTGATCGTGTTAGGCGCGGGCGGCGCGGCGCGGGCGGCGGTTTACACGCTGGTGCGCGCCGGGGCGCGGGTGACGGTGGTCAACCGCACGCTGGAAAAAGCGCAGGTGATGCTGGCTGACCTGTCCATTTCGGCGGGCGTGTGGGGCGTGGACGCCATAACGCTGGACGACGCGGTGGAGGACGCCAACCTGTCGCTGATCGTGAACTGCACGTCGGTCGGCATGTGGCCGCATGTGGACGAGTCGCCCTGGATTGACGGCGTGCCGTTTCCGCGCGGTGTGACGGTCTACGACATGGTGTATCGCCCGGCGCAGACGCGCCTCATGCAGCAGGCGGAGGAAGCTGGCGGGCAGGCGATTGGTGGACTGGGGATGCTGGTGCGGCAGGGCGCGGCGGCGTTTGAAATCTGGACGGGTCAGCCCGCGCCGGTTGAGGTGATGTTCGAGGCAGCAAAAACGGCGCTGCAATCAGGCTAACCGCCAAGATGCCAAGAGAATAAGAAAAAAGCTAACCGCTAAAGGCTGAACGCATGATACGTTTTCTCACTGCCGGAGAATCACACGGGCCGATGCTGACGGCCATTATCGAAGGACTGCCTGCCGGGCTGCCGCTGTTGCCGGAGGATATCAACACGGAACTGGCACGCCGCCAGCAGGGGTACGGCTCCGGCGGGCGTATGAGCATCGAGCGTGACGAGGTGCGAATCACGTCCGGCGTGATGAACGGCCTTACGACCGGCGCGCCGATTGCGCTGCTGGTCGAAAACCGCGATTTCAAAAACTGGCGCGACAAGGACATCACGCCGATGACCACGCCGCGTCCCGGCCACGCCGACTTAACCGGCGCGGTGAAATATGGCTATCGTGATCTGCGGGTGGCGCTGGAACGCGCCAGCGCCCGCGAAACCACGATGCGTGTGGCCGTCGGCGCGATCTGCAAAAAGCTGCTGGCAGAATTTGGAATCACAGTCGGTGGTTATGTGGTGCAGGTCGGTGATGTGCAGGCGAATATTCCAGACAATATGCCCTATGAAGAACGCTTTCGTACTGCCGAAGCAAATGATGTGCGCTGTCCGGTGAATGACTCGGTTGAGGCCATGCACGAGGCCATCCGGCAGGTAAAAATTGACAAAGACACGTTGGGCGGTATCTTTGAAGTGGTTGCGCTGAATGTGCCGCCGGGGTTAGGGTCGCATGTGCATCATGACCGGCGGCTGGATGCGCGCATCGTGGCGGCGCTGGTCAGCATCCATGCCATGAAAGGCGCGGAGGTCGGCCCGGCGTTTGATAACGCCGGCAAACGTGGGTCGCAGGTTCACGACGAGATTTTTGTGAACGAAACGGGCGACCTGATTCGCCGTACCAACCGCGCCGGGGGTATCGAGGGCGGTATCAGCACTGGCGATCCGATTGTGGCACGGGCGGCGATGAAGCCGATTGCGACGCTGCTACAAGGGCTGGAATCGGTGAATCTGGCGACGGGGAAGCCGGAGCGCACAACCTACGAACGCAGCGACTTCTGCGCTCTGCCGCGTGCCGTGCCGATTGGTGAAGCGATGCTGGCGCTGGTGATCGCTGACACACTGCTGGAAAAACTGGGTGGCGACAGCCTGGACGAGATGCGCCCACATTTTGCGGCGCTGCGGCGGGCGCGCCTGGACGATCTGCCGATGGATAATGTGGAGTGGCGTTTTGGTTACGAATGACCGGAATATCGTCATTACGGGGTTTATGGGAACGGGCAAGACGACAGTCGGGCGGCTGCTGGCGGAACGCTTAGGCCGCCCGTTTATAGATACCGATGCCGAAATTGTGCAGCGCATGGGACTGAGCATCCCGGAGATTTTCGCGCGTGAGGGCGAAACCGGTTTCCGGCATATCGAACAGCGTATCTGCCGGTTTCTGGCGGCACAGCGTGGGCTGGTGATTGCGACTGGCGGCGGGATGCTGGTAGATGCGGGCAATCGGAGCGTGATGCTGGCGTCCGGCACGGTTGTGTGTCTGGTTGCTTCGCCAGAGGCGATTGAAACCCGGCTGAAGAACGAAGCTGATGAGCGCCCGCTGCTGCGTGGCGACTGGCGTGCGTTGCTGGAACAGCGCCGCACGGCTTATGACGCGATTCCGACCCATGTGGATACCAGCGATAAAACACCGGAGCAGGTGGTTGAGGAGATTATATTTCTGTGGCAGCAAACCGCATCCGTGTAACCGCGCCTGGCGGTGATTATGACATCTGGATTGAGCCGGGGCTGTTGACTCAGGCCGGGCATCGTGCGGCTGTGCCGCTGCAAGGGCGTGTAGGCGTTGTTACCAATACCACGCTCGCCCCTCTGTATGGCGAACCGCTGGCGCAAATGCTGCCGGACGCGGCGCTCATCACGATCCCTGATGGCGAAATGTACAAAACGCTGGCGACCGTCGCCAAGTTGTATACCGATTTCGTGGCCGCCGGCCTGGATCGCAGCAGCACAGTCATCGCGCTTGGCGGCGGGGTGGTCGGGGATACGGTGGGTTTCGCGGCGGCGACTTACATGCGCGGCGTGCGCTTTGTCCAGATTCCCACCAGTCTGCTGGCAATGGTTGACTCCAGCGTGGGTGGCAAAGTCGGCGTGGATTTGCCGCAGGGGAAAAATCTGGTAGGTGCGTTCAAGCAGCCCGACGCGGTGCTGATGGATACCGATGTGCTGCACACGCTTCCCGAACGGGAGTGGCGCTGCGGTATGGCAGAAGTCATCAAACATGGGCTGCTGGCGGACGATGGGCTGCTGGATTTGATTGAGGCTGGCCGCGCCGTGCCCGCGCAGGCGGTTGAACTGGTGTGGCGGGCCGTGCAAGTAAAAGTAGCTGTGGTGCAGCAGGACCCGTTTGAAAAGAATGTTCGCGCGCATTTAAACCTCGGCCATACCTTCGCTCATGCGATTGAGCAGGTATCGGGGTATACCTGGCCGCATGGCGAGGCGGTCGGTGTGGGTCTGCTGGCGGCGGCGTATTTATCTGCCGGACTGGGGCTGGCGGAAGTCGTACTGGTCGAACGGGTACGGGCGCTGCTGCTGCAAGTCGGGCTGCCGGTCCAATTGGACGATTTCGACCCCAACACGATTTATGCGGCGATGGGGGCGGATAAAAAATGGCAGAGCGGGCGGTCACGTTTTGTGCTGCTGCGCGGGGTGGGGCAGCCAGTTATCGTGGAGGATGTGCCGCGTGAGCGCGTCATCGCGGCGCTGGACAGCCTGCGCTGATGGGAAGGTCAATATGATTGTTTTTGGTACGTCCAATAAGATGAAAACCGTTGGCAGCGGCCAGTTTCACTGCCCTAACTGCCGGACGATGCGCGCCTACGAACGCAAGCAGGCCAAACGCTACTTCAGCCTGTACTTCATTCCGCTGATTCCGATGGGTGACCTGGGCGAGTTTGTCGAGTGCCAG
>JARKOK010000531.1 GCA_029975765.1 Aggregatilineales bacterium
GTTGACGATGTTCGAGAAGATGTTGCCGATAGCCGGGCCGAGCAGCGCCAGGATGACGATCACGACGACGGCGACCAGGACGAGGATCAGCGCGTATTCTACGAGGCCCTGACCTTTTTCACGCGGAATGTACAGCATGATGAAACCTCCAGATAAGTTGTTGACCAGATGAACGAGAATGATTGTCAACTAACTGTAATTACCATAACAAAGAATTGAGCATTTGTCAATAACGTAGGTGTAAGATTGCACGTTCTTCACAAAAAATCAATGATTAGACAGGGATGGCAGTACTGTTTCAATGACATCCACGATGCGCGGGGCAGCGCAGCCATCCCAGAGTTCGGGTGTTCGATCCGGGTGTTTCACCGGCGCGTGAAACGCCCGCAGAACAGCATCTTTTCGCGGCGCAACCAGCCGGTTCGTCCCGTCGGTAATGGTCACCGGTCGTTCCGTGTTGTAACGCAGCGTCAGACAGGGTATCCCCAGGGCGGTGGTTTCTTCCTGGATGCCGCCGGAGTCAGTGATGACGATTTTGCTGTGGCTCATCAACCCCAGAAAATCGAGATAACCCAGCGGCTCGACAATCCGCAGGCTGCTGGTGGCGTTCCACAGTTCCCGGTTCTTTGACAGGGTTCGCGGGTGGATGGGGAAGATCAGGGGCAAACTTACGCTGATCTCCCGCAGGGCTTCCGCAATTTCTCTGGCAGTCGCCGGGTCGTCAATGTTCGAAGGCCGGTGCAGCGTGACCAGCCCATAAGCATCTGGCTGCACACCAAAGGCCTCCCAGGGGCGGCGGGCTGCCGCGCGGTCAACGTGCTGGCGTAAGGTGTCAATCATCGAATTGCCGACAAAGTGGATTTTCTCGGCGGCGATGCCTTCCTGACGCAGGTGCTCACTGCCGCTTGGTTCGGTAGTAAACAGCAGATCGGCCAGATGATCGGTCACAATCCGGTTGATTTCCTCCGGCATGGTGCGGTCGTTGGAGCGTAACCCCGCTTCGACATGGGCTACAGGGATATTCAGCTTGGCGGCGCTCAGCGCGCAGGCCAGCGTTGAATTGACATCGCCGGCGACGATCACCAGGCGCGGCTGGTACTGAAAACAGGTCTGTTCAAACCCCAGCATCACCCGCGCGGTCTGCTCGGCGTGTGTGCCAGAACCCACCCCCAGATAAACATCCGGCTGCGGCAGACCAAGCTCATCGAAAAATACCGCCGACATTCTGGCATCATAATGCTGCCCGGTATGGACAAATACCTGCGGCAGTCCTCGCCGCGACAGCTCCATGATGATGGGAGCCATCTTGATAAAATTTGGGCGTGCGCCCACGACCGTACAGATCATATAAGCCGCGCTTTCTTCAGACAAAAAACCGGTAGAGAAGTTCACCCGCCTGTTCAGTGACATGATCAGGCACGGCCTGATCGGTCAGCAGATTGGTAAGCTGTGGGAATAAGTGCTGGGCCTGGTTGTTCCAGGCGTTCGGGTCGCGCGGGGGGGAACGCTGAAGAAACGAAATGGTCTTTTCCTCGGTCGCATATTTGCGCTTGAATTGCAGCAGTCCTTCCTGATCCCAGTCGCTCAGGCCGAAGTCGAAGTACGTGCAGCCCCGCGCTTTGCCGTACTGAATGCCTTCCCACACCAGTAAATCGGATGGGCGGCAGGCAGCGGCCTCCGGTCTGGAGGCGTTGAATTTGTAATACAGCGTATCCTGCCATTTCAGATACAGCGTACCTGCGATGATTTCATCTTCCTGAACCGCGACCAGCAGCGTACCCTGTCCGGCTTCGATGAAGTGCCGCCAGATATTTTCGAACAGGCTGTACGGCTGCGCGAGCAGGCGGTACTTGTATTTTCGGACGCGCAGGTGCATCTCGAAGAATGCGCGCAGTTCCCACTCCGCCGCTGCCGCGCGCACGACCACCCCATCCCGCCGCGCTTTCTGGATAGCCCGGCGGGCGGCGCTGTCCAGTTCCTGCCAGATCGTTTCCGATTCCCGCCGCAGATTAATGCCGTGCCATCTGGCGCGTTTGGTAGCGGACAGCCGGCTGTCGGACAGGGGAATCGCCGTATGTAAACAACGGGTCATAAACGGTTCGTCACTGTCCGACAGGGGGGCAAACACCGCATCCCACTGGCGGGGCTGTTCCACCAGTGGGTCGCAGTAGTCCGAAAAGGGCAGGCTGATGACCCGCACGCCTTTGTGGTCATCAATCCGGCAGAACGGCAGCCCTGCTTCCGGTTCACGCTGCTCGTTCAGCAGGAGATGAGCCTGAAAATCCCAGCCGTAAGTATCGGTTAAGACCTGCATCCAGACCGGCGTATGGAACACGCTGCTGGGACAGTTCTCGATCAGCCGCCGCCACTGCCCATCTGTCCGGGGATCAACACAGATTAACACCACAACACACCTCATGGATCGGGTAAACAGAAACAGATGGTTGACGCAACCACCGGCGATCACGCCGCCGCTGCGGTTTTTCCCTCGCTGGTTGCATCAAACGGATACGGTGTGCCATCGGGCAGCGGCGTGAATGTCAGGCTGCGGCGGAACAACCGCCAGCGTTCCCGGCGGATCAGATAGGGATAAAAGCCGGCATTCTTGCAGCCCTTCAACGCCGGGATGTTGTCCTGTTCGACAAAGGTAATCACCCACCGCGCGCCGAAGTCGGCGGCTTTTTCGGCAAACTGCGCCATCGCGCTGGGCATGATCTTCTGCCCCCGGTATTTTTCGAGGGTGTAGGCGTATTCCAGCAGCGCCTCGTCAGGCGCCAGCACCGGAAACAGTCCCCTAAAGTATGCCTGTATCTGGTGGTTATGGCTGGGGGACATCAACCACTGGATATAACAGGGATCGCCGTCGGTGGTGGTCGCCAGATAACAGGTTGGAATATTTTCGTCGAGAAAATCATGCCGGATGTGGAGCGAATACCCTTCATCGGCAAAGATTTTCGGTTTGTCGTTTTCTGCCAGCGGACGCACGAGGATCGGTATTTTCGCGGGTGGGGCGACAAAGGGCTGCTGGAGATCACGCCGCAGGCCAAAGGAAAACGAGTCGGAATACAGCCACCGTCGAAATTCTTCAAGCACTTTGCCAGAATTGCCCTGTCTGATCGAAGACCACAGGGCTTGCAGTTTATGAATAATCCTGCGCATCTTCCCCTCCATACTGTCACTGCACAACCGTACTGTACTTTTGGATGCGCCCCAGAGCGGCTGAGGGCGATCACGACTTAACGGGTGAGGTATTTACCCGGTGACCGATATAACCGGTTCAGAAGGAAGCCTCCCGCTCCCACAGCAATGATCAGCACAAGACTGCGCCAGACTTGCCAGGGTGATTCGCCGGTGGATGGCAGTTCGGTGGCGCTGACGACGGTAGCGGCGGCAAACACCGGCTGGGGGTGTTCCGCGCTGCGAACGGACGCCTGATTGGTAATGATGAAAGGAATTCGGGTGTCCGACCGAATCCGAGAATTAACACGAATGACGAGCGATTGGTCCGGGCCGAGCACCGCCTGGGTGCCGGTCAGCCTCTGGCGTCTGACTGCCACGCTGCCGGCGGGCGAGCTGGCTGACAGCACCTCGATCTCATCCGGGAAATGATCTTCGACAACTACCTGCGTGCCGGGGGCGGGATTGGGGTTGGTGATCGTGATCGTCCAATCAACCTGAGTGTTGGGGGCGGCAAAGGGCGGTTCAGCGACCATCTGCACGATCAGCGCCGCCACCCCTGGAACGGTGTCCCCCGCCGCCTGAGGTTCTGCCGGAAAGATGATATGCCGGCCATCCCGCACAAACGCGGTGGGCTGGTTATTGACGGTTAGCTGCTGCGCATCGGGGGCATATAAACGAACCGGCGAGACAATCGTGCCGTACACCGCCACCCGGTCAGCCTGATAAACGGCTTCAAACGGTTCGGCGGGGCTTAGGCCGTTCACGATTACCCCGCGATCCCCCGCCAGATCATCCAGCGCCGACCCACCGTGAACCCACAGCCGCTCCATGTTTTGTTCCGCGTCAGTCCCAATGAAGGCTGCGCGGCCATCGAAGGCATACGGCCCAACCGCGCTGGATGATAGAGTGCCGGCATAAGCCAGAATCACATCGTGCTGGCCGCCTTCAGCCAGACGCAACCGCGCCGCAATCATCGCGCCGGTATCGTCCAGCAGTTCAGTTTCCGGGCGGCTGTCCCAGGCCGCTGCGTCTGTCGGATACAGAATGTGCAGCAGGCGGGTAGCTGGCGTGTTTTCAGCCGGACGCACCCGCACATAGGGATAACCATCATCGCCCGTTTCCGCCTGGAACTGGGGTGGCGACACGATGCCGACCCCCAGGATTTGTCCGTCATCAGCATCGCCGCGCACCCAGTTTCCTTCGACCGTCACCCCCGCATCGAAATGCAGCACCCAGTCATAACGGTGTGGCGCTGCCGCCGCCAGATGGTCGAGCATCACAAAATAATCAGGCCGCACGAACAGCACATAGCGGGTAACCGTTTCCAGATCGTCAATGGCATAACGGCGGGTGGCATCAGCCGCCAGATAATCGAAGTTCCGGCTATTGGCGGTCGCCGTCAGCCGGCCATCCAGCCCCTCAAATGAATTCGGGTCGCGCCATGAATCATCCGGCGGCCTGGCCTGACCTTCACCATCAATCAGTAGCGTATTGTGATAGGACGTATCGTACAGGCCGGCGCCCATATTTTCCGGCGCTAACCAGCTTCCACGCCGGTAGATATAGAATGTATTGGTATCATCGTGATCGTGCCCGATATTGAGCTGGCAGCCGGTTTCCGCACACGGCGGCTTCCAGAGATCGTTTTCCGCCACAAAGGTGTCGAAGGCAAACCGCCCGCCGTATACCCCCGTTTTTAAGCCAAACAGCAGGTCATCCTGCTCCCAGCCAGTGCGCCAGATCACCCCTTCCAGATCGGGGAAGGTGCGGCGCGGCGGCAGGCTGTTGGCTGGCTGCCGGGCGGCAACCGCCGGGTCATAATAGAGAAACTCAAAAACATACCAGGGCGCGCGGAAAACGTTGGCATCCCGCCCTTCGGCGGCGCTGAGCTGCTGCGCCATCCATTCGGCGCGCCCGTTCCGATACTCCCGCGCGATAAACCGCAGCACGTTCTCCGGGGCATAACTGTTGCCCCAGGCGAACTCCAGATTGCCAAAGTTCATCAGTCCGAAAACCTTGCCGGGCAGATGATTGTAAATGCGCCACAGAACGTAATTGTTCAGATAGGTGTCCGCCAGGATATTCACGCCTTGTAGCCGCTTCAGGTTGTAGGCAAACGGCAGCAGCATGGTCAGTTTATAGTTTTGATACGAAATGCCTTCGTGCCAGCTTCCATCCCCAATCCCGGCCAGCAGGGCCTGATCGCGTGCCAGTTCGCTTCGGGCGCGGTCTACCCACACCGGCGCGTTCACGTCCTCACCGCTTAAAGCCAGGCCGGCCATGCCCAGCGCGCTGTGGTTGGTGGATGCGTGATTCTGGGCATACGACTGCGGCCACCAGTTGTTCCATTCGTCATGTTTGGGTTCGATGCTGGCTTCATACAAACGCTGCGCCCAGGTGGACAGCGCCGCGCGGGCGGTTTGCTGTTCCGCCGGCGACAGCCGGTTAAACAGCCAGTCGTAAGCCAGCGTGCTGCCCAGCAGCATATGCGCCAGCCCCAGATCGCGGAAATTGTTCTCATCCCACTGCGACCAGCCGGCGTAGGTCAGCAGATAGTCGCGTGCCAGATCGCAGAAATTTTCGGCCTGCGTAATGACGCACGTGAAGGCCAGCGGGATCAGTTGGTTGCCGTACTGCCGGAAAGCTTCCTCGTCGCCAGTTACAGGCGTGGCGGCGGGCGGGGTGGTTCCCACCAGCGAATCAGCATAGTCGAAAATGGGCGCCCAGATGTCAGCGTGCGTGGACTGCGCCTGTCGCTGCAAACGCGGAATGTCCGCTGCCGTAAAAAACAGGCGGGGATGGCTGGTTTGTGCCACCGCGATGGGATTTTCACCAGTGGCCGGAACCACCAGCAGGCCGACCGTTAACACCACACTCACAAGCCAGGTTTTCATCACATCCAACTATTTACCCGCTTAACAATAAACACTCAGCGTACTTCGAGAATTTTGTCAACAATCTCCCGGATCAAAAGCTGTCCTGTTTCACTTTGAGACGAAAAAACAGTTTGCGGTTTTTTGCTCAGCCGGATACGGGGAATATCCGCCTCGGTTTCAATCCGGGACATCTGGCCGGATTGAATCAAATAGGTGTCAACGCTGCCCAGCATCCCCTTGAACATCGTATAGACCGGGGTGCCAAACACTCTGGCTTCACGGTTCATCGTGCCGCCGCCGCCGATGACCAGATCGGAATAATAGATGAGGCTGGGGCCATCCACGACGCTGTTGGGCATCAGCAGATTGGGCAGGTTCAGGGCTTCAAATCGCTGCCGCTGTTTGGGCGTGCGGGGCAGCAGCACCACAAACGTATTGGGCTGGCAGGCGGCATATTTCAGCGCCTCGTCAAACAGCCGGTTCTCGAAAGGATGGTAGGCTGCCTCTTCGCTGGGCGGGCGCATCGTCACCAGAACGCGATCATCGGGGACACCAAGCGTCTCTAAAAAGCGTGGCGCGGGTTCAAAGTCCGAAAGATAGACATCCTCCTTCAGCCCGCTGTAGAACTCGATCTGCCGTTCCGTCGCGCCCAACCGTACTAGGGCGGCTTTCTGGAAAACGTGCGGCACGATGATTTTCCGGGCGAAGCGGCAGACCAGCCGCATCGCCGGGTGACCTTCGTAATCCGTCATGGCGACAAACGGCAGGCGCATAACACCGGCGGCCAGCGCCTGACTGTAGGAACTGTGACTGACCGCCAGCGCGATCTTTCGCCCGCGCAAAAATCCCATCAGCCGCAGCGAGCGCCCCAGGATGGCCGCTGCTTTGCCAGTAAATGTCTCGCCGCCGTGTGCGCCAATGACCGTATGCGCCAGTTGGTAACGATCTGCCAGCGCGACGGTCTCCGTCGCGTGGCGCGTCGTCACAACCAGTTCATGCCCCCGGCGTTCGAACTCACGCATGATCGGGCGCAGAAACAACACCTGAGGCGGAGTCGCAATGTCAACCCAAATGTTCATGATACTTCCTGCCGTTCAGTCATTTTTGTCCGGCAAACGCATACAGCAGCCAACCGAGATGATACGGTCGCATTTCAGGGTTAAGACGGCAGCCGCCCAGCGCCTCTAGCCGGCTGACCACGCCGGTCAGACCAACCTGCGCGGACGCCATAGACAGGTAGCGCAGGTAAACCGCTGGCGACGTGCGCTCAATGTCGCGCCAGATGATATGGCGCTCCCAGACAATCATTTCCTCCCGGAGTTCGTTATTCCGCTGAAGCCAGTTCAGCCCGCGCTGGATGGCATCCGTAAAATCCTGCCCGCTGACGGCGGCCAGCTTCAGCAGCGCCATCGGCGCCATGCCGTCCTGATGAACTCCAAATACCGGATAATGTGACACTACCAGGCCGCGCTGCGCGTGGTAATGCCACCACCACTGTCCCTGTTCGCCCTGGAAGGCGCACAGCCGCTGTGCGAGCTGGAGACCGTGCTGGAGTGCTTCGCCCTGCTGGAAGGTTTCATAAAAGGTGGCAAAGGCGTACACGCTGTAAATCTGGTCGGCAAAGTTCGCCACCTGGCGGCGTGCCGCCAGCAGCCCGCTGCCTGAACCCTGATGGCGCATCAGTCCGGTGTGGGGATTGAAGTTGTTTTCCACCGCTTCGTAAACCGTCAGGCATGACGACCGGATGGCTGCGCTGTTATCGGTGCGCTGGTAGGTGTAACACAGGCCGATGAGCAGCCAGGCCAGTTCCATCGAACTCAGACGTTTGAGCGTCTCCGGCTGTACCAGAGCCGTAACCGGCGGCAGCAGCACGGGCCGGTGCTGCCCGCCGTGATAGGCGTCCGCCCACAGCAGCACGCCAGCTTCGCCGCGCCGCCCGATGTCGTGCCGGTGCGCTGCCAGCGATTCAAGGGTTTGATCCAGATCAATGCCGGGGTCTTCCCAACCATACTGGCGCGCTTTCATCAGTCCCAGCGCCGACATCGCCGTGTACAGCACCGAACGGTGCAGCGGCATCAGCACCCGCTGTCCATCCAGAATTTGATAAGCAAACAAATTCTGGGTTTCGTCATACAAAGCCGCCAGGCCGACCAGCGCCAGTTCAACCAGCCGGGTGTGTAACGATTCAAGCATTATGCTCATATTCAAATTTTCCCGTAAAAAGGAGTTCCTGATAGATACCGACCAGACTGCCAGCCGTCTTGCTTACATCCAGTTCCGCCATTCTCTGGCGGCCAGTGGTACGCCGTCGTTCGTGCAGCACCTTACGCAGGTGGGCGGCAATATCCGCTGCCGTGCGCTCGCACACATAACAGCCCTCGGTATCCTGGATAATCGCCGCTACATCACCGACATCCACCGATACTACCGGCAGATTGCAGGCCATCGCTTCGCGCACGGCGGCGGGCGCACCTTCATAATCCGATGCCATCACCAGCGCGTCGCAGGCATTCATATACTGGGCAACGGTCTCATGCGATTTGTCATAAATCGAGAGGATTTGCAGGTCAGGAAATTCGCTTTTGAGCAGCGCCGCCGCCGCTTCGACCAGATCGTAGCGTTTCATCGGTCGCTGCGGGTCATAGGGAAATAACACCAGCGGCGCCGCCGCTGGCAAACCCAACGCGCGCCGGGCGGCGGCGCGGTCGGCGGGTTTGAATACGTCCATATCCACCCCGCAGGCGATGATGTGTGCCGCTGGCAAACCCAGCACGCGCCGCATTTCTTCGGTGCGGACGATGACCCGGCTGACGCAGCGCGCCACCAGCCAGCTCAACGGGCGCTCGCGCCAGGACAGCACATCCGAACCGCGAAAGGTCACGATTACCGGGCGGCGCGTCTGCATTCGGGCGACCACGCCGCAGTAACCGTAATAGGCGTGGATCAGATCGAACTGCCCTTTGATCTGAGCGCGCCAGAATACGTCCCACATCGCTTTTAAGTAATTCAGCTTGCTGCGTTCGCCGTCAATGAACAGCACCTCCACCTGATAGCCCAGCCGCCGGAGCGCGTGATGTTCGCGCTGGATGCACGGGCTGTTTCCCGGAGCCGCGTCGGTTGGGTAATGATTCGTGATGGATAAAATTCGTTTCATGACACCTCACTGTTCTCCGTTATTGGGCCAACTGCCGGATTTCCTGGGACGAATAGGGGAAACGTAACTGTGTGAACGGCAGCGTGACACTTTCCATCCCGGATTCATCAGCAGGATTCCGCTGCAACTGCTCAATCATGGTATTTCCCAGATAGACCTGAACCCGATTCTTGTCCGGCACATAAAAGGTGATGCCCTGAAGCTGGTCGGCGGTTGGCATGACCTGGCCCTGAATCGGGTCGTCAAGCTGGCGGATGAAGATTTGCATCTGGTTGTCTGCCGCCTGCCAGTCCCATATCAGATATTGGGCGGTGTGATAGTAGCTGACCAGTTTGAACGTGGTCGTCACATAAATGCTGCCGGTGCGATACTCAGTCTCCAGATTTCGCAGGGCGGCCTGCGTCTCAGGCGCGATGTAGTGCGGCGAATCCGCGTTTTTCCCCAGATGGGTGTAGACGATCATGTAGCCGTGCGCGGCTTTCAGCATGTCCAGCGTTCGGGGGGAGATGACATACGCCAGCCCGCGCGACGTGGCCCCCAGCGGAACGCCTTCAGGATGGTTGCAGTACCGTATAAATTCAAAAACTTTCTGCCCGTCCTCCAATTCTGTGACCTGCATCAGTTTGTTACGATGCTGAAGGTGAAACCGGCTGTCCTGAAGCACGCCGAGCGCCTTCTTGCCGATCTCCTTACCCACATTCGTGATGGAAATGCCGGGATACCGGGGGTCATAGACGGTGCGGAGGGCTGCGGCTGGCGAATGCCGCGCGCTCTGGCCGACCATCCGGGTTGAAGCCCCGACCCAGGCGAAGCGGATGCCGTAATCCAGCGTGAGATCGGCGTGATAAACGTCCGAGGCCGGGTCATCACCCAGACACTGCCCGAAGAAGTACTCAAACTTGCGGCAGAAGTTGTTCCGCGCCCGGCTGTGGTTGATCCACACCTGGAGTTTGCAGTCCAGGCCGTGAAGCACCGTCAGCGCGCGTTCGATGTCATGCCGGCTGTTCGCGGCATCGCCATAAGAGTGCAGGCAGTCAATATAGCCGGCGCGGATGAAATCAGCGATGACCGGCTGGGCGCGTGGTTCGTGCGTGAAATAGGAAAATTCACGATCATTATCATAAAAGTAAAAGCTGTTGCCGATTTCCAGACCAACACCTTCTCCCATGCTGGTCATGTCCTTCGTATTCAGAAACTGCTGGATTTCCAGAAATTCCTCCACTGACCGGGTTTCGTCTATGTCGCTGCAAATCGCCAGCGCGGCGCGGTAGGGATAGGGAAACTGGCGCAGAGCGACCCCCTCCCGGCTGCCGGGTTTTTCCGCTGCGGGCATCATGGCAAAACTGACCATCATGGTTCTCCGATAATCAACCTGTTCATGAAAGGGGCTGCGCCGGAAGCATCGAGCGTTTGGTGTACTGGTTCAGAATGCTTTCCAGCCGGTCATTATTCGTGCCGGAAAACATCTGCTCCACACGGGCGCGGTTCTTGCGGCCGTGTTCCGCGCGCAGTTCTGCCGAATCGCAGACGGTGTTCAGGGCAGCGGCCAACTGTTCCACGTTGTTTTCTTCCACCAGCAGGCTGTCAACCACCTCCGGGATACCGGCGTGATAGGTGGATACCACCGGCTTGCCAAAGGCCATCGCCTCCGCGATCACATTGGGAAACCCTTCGCGGTCGCCGTCCTGCGCCGTCCGGGACGGCAGGCAGAAAATGTCACATTCACGGTACAGCGCGCGCAGCGCGGCGCCCTGTTGCACGCCAAAAAAGGCAACCTGGTGTTCAACGCCGATGTCTCTCGCCAACTGCCGGCAGTCTACCGGCGTGACATCGGGCGTAATATCTCCAACGACCCATAGTTCAACATCGTTCCGGTTCATCAGTTTCAGCGCCCGGAACAGGATTTCGTGTCCTTTCTTTTCCGTAAAGAACCCCACGATGAGAATTTTGATTCTGGGCCGGGGCTGAAACGCCTCCAGATCGAGTATCTGCCGCACGACTTCGATGCGACCGGCAGGGATGCCAAAATGGTTTACCAGATAATCCCGATTGTGGTCGCTGATCGTCACGATGGAGTCACAGGCGGCCAGCGCCCGGGGGAACAGCCGCCGGTTGGGGTTGTTGTACAGTTCGTAAGCACGGATACTGACCACCAGCGGGATGCCGGTTATCAGCTTGAGGTAATAACCAATGAACAGCTTATGATCGCCAAAGTAGGCATACATCACCTCCACATCGGTCATGTTCTCGGCGAAGCCGACGGCAAACAACAGATCGGCCATTGATAAGGTGGTCAGGCTGATCAGCAGCGCGTGCAGATACATAACCGGATGCCGGAGTAAAAACCGTAACTGTTTCCAGATGAGATGCGCCCAGGCCGGGGAAATCACCGTCCAGCCCGGCGGCGGGTTGTAAAGCCCGGCGGCCTTACGCAGCGCGATCAGTTTGATGCCGTGCCCCTTCCGGTCAAACGCCTCAATATCGCGGAAGATGAACTGGCTCAGGCCGTACTTCATGCTGGTGATGAACGCGATGTTCACGCGAGACTCCTTTGCTGGCGGTATTCGGTGTGATATTCGGCAGCTTTTAAGAGCAGGTGGTAGAGAATCATCGCCAGTGTGCGCGGGTACTCGCGCCGGTCGGACAGGAAACCATACTCCCGGCTGGAATAGGGAAAACCACCGTCCGGGCGCTGCCGGGCCAGAACATAGGCATAAGCCCGGTCTTCCTCGGCCTGAGCGTGGTGGACGCCCAACCGGCGCGCGATGCCCAGCGCCGCCGCAATCGCGGCGGTGTTGTAAACTACCCGCATCGGACTGCCGGTGCAGTCAAACCGGGTGGAGCCATCGGCGCGCACGCTGCCGGCAATAAACTGCGCGACCTTCTGGATAAGCGGCAGGACCGCCGCATCCTGGGTGGAGTCGTAGTACATCGCCAGATGCTGCAACTGAAAGGCGTGGTACTGGTAACACTGGAAATGCACCCGGTCGCGGCCTTCGCCGGTTTCATTCTTCAGCGAGTAGGGAAATTCACCCGATTCCATCTGCACCGAAGCCAGAAAACCGATCAGCGCCGGACAGTGTTCGAGGTAATGCTGTTCGCCGGTCACCTGCGCCAGCCGGCCAAAGAAGGCTAAAGCATGGGTCGAATTGTTGGGAACCAGCCCGGCGGGTTTGTTGGAGAAGTAGTTGATCGCCAGCCCGGCGTCCGTTCGTTGAAAGCCGGTGTGATGAATCATGTAGTCGTACCACCGCAGCACCCCCGCGAGCAGGTCATCCCGCCCGGTGCGCTCGTAGGCGGCCAGCAGTCCCAGGGCGGCGAAAACCCCCTCGACTGTCCCGATGCGCCCTTTCCAGCCGGGGTGGGGATAGTCCCAGTACCCACCCGGCTGCTGGGTATTGAGAATCCCGGTGGCGCAGCGAACGGCCATCGCTGCGCAGGCGTCGTCGCCGGTGAGGTCATAAAGCTGCCAGTTATCCAGCACCCAGTAACCCTGCCCCTGAAGATAGTAATAATCATCCTGCCAGTCTAAGAAGCCCAGATAGCTTTTAGGAAAGCGCCACATGACGCGGTTAAAACGCACGCCCACATCCGGGCCAACCAGCCCATCATCATGCCAGAAACGGTGGCTCAGATAACGATGTAAGGTCTGGGCCGCGTGTAAGTAGTCTGTCATCGCCGGTTATGCCTCCTGCGCCAGGGTTGAAGGCTGCCGGTCACTGGCATAGACTCGCTCACCGGCCAACATGCTTTCGAATGGTTGGGGATGTTCGTTCGTGAGTCCCAGAAAGTGCCGGACAGCCGCGACGGTGCGCGGCGCGGCCTGCCCATCGCCATACGGGTTGACCGCCTGCTGCAT